>CAYFGR010000010.1:0-26820 GCA_964343135.1 uncultured Dehalococcoidales bacterium
ACCAGGGATTCGGTAATCAGCACCATAGCCGCGATGCTGGCGGCATTTTGTAACGCCGACCGAACTACCTTGGTCGGGTCGATAATACCCTTCTCTACCATGTCAACAATCTCATCTTTTTCAGCATCGTAACCAGTCCCGGCGGGACTCTTCTTAACGCTATCCACTACCACTGAGCCGTCTTTACCGGCGTTTATGGCTATCCAGCGAATCGGCTCTTCCACTGCCTTCCGGAGAATATCAACACCGGTCGCCTCGTCACCTTTAACCTTCAGTTTATCCAGAACGGGAAGAGCGTTGAGCAGGGCAACACCACCACCGGGCAGGATACCTTCCTCAACTGCCGCCCAGGTAGCCGATAAGGCATCTTCAACCCGGTGCTTTCTCTCTTTAAGCTCAACCTCGGTCGCCGCACCGACCTTGATTACGGCAACGCCACCGGCCAGTTTCGCCTGCCTCTCCTGGAGTTTCTCCCGGTCAAAATCGGAAGTGGTCTCTTCAATCTGGGCTTTAATCTGCTTGATTCTGCCCTTGATATCGTCATCAGAGCCTTTCCCCTCAACCACGGTAGTCTTATCTTTATCCGAAGTTACCCGGCGGGCTCTTCCCAGGTCTTCCACCTCAACCGAATCAAGCTTACGTCCCACTTCCTCGGAAATAACCTTGCCGCCGGTCAACAGGGCAATGTCTTCCAGCATCGCCTTGCGCCGGTCGCCGAAGCCGGGAGCTTTAACCGCCAGAACACTGAGCGTACCCCTCAGTTTGTTAACCACCAGGGTAGCCAGAGCTTCCCCGTCAACATCCTCGGCGATAATCAGCAGATTCTTGGATACCTGCAGTATCTTCTCCAGAGCCGGCAGCATGTCAGCCACCGCGGAAATCTTCTTGTCGGTAATCAGAATGTACGGATCCTCAAGCACGGTTTCCATCTTTTCGGCGTTAGTGATGAAATAGGGGCTGATGTAACCGCGGTCGAACTGCATGCCCTCGACGTATTCGGTCTCATACTGTACGCCTTTGGACTCCTCAGCAGTGATAACCCCATCCTTGCCGACTTTCTCCATCACCTCGGCAATTAAATCGCCAATCTTCTGGTCCTTGGCAGTGATGTTGGCTACCTGAGCAATCTGGTCTTTCCCTTTTACCTCGGTAGAAACCCGGCTCAGCTCATCAAGAATGGCCTCGGTTGCCTTCTCGATCCCCTTTTTGAGTGAAATAGGCTCAGCGCCCGCGGCCACATTCTTGAATCCGTGGGTAATAATGGCATGAGCCAGCATGGTTGATGTCGTCGTGCCGTCGCCACAGGCGTCATTGGTCTTCGAGGCGGCTTCTTTAACCAGCTGAACTCCCATATTCTCAAAAGGATCAGGCAGTTCAATCTCCTTAGCAATAGCGACACCATCATCAACAACTGACGGTGCGCCCCATTTTTTGTCCAACGCTACCGGATGTCCCTTGGGACCCAGGGTTACTTTAACCGCATCCGCCAGAACATCTATTCCATTTTTCAGGTAACGTCTCGCTTCTTCCTCAAATACTATCTGTTTGGCCACTTTTTCCTCCTCATTAATCCGATTTATTTAGACTTTTTGGCCAGGATGTCACTCTCGCGCAGAATCATCACTTCTTCATCGTTAACCTTAATCTCCGTACCGCCGTACTTGGCATAAATGACGATGTCCCCCACCTTGACATCCATGGTAATCCGCTTTCCGTCTTCAGTTAGTCTACCCGGCCCAACCGCCAGCACCTTACCCTCCTGGGGTTTCTCCTTGGCCGTATCCGGCAGGAAAATCCCACCTTTGGTTATGTCCTCCCTTTCAATAGGTTTGACTACCAGGCGGTCAGCCAATGGTTGCAGATTTATTGCCATTACTCGTCTCCTTCCTTAACTCGGTATCAAATTTTAGCAGTCTCTTAGCGAGACTGCTAATTACATAATAGCGCAGATAGAGCTAATTCCGCAACTTGATTGATCCCTTTTTACAGCTCTTTTTTACCATTATAGGTTACTGATAACATTTTATTGATTATTATAGGCCGTTTTTATTCATATTACTCTTTATTTCAGTATTTTTCATCATCTACTAACTTTAACCCTTTGACAGTTCACACTAAATAGTGTAGGTTTTAACCATGAATAACCGGGATAAGAACCCGCGGCGGTGGAACCGGCAGCGCATTCAGACTTTAAGGCGTCACCTCAAGCTGACTCAGTGTGAGTTTGCCGACAGATTGGGCACACGCCAGCAAACCATAAGTGAATGGGAAACCGGTATGTACCAACCTCGCGGCGCCTCCGCCACCCTGCTTTCCATCATTGCCGAACGGGCCGATTTTAAATACAACGCGGCGTCTTCCCCCCAAACACCCGAAAAGCCTTAACAAATACACGTTAACGTGTGGCACAAAGGGACGGGGAGACTTGGAGAATAATCTTACGGAGAAAAAATCGTTCAACTCTGGCAACGCCTTTTGCTTAATCAAACCGAGTTGGTCACTGAGGATGGTAAGCCGCTAAAGATAATCTACCCGGGCGGGGTAAATAATGACCGGGGCGCTGATTTTCGGGATACCGTTATTGCCACCAATCATGGTTTGCTCAAGGGTGATATTGAAGTTCACGTTAACGCCAGTGGGTGGCAAGCTCATCGGCACCACCAGGACCCGCACTACAACCGTGTTATCCTGCATGTGGTGATGTGGTCCCATAACGGTAAAGCGACTACCCGCCAAAGCGGACGGGACATCCCGGTACTGGCACTCCATAAGTATCGGGATGACCGGCTTAACCACTCGCCCTTCTGTCTTGTTGGACAGGACTCCTTCGGTGAAAATCCACCGGCGTTTTTGCCGGGGTCAATAATGCCCTGTCGGTAGGTGGCGGCTTGCCTACCTGCCCGCGTCTTATCGGAGGTTCTAGAGCGTGCTGGAGAGGAACGCTTTCGGATGAAGACGGCCCGGTTTCAGACCGAGTTAGCCCGAATGGAGGCGGGTCAAGCCCTCTATCAGGGGATAATGGAAGCTCTTGGTTATATCAAGAATAAACGCCCCTTTCTGGAGCTGTCCCGGAAGTCCCCCCTGCAGACTCTGGAAGCTATAGTTATTCGCCTATCATCACTATCATCAAATGAAGAACGTCTTGCCCGGCAGCAGACGCTTCTTTTCGGTACCGCGGGGCTCCTGCCCTCACAGAGCCAGAATAGTCGTCTGGAAAATTTAGCTAACCGGTGGGTGAATGAACTGGAGATGCGGTGGGCCTCTTCCGGCCATACTGCGGCAATATCCGCCGGCGACTGGCACCTGTTTAAGGTCCGGCCAAATAACTCCCCACTTCGCCGTATGGCCGCGGTGAGCCATATTGTCCTCCGCTACCAGGGTAAGGACATATTACGGGAGATGGTCAAGATGGTGGCAGAGGCATCGTTCGGCAAGCTCCACGGCCTGGCGTCACCGTTAATAGTCACCAGCGATGGTTACTGGGTAAGCCACTTTGACTTTGGCCCCTACCGTACGAACAGAAACCCCACGCTTATCGGCGCCGGACGCGCCGCTGATATCGTGGTCAATGTAGTGCTGCCCCTTACCTTCGCCTGGAGCAAAATCAGTTCTCAGCCGGAACCTGGCCGGAAAGCGATTACCCTCTATCGCCATCACCCCCGTCTGGCATCAAATACGCTGGAAAGGCATATGAGAGAGCAGTTTGGGAGGAGTGGTTTCCGGGTCAACTCCGCAGGGCAGCAGCAGGGTTTAATCCACCTCTACCACATCCGGTGCATTCAGGGCAAATGTTACGGTTATCCGTTAAGTCAGCCGGAGCCCGGGAACCACGTCGAGGTCCAGACCGGCAGTTTTACCGGCGCTGAGCCGGTAGTAACCGCAGGCGGCAATCATAGCGGCATTATCGGTACATAACACCGGTGGTGGAATTAAAACCGGCAGGGGTGAATCCGTCGCCAACCGCTGGCGCAGCTGTTTGTTTGCCGCCACCCCACCCACCAGCCAAATCTGTTTAACCCGGTGCTCTCTGGCTATGGCAACTGTCTTGGTGACCAAAACATCAATCACCGCTTCCTGAAAGCTGGCAGCGGCGTCCTCCGGAGATGAGACCTTACCTCCTTCCACCAGGCGTAACAGGGCGGTCTTAATACCACTGAAACTGAAGTCGCTTGTTCCCTTAAGCCAGGCGCGAGGCAACTGAAGAGAAACCTTACCGGTCCTGGCGACACGCTCAATAGCGGGGCCACCGGGATAGCCGAGACCTAGTATTCGGGCGGCTTTGTCAAAGGCCTCGCCGGCGGCATCATCCCGGGTGCGTCCCAAGAGCACGTAGTCCCCGTGCCCCCTCATTAACACCAGATCGCTGTGCCCCCCGGAAGCGATGAGGCATACCGCGGGGAAATTTATACTGTCGCCGGTAAGGTAATTGGCATAGATATGACCCTCCAGGTGATTGACCCCCATGAGGGGTAGCCCCCGAGCCAGAGCGATGGCCTTAGCTATATTTACACCCGTCAGTAGTGAGCCGGCCAGACCCGGTCCAATCGTAACGGCAATACCGTCCAGGTCGTTCCAGGTTATTTTAGCCTCCGCCATCGCCTGTTCAATAATGGGAATAATTGCCAGGATGTGCTGTCTTGAAGCTATTTCGGGGACAATACCCCCGTAACGGGCGTGGATTTCAACCTGAGAGGCAATTGGATCGGACAGAATACTGATCCCATCCGCCACCACCGCCGCCGCCGTTTCATCGCAGGAGGTCTCGATACCCAGAATCTTCATACCCCCGAATTATAGCATAGACCCCAGATAAATGACCGCGCTCTGTCCAGCCTGCCGGTTAACCTCACCCCCTTTGTTGGCGGGTAACCCTATCCCCTTTATCCTTCCAGAGAAGGACTTTATCCCCTTCCCTTAGTAAGGGAAGGGGGTCAGGGGGATAGGATTGTTAAGTAATCTCATCAGATTGCTTTGGCACTGCGTGCCTCGCAATGACGGGACAAGGATATAATGCATCACTAAGATAATGGAGAAGTACATTCTTTTGACACACCTGTGAACCGATGCTATCATTTGGCTAGTAGGGGACCATCTCAGTTGATAGTGGGGGGAATTGATATATGTCTGATAATGAAACATTGTTCGTAGTGTTGCTATTTGTCTGTTTTCTGTTATCTATCCTCTTTTCCGGCTCGGAAACCGCTTTTCTCTCTATCCAGCGGATTAAGCTTGAGCACTTAATCCGCACCGAGGTTAGGGGGGCCAAACGGGTTTCCCGCATGCTTGAGCACCCGGAAAAACTGCTCTCCACCATATTGCTGGGCACCAGCCTGGTTAACACGGCGGCCGCCGCCCTGGCCACCGCGCTAGCAATCTCCCTGTGGGGAGAACGTGGTATCCTCTTCGCCACCATCGGCGTAACCATAGTGCTCCTTATTTTTGCCGAGACGGCGCCCAAGACTATCGCCATCAGGCACGCAGAAAGGTTATCTCTAACCCTTGCTCGACCGATACAGCTGGTATCGTGGCTGTTTACCCCTTTTGTCTTCGGGTTAAGCTGGATAGCTTCGGGTATCACCCGGATTGTGGGTGGAACACCCATGCCGCGGTCGATAGTCAGTGAGGAGGAAATCCGTGCCATGATATCGGTGGGACACAAAGAGGGAACGGTGGAGGAGGAAGAAGCCGAGATGCTGCACAAGGTCTTTGAGTTTGGCAGCCGACCGGTCCGTGAAGTGATGGTGCCGCGCCCGGAGGTAATCTCTATCGAGCAGGGCTCCCGGCTGGCCGATTTCCTAAATCTCTATGCGCAGTCCCCACTCTCCCGTTTCCCGGTATATCAGGAGAACATGGACGATGTCGTCGGTTTCCTGTCGGTGAAGGACGTGCTGATGGCGCTGGCCAACGGCAGCGTAAGTAAAGAAGACATCATTAATGACCTGTTACGCCCGGCCTATTTTACTCCGGAGACCAAGCCGGTAGGTGAGCTTTTCTCCGAGATGCGGGATAGGAACTACCGGATGACGGTGGTCGTCGACGAATACGGAGGTACCGCCGGGATAGTAAGTCTGAGCCGCCTGGTAGAGGAAATAGTGGGGCCGGTAGGGGATGAACTGGCCGCTGCCGAAAAGGAGTACGAGACGATAAACGAATACACCTTCCAGATTGATGGCGGGATGCGCATCGAGCAGGCGAATGAAGAGATGGGACTGGAGTTACCCGATGGTGATTATGAGACGGTAGCCGGCTTCGTGCTCCAGCTTCTGGGGCATATCCCCAAGCCGAGTGAACAGCTAAGGTATAAGAGAATAAAGCTGGTCATTACCAGAATGCGCGGGGTAAAAATCGAAGAAATTCTGTTGACCAAAGAGCAGTCCCGAGGTAAGTCCGGGGAGGAAAATGCAACGTCTGCGAATTAAGTTCTCTCGAGGGGAAGAGGTAAAGTTTATCTCCCATCTGGATGTAATGCGCTTGTGGCAGCGGGCAATTCACCGTGCCGGGATACCGCTGGCTTATTCCGAGGGATATAATCCCCGTCCCCGGATATCACTGGCGGCGCCGCTGGCGGTAGGAGTAACCAGCGAAGCCGAGTTGATGGATGTCTTCTGCACCCGGTGGGTTTCCCCGCATTTCTTTACCGCTGCCCTCAATCAGCAATTACCGCCCGGCATTGCAATGCGGCAGATACTCCCCGTATCGCTAATTTTGCCATCTTTACAGGCACAGCTACGCCTTGCCGAATATTCGGTTACGGTAGAAACGAACGCGAGGCAGAAAGAAATAGAGGCAAAACTTACGTCACTGCTGGCGTTAGAAACCCTGCCATGGCAGCACCAGCGGGACACCGGAGTGCGCCAATATGACCTACGGACGCTAATCAGTGACCTGTGGCTTATCAACTGCCAACCCCCGTATGGCACCATCGGCATGCGGTTACGCTGTGACAGCGGTGGTTCCGGAAGGCCAGAGCAGGTTATCATCGCTCTTGGCTTTACCGCCCACCCGCGGTCCATGCACCGTACCGAGCTCATTCTGGAAACAAACTAACCTGGGCGACAAGTAGATGAAAAACACCGGGGAAGACCCAGACACGCTGAAGCTGAAGGTGCTTCATTTTATCCGGAAGCACCGGCTGGTATCGAAGAAACACCCGCTGCTGGTGGCGGTATCCGGTGGCCCGGACTCGGTCTGCCTGCTCCACGTTCTAGTTCAGTTACAGCCGGAACTGGGTATCCGGCTCCACCTGGCTCACCTGAACCACCAGCTGCGCGGCGTTGAAGCTGAGGATGATGCCCGATACGTTACCGAATTAGCTTACCGACTCGGCATTCCGGCTACCATTGAGTCGCGTAATGTCCGGAGCTATCAGACCCGACAGCGCCTTTCTTTAGAAGAGGCCGCCCGCGAGGTAAGATATACCTTCCTGGCTCAAGTAGCCGGAACTGTCGGCGCCAGTCAGATGGCAGTCGGGCACACCCGGGATGACCATGTCGAGACGGTACTAATGCATTTGATTCGTGGCGCCGGAACCAGGGGTCTGCGCGGACTGCAACCGGGTGTTACCCGGCAAATCGGTACCGGTAAGCTTACCGTAATAAGACCGCTTTTAACGGTAAACCGGGAGGAGATCGCCGGCTACTGCCGTTATCACCAGCTTACACCTCGGCATGATACTTCCAACCGATCGCTATCACCCCTGAGGAACAGAATCCGACTCAAACTTCTCCCATTTCTTAAGAACTATAACCCCCGGATAACTGAGGCGTTGCTCCGCACTTCCCGCATCGCCCATGATGACCTGGCTTTTCTGGACAGTACCGCCCGGCGAATATGGGATAACCTGGCGCAACGGCAGGCAAACACGATTTCTCTGGCCAAAGAGGAATTCCTGGAGTTGCCTCCTGCCTTGCAACGGCACCTGCTCCGAATCGCGGTGGAAAAACTGCTGGGTGACCTCAGGGACATTGAGGCACGCCATATCGAAGATTTAATGGCTGCCTTAACCAAGCCGACGGGAAAGAAACTGAACCTGCCAGGGGGAATAACCTTTACCATTGACTACCACCGCTATCTGCTCGGCGCCGATGAGCCGGTAAGCTCACCATTCCCGCCATTAAGCGGGGAATTCCCGTTAAAACTGCCCGGTGAAACCAAACTGCCCGGCTGGCAAATTACCGCTACCATTACTGACCGGGAACAATTGGCAGCGGAAGTGAAGTCTGCCGGTAATGGTTTAACCGATAATCGCTTTACGGCTTACTTTGACTTTGTAAAAACCGGCGATAGCCTGGTGGTAAGAGCACGGCGGCGGGGTGACCGGTTCCAACCACTGGGCTTAAACCAGTCCAAAAAGCTGGGTGAGTTTATGATTGATGCCCGGATACCTCGCTCCTGGCGCCAGCAAGTGCCCATTATCGGCTCCCCGGGTCAAATCATCTGGGTGGTTGGCTGGCGAGTGGACGAGCGGGTAAGGGTCTCCGAGGAAACGAAGCAAATATTGTGTCTGACGCTGGAGAGGATAGCGGAGTGACCAATATAGCAAAGGCGGAAGAGCTAGCCGAGAGGCTGAGACGGGAACCGTACCATCTTCTCAGCAATGAATGCTTCATAAAATCCATTAGGCTTAGGCGGGAATGTAAGGCGTTAGGCATACCGGTTAGAGTTGCCGTCTGTATCGGGCTGGCCCGGGCAAAGCTATTTGGGCGCTGGTTGACTTTACCCGTAGTCCACGACTGGGGTGAAGTGGAGGGCAAGAGAATTGAGACATCCCGGCCTCTCGGTACCTCTGGAATATGGGGCATCGTGTCGGTGAATATCATGCCCGTGATTGCGGTCTGGTGCTAGCCAATAGCATTAGTCATCTTGTATCGCGGGCGCCGCTGGTTCCCTATTTCTCCGCCAGCGTAGCCACAAAGTTCCGGCAACAGCTATTATCGCTACATCGGCAATAAATATCTCCGTAGCCACCGGCGTTAGAATCCCGGATTGCAAAAAAATAACGCTGTAATTAATCAGGGCGTGCGCCATTGAGGCTAACAGATAGAACTGCCACCCCCACCCCCGGGTAAGGCCGTATCCCGCCAGAGCGCTGGCAGCAATATGGAAGCCAGTGACGAAAAACCTCTCCCCGAATCCGAAAAGCGCCATAGGTCCGTTAACCTGGACTACTTTCCGTGTCCAGCCGGCGGCAAATATGTTATTATTTGCCCACTGTGTCTCGAAAATACCAAACCCCGCCCCGGCAATAGCGCCAATGAGCAGTCCCAGTTTAGGGTCAACGTTCCTGCCCTGTCGCCACCGGTAAGCGACGACGGGCACCAGCTTGGTGCCTTCCTACACGAACCCGCTGAGGAGTATGGCGGGTAGTCCGGTAAAGAGAAGCCAGCTGGCTAGAATATCCTGGCTGAAGAAATATCTCAACGCCTGTCCGGTCCAAGTTTGCAGGGGAATTTGAATAAAGGCAATGCCCACCAGAGTAAGGATGACGCTGCTCAACAGCACCGCCCACAGCCAGTGTCTGGTAAATAGCGGTGGCCGGTAGCCGGCAAGCCAGATTGCGCCGAATAATATGGCTAAACCGATACCTAAGATATTCGGGTTGGCGAAAAAGAGGTGAAAAAACCGACCATATACTCCACCATGGCAATTCTTCCTTTTCTCCTTAATAATTAATTATACGGGGATTATATACTTGACAAGGGATCTGACAACCGTGATAATTCGTATCTGTTCAGGGATACACTACTTAAACTTATTCAGTCTGAGAATTTGGAGTATAAAGAGTTAGTTAAATCGTGAGCGTTTGCACTCAACACCTTTTTTACCTTTATCAACACATTCAAATGCAATGCCTCTTCCGTTATCAATGAATTTCAGGGGAAAATGTGCTTGTGCCACTTTCGTGAAACCCAGCCTATCTACCCAGTCCTTTCCCCTAGAAACCCTAGGTGATAGCGGACAGTTTTTTCTGGCTCTAATTCTAATATAGCTGGGCAATGCGGTGGTCTTTCACCGTAGTATTGATGCCAAGCTCTACCTTCTTTATTTGCGATTAATGCCGAGCGTGGGCAAACTTCCATCGGACTCATCTCATAAAATTTCTTACCGGTTCCCGTTTCGTGCAAAATCATCATAGGTTCAAGGTCTAATTTCTTAACTCCGTTAGTGACGGTAATTATAACCCCAAAAAAATACCACTCGCGTGTAAAGGTAAATCTCCATTTTCAGCCTTCGCTGGGCTACTACCACTCCCTATCCATATAATTTTTAGGCGTGGTAATTCTGAAAACACCCCTAGAGATATAAAGTACCCAATTGGTATCACAAATACGGCAGTCAAACCAATGGCTTTTAACTCTATCCCCACCGAATACCAAAAATATACTGCTAGAACCACCACAAGAACCCATGTGACCACGAGAATTCGACCTTTTATTCCCACTGCCCACACTCTTGCGATAATCTTAATGGGGTTAAGAGAGGCTTCAACCATACCCCTATTCTACCACTACCTTTATTTAGTACATAATTACGAATTAACTATACATTATCCACTTAAATCCGGAGCCAGGTACTGCCCTAGCTGGCGGGCTAGCTTGAACGGGTCGCTGGAGATAACGCTGGCGCCGTAAATCTCCATACCGCCCACGTCCGAAGCCCGGCTATCGGGGTCACCCCGGTCAACCAATCGGACCATTGCCGGAAAGCTTTCCCAGCTCTCGGCGGTTTCCGACAATGGCGGCGTTACCAGACCGAGATTGAAACTGCATGCCCCCAGCTTATCTCTAAAACAGGCCAGCGCCTCATAGATGCTTTCTTTAAGCGGTAGATTCAGTTCATCCGCCAGCAGCATGATTTCATTGTCCTTGAACGGGGTGAGGTGGGCCAGGATTCTAACTCCCGCCTTCTCCATAGCGCAGCCTGCCGAGTGGTGAACCCGGAACAGGTCGGCAAAGTAACTTGAGCCGTACGTTTGTTTATAGCTCTGGGCAGCCTGCCGCAGTCCCTCGACACGGGCATAGTGCCGGTCACTGGTCAACATCACCTGGGCATGCCCGTGATGTATCGAGGCGCCGGCGCGCCACAGACAGTTCCAGATGAACAAGAAATACCTGGCGGCGGGATTTGCGGCATGGGCTCGCCTTGCCCACTCCTGACCAGTATCGATGTAGTCGATAATCTGCTCCCGGGTAAAGTGAAGGGGGTTAAATTCATTAAAGATGACCACCCCGTGCAGTTCATCGTATTTGGCAATATTGCTGGCGGTAACGCAGTGCTTACCGGCTACCCGCCCAAAAATATCGGCCGGGGTGTTATCATTGGGATTCTGGAACAAGTCCCGGCGACGGGCTTCCTCAAGCTGGGCAGCAACGCTCTGCCTGTCCTTAGCCTGTACCGGGCGTGAGGCGCGCAAGATATTAAATAGCGACTCCTCGCCGGTCACCCGGTTGGTTACCCGGGTAATCCGCTGGCTGGTGACGGCTGCCACCGAGCCGAATTGCTGTCTCACCCAGGGAGTCATGCTCGACGGCATTCTCAGCTCGCCCGTCGCGGTGGTAACCCGGTATATTCGCCGGAAAAGCGCCTTTTCCTCGGTCGGTAACGCCTCGACTATTTCCGCCAGGTGGTCAACGGTCGAATTAAGATCGTTTACCAATCCCTCCCTCACTTTTTTGTGGAATCCTGCTCTCCCCTTCCCGGGAAGGATAGTATTTAGAATTTGCCGGTATCCACTCCGATACGCAAGTATTTATGTTGTCACATATAGCCTAATGTCTAAAATGCCTTTCCCCGGTAAAGACCATGGCAATATTGTGCTTGTCAGCCGCCTTAACCGACTCCTCGTCCCGGATTGAGCCGCCGGGCTGGATGATGGCGGTGGCGCCACAGTCCGCCGCTGCCTCAACCACATCTGAAAACGGGAACATGGCGTCGGAAGCCATCACGCTACCCTTGGTCTTATCCCCCGCTTTTTCGCTGGCTATCTTGGCGCTAACAATCCGGCTGGGCTGTCCCGCGCCCATGCCCACTAACGTCTTATCCTTGGCCAGCACAATAGCGTTGGATTTAATATGTTTCACCACCCGCCAGGCAAAAAGCAGATCGTCTGTTTCGGCCCGGGTCGGCTCACGCTGAGTTACCGTTTTCAGATTGACACTGCTCTCCGGAACCGAATCGGAGGCCTGGACGAGGAAGCCGCCTTTAACCCTGCGGAAATCAAGGTAGCCGGGTTCCGCCGTACCGTAACCGGGCGGAAGTTCCGCCACCAGGATACGCAGGTCTTTCTTACGTTTCAATGTTTCCAGTGTCGCTACCTCGTATTCCGGGGCAATCACAATCTCGAAGAAGACTGACCTCATTACCTCCGCCATCGCTGGAGTAACCGGCCGGTTTGCCGCCACGATTCCGCCAAAGGCAGCCACCGGGTCGCCGCTTAATGCGCGCCGGTAGGCTTCGGCAACATCATCACAGCTCGCCAGACCGCAGGGATTGGTGTGCTTGATAATGGCTACCGACGGCGCCGCGAAGTCAGTAACCGCGCCCCAGGCAGCGTCAGTATCGAGAATATTATTGAAAGACAGCTCCTTACCCCACAACTGTTCCGCCCGGGTGATACCGCTGCCCGTCTTCCCGCCAACCTCCAGCTCGGCATAGAATGCCGCCGGCTGGTGCGGATTCTCACCGTAGCGCAGTCCGAAGCGCTTCTTCAGGGATATGGTCATCTCCTCAGGAAAGCCTTCCTCTCCCCGCCTCAGATACTGAGAGATGGCGGTGTCATAGCTGGCGACATGCTGAAACGCCTTCTGAGCCAGCCGCTGGCGTTCCGCAATATCCAGACCGCCCTGCTTCAGTTTGGCAACGACCAGGGCGTAATCGGCGGGGTCCACCACCACGCTGACCCCGGGGAAATTCTTGGCAGCAGCGCGAATCATAGTTGGCCCGCCAATATCAATATTCTCCAGAGACTCGTCCCGGCTGACGCCCTCTCGGGCGACCGTCCGGACAAAGGGATACAGGTTAATGGCCACCAGGTCAATAACCTCGATTTTATTCCGGACTAACTCCTCCAGGTGAGAGGGCAGGTCACGCCGGGCCAGAATACCGCCATGCACCGCCGGATGCAGCGTCTTTACCCGGCCATCGAGTATCTCCGGAAAACCGGTGATTTCAGAAACGCTCTTGACCGGCACCTTAGCCTCCGCCAGCGCCTTCTTGGTACCGCCGGTGCTGAATATTTCAAATCCAAGCTGACTTAATTCTTGGGCAAAGTCAGTTACCCCCACTTTGTCCGACACGCTGATAATAGCCCGCATAAAAACTCCTCCAATCTACTGGGCTCAGTTTGTGTCTTTATATCACCCGTAAGCTCTCTTCCCCGCTTTCATCCTCACCCCCGGTGTCCCCCTTTCCCTCAAAGGAGTTAGGGGAGAGGGTTTTTGTATTCCCTAATCTATAACCACCCTCGCCTTCCCCCCCCGCCTCGCCATCTCACCAATAACTTTTGCCTCCGGCAGAGACTGGCGGAAGCGGTCAGCATCATCTGCTGCGCAGATAACCACCATGCCGATACCCATGTTAAAAACGTGGAACATCTCCGTCCCGTCGACATTACCCTGCTTCTGGATGAGCTTGAAAATGGGCGGGATTACCCACGTCTGACTATCAAATCGTGCCGTCAAACCATCGGGCAGGATACGGGGCAGGTTATCAGGCAGGCCGCCGCCGGTGATGTGAGCCATTCCCTTAATAAAGGGCCGTAACGGCTTCAACTGGTGATAGTAGCATCGGTGAGGTTCCAGCAATGCCTCCCCTAAAGTTCGGCCTAGCTCCGAGCAGTGTTTATCCAGTGCGTGGCGGGATTCGCCGAAAATCCGGCGTACTAGGGAATAGCCGTTGGTGTGTAAACCGCTGGAAGGTAAGCCAATAATCGTATCGCCGGCGGTTATCGTCTTCCCGGTGATGATTTGGCCCTTCTCCACCACCCCCACGATAAAACCAGCCAGGTCATAATCTTCACCACTATATATTCCCGGCATCTCGGCGGTTTCACCGCCGATAAGGGCACAGCCCGTCTCCCGGCAGGCGCGGGCTAAACCCTTCACAATATCGCCTACCTGTTCCGGCACCAGCTTACCCATGGCAATATAATCCAGAAAGAAAAGCGGCTGCGCGCCTCCGGTGAAGATGTCGTTAACGCAATGGTTCACCAGATCAATACCGATGGTATCATGTCTGGATAACGCTGAGGCAATCTTCAGCTTGGTGCCGACGCCGTCAACACTGGATACCAGAACCGGCTGCTGGTACCCCTTGAATTCAAAAAGCCCCCCGAAGAAACCAATGCCGCTCAAGACCTCGGGGCGGAAAGTGGAACGGGCATGCCGAGCAATCATCGTCTTAACTTTAGACGCACTATCAATGCTGACGCCGGCTTTTGCGTAGGTCTCTTTAATCTGACTGCCCCCTGTAAATAATCGCCCTTCCCAGATTACCAAAACCAAGTTCTAACTACAATACCTGTACTCGTCAACTACCTCAAAACCGGAGGTAGTGCAGTTACCCGGAGATAAACACGGTAAACATTCTTGAGAGTTGTTTTTTAACCCCACCCCGGCAAAGCGGTAATTAGTTTATCACTCAGGATTCGGCTTACTTTCTGTCGATTCGAGGCTACGCTGGAAATATTTATAGATTCTCACAATAGTAGCCGTTAGCGGAACCGCCAGTACTATTCCCCAGAACCCGGCAATGTAAGCTCCCAAGACGAGCAGAACAATGGCCACCGCCGGATGTACTCGTAAATAACCCCCCTGAATTCTGGGGACGAGGAGACCATTTTCCAATATCTGAACCAGAAGGAAGAGTAACGCCACCCAGAGCGCCTTTTCCGGGACTATGGCTAAGGTAACTATTACCGCCGTAGCGCCACCAATCCAGGGACCCAATATCGGGATGAGTTCGGTAAATCCGGCAAATATAGCCAGCACCAGAGCAAATTCTATCTTCAGGATAAGTAACCCGACAAAACAAAGGTAACCCACGATTAACCCGAGCAGTAACTGAGCACGGATATATCGTCCCAGTACGCTTTCAATGACGATGATAATATTTTTGATATGCTCGGCTACCCACGGTGAGAAAAGCGAATAAAATCCCTTTTTTAGTTTTTCTGAATCCTTGAGGATATAGAAGAGGAAAATGGGTAAGGCGGCAAGGCCGAAGAAAAGGCTAAACGTACTTGGTATAAAAGATATACTTCTCAGGACAATCCCTTGTATTGCATTGCCCACGGCGACCCCGGCGTCCAGGAACCATTTGTCTACCTGGTACTGGATTTCGGGAGGAAACTGCTGGCGGAGGGCTTCCGCCCACTGCTGCAGTTCGTATAGACCCCGGGAGATGTACTGGGGGGCATTATTTATCAGAACCAAAAAAGCGTTAATCACCGCGGTAAAGAGATAGAAAGACAAGAGGACGACCAGTACCAAAGATATCAGATAAATAACTATTATTAAAGTAACACGCTTGGTTTGCTGAAGCCGGCCTCGGAAGGGCAGTCTCTTCTCAACCCAGGAAATTACCGGCAGTGAAAGGTAGGCAAGTACCAGACCCACCGCAAATGGAAACAGCGCGCTTCTTAACGCATAGGCAAGCACAAAGACCACAACTATACCTATTACCAAGGATACGAGGCGCCAGTACCTTTTAAATACACCACTAGTCGGGTTCAAGTTTAACCTCGTTTATTGCTATTTCGGCAGGTAAGAATATTCAAACATTCTTTACGTCTCCATAAACCCGGTCAGCGATATCAGTCCACCGGACTTATGCTAGCAAGACATTACCGGGTCAATCACTCAATTTCGGGACTCTCTACAGTTTTCCCTCTCACTTCCTCCAGCTTGACTTGTGCCTTTTCCTTAGCTTCAGCAGCCGTTTCCTTCACCTTTTCGGCAACTTCAGTCGCCTTTCCCTTCAGTTCTTCCGCTTTTTCCTTTAACAGCCCCCGTGTTTCCCGTCCCGGTTGTGGCGCATAGAGCAGACCCATCGCCAGACCAATGGTGGCGCCAACGATAAATCCGAAAACAAATCCAGCGCCGCTATCTTTCTCAGTCACCTCTGCCTCCTTCCTTTTTTTTGAAGACCTTACTCATGGTGTCAATTCTCTGTCGTATACCTTGAATTAAGGTTACCGCCTGAACCAGCGGTTTAATCACTTCGTCTGCTACGTAGCTGGAGGCCCCCTGTACGGTTCGCGAAACGGTTCTCGCTGAATCCAGTATTATCTTTACGTGACGATACAGTTGATATGATAGCACAGTGGTAAAAATAAGCACCACGATTAACACTATTCCGGATATAGAAATAATCAGGTCGCGATACCATTCGATGCTCATTACCAGCACCCCCGTTTACAAATATTTTTCTCTATAATTGTATCACCAATTGGGACTATGTAAATAGTGATTAGGGAGCAACTTTCTGTTCTGTTATGGTTTTACTAAAATTATTTGTTTCCCGCCGGGTAAATGGAGGCATCATTATTATGGCAATTCAATGGTGATGCCCGAATTGTTGAAGAAGAACCTGTCACCAAACTCATGCGCCATCATCGTAATGGCGCGCATACCGCTACAATGACACAGACCTATCTTCTAAACATCGAGTTCTTTTAGCGCCGCTATTGTCTGCCGCAATCGCTCCTCGGATACCTCTACAAGATGCGCCCCGCCCACTACGGCGTAAACCGACTTTATTCCGGTAATTTGCTGTGCGTGGTATATGGTATTGATAATACCGCGGTGAGCACAACCCGCCGCAATGACCAGACCTGGCTCCGTCTCTATGAATATTGCCAGGTCATCCCAAAAGTCGTCAGGCTTCAACCCGGTGTCTTCCTTAATATACCGTTTGGTTTTGCCGGAGCCCATCTTTTCAAAATCAGTCACTTGCGGGACCTCTCCACTGGCGGGAATGTTATCGGCAATTTTTACCGGTTTTGCGGTCAGATTAAATACCGCGCCCCGGTTTTCCAATTCATGGCGCGGGAAGGGCATGCCCTTATATACCTCCGGTTTTTCCTCACGACGGTTATACCGGTTTGCCACCACGGTGGGCTTTGAGTGGTTTCAGGCAATGGATCCCGACCCCACCAAGCAGGTGAACGGACGGCTCTTCTATAACAACGGGCTATAGTTTTATTGTCGCGCGGTAACTTAGCAGGGAGATTCGGTAGCGGCGTTGGTGCCGGCGACACGCCCCGAAGACAGGCACTCACCCAGATTACCCGCCAGTAGGTAGACATGGGCCCAGAATGAGCCCAGTTCGCCGGCGGCATACAGCCGGGGAATGGGACTACCGTAGGGGTCGACTATCTGTTGCTTAACGTTGTGCTGAGGGCCTCCCTGAGTATTACTGATGAGGGGCCAGACCGGCACCGCATAGAAGGGAGGCGTACCGATAGGTATCATCGTTCCCGGCGGTCTGCGGAAGGGATCTTTTCCTTCGCTGACACTGTTGTTCCACCCGGACACGGTAGCCTTCAGGGTCTCTGATTCCATCGTGCCCTCGTTGTCTCCGGTTTCGCCTATCTTCAGTGCCAGCTTTTCCAGATTGTCCTCTTTTAGAATCCACCCCCGGGCTACCTCCTGCAGATTATCCCGACTCCAATCGTAGCGGTAATCGCCAATGGCGAGGGGCTGCCCGATGGGCCCGTGCTTGCGGCCGGCTTCATCGTAGATGAGATAGGAGGGTATCCGGGAGTATCCGTTCATATCCGCGTCCCAGAGTTCCATCGGTCGGTGCCCGGTGTCCTGTGGGGCGGGTGGGTATTCGTTCATGTACCTGGAGCCGAACTTGTCCACTACTATCCAGGGCATGGTGCGCCGGGGCTGTCGTGGCCCGGCAAAAGACGTCCGGAAGGCAATGGGGAATCTATCGAATTTAAACCCGTAGCCGCCGTGTATATGCCACATGTGCCATAGCGCCGCGCCCGCTTTCTGTGCCATGAGAACGCCGTCCCCGGTATGGGTGAGCGGCGCCATGGAATAGAAGGGCATCCCCTGAAGATATTGCTTGAGCAGCCACTCGTTCTGCTCAAAGCCGCCGCAAGCCAGAATCACCGCCCGGCGTGCCCTGACCGCCAGCTCCTGGCCATCTTTGCGGGCAATAACGCCGACGGCAGTTCCCTCGGCATCGGTTACCAGTCTCTCTACCGGAGTGGACAGCATGACCTTTACCGAGCGCGCTTCCACGCTGTCAAAGACGACTTTCATCAGGTTAATTCCGGCGGGGCTTAGTTTCTGCACCCAGGGGAAGTCCTTAAACCCGGGTAATACGGATACTCCGGAGCGGTAAAAAGTCTCATACCCCGGGAAATCATAGCCCAGCGGGATATAGCCGGTCTCCGCCACTTTTCCGGGCTCGGTTGACTTAGAGTTCTTGACGATACCGCCGTACGGTTCGGCAAGTTTTTTAACGTAGTCCTCCATGCCGGCGAGGGCTTCGGCGAAGGGGCGGATAAGGCTGCCGTCAACTCTCCCCCCTTGGGTCACCCGGAGGTACTTTTCGGCATCATCCGCGTTACGGGCGGAAAGTACCATACCGCCGGAAAGGATGGAACAGCCCCCGGGGTACTCACTTTTATCCAGGATTATTACCTCGGCGCCAAGGTCGCGCGCCTCGACGGCGGCAACACCCCCGGCAAGTCCGTAACCCACGATTACGACATCAGTTTCTGCATTCCATTTAGGTAACGCGACCATCTTGCTCCTTTCATCAACCTGCTGAGGCAGGCCTGCTAAAGTTAGCTTATTCGCAGTTTACCACTTTTTATACCCCGCAAGCAGGGTATTTGTCAAATGATTCTCCCGCCAACCCCAATAGTTTTTATAAGGTGACCCTATCCTTCGAAGAGTTCAAAGAATCTTGGATCTTCGACCTTTATCCTTCCAGGGAAGGGGAATGGGTTATCTAAGAGGGGCTTCCCCTCTCTTAGACTCCCAAATTGCTCGTCAAACTTGACTGCGGACTTATAGTCTGTACCCTTCGCTTCTGCAGGGTACTCCAATTTATCATTTAAATATTCGCGGTCTCTTTCTAACATAACAATACCCTACTCTACCATTATATCACCCCATCTTTAACAATATATCCTCCAGCACCTGCTGCCACCCCCCACCCAGTCTTTTGGGGGAGAGGCGGAGCTGATTCAGGCTGAGCTTGAGTCCCTCCTTTACATCTTCTGTCAGGAGGGACTCCAGTTGCTCCCGGTTAAAGTACATGCCTGGAAAACGCCGGAGCACGATTTGCCTTTCTTCAGTAGAGATGGACTCAATGCCGGCTCTTGCCGCCCGGATTTTGATTCTGAGACCGTACAGCAGGTTCCTGACCTCCGCCGGCGGCGCGCCAAAGCGGTCGGTTAATTCCTGCGTCAGGGAGTCCACCGGCTCAATATCGTTCACCTGCACCAATCGGCGGTAGAGGCTCAGCCGCGTGTTAAGGTCGGTAATATAGTCTTCCGGTATATAGACAGGCAGGGGCAGGTTAATGGTGGGTGGTGGCAGACTGGCAGGTATAACAGCGGGCTTACCATCCTTCATGTCTCTTTGCCGCTCCACCGCCGCCGCCAGTAGCTGGCAGTACAGGCTGAAACCCACCGTGTTGATGTACCCGCTCTGCCTGACACCGAGCAAATTGCCCGCCCCCCGGATTTCCAGGTCTTTCATAGCAATGCCGAAGCCAGCGCCCAGCTCGGTAGCTTCAAATATCGTTTTCAGTCGCTTCGCCGCCGTCGACGTCAGCCGTTTTCCCCAGTCGTAAAGAAAATAGGCGTGGGCGAGGTTAGCGCCGCGCCCAATCCTGCCCCGCAGTTGATAAAGCTGCGTCAGGCCAAACTTATCCGCCTGATTGATAATAAGGGTATTAACATTGGGCATATCCAGCCCCGACTCAATAATGGTAGTGGTGACTAGCACATCGCTCTTACCGCGGGTAAAATCAGCCATCACCGTCTCCAGATTTGTCTTTGGCATCTGGCCGTGGGCAGTGACGAATTCAGCTTCCGGCACCAGCCGTTGCAACCGTTCTGCCACCGCGGCGATGCTCTGTACCCGGTTGTGGATAAAGAAGATCTGGCCGTTCCTTTCCAGCTCCCTGAGGATGGCTTCCCGGATTAACCGCTCGTTGTACTCGGCGACATATGTCTTGATGGGTAGCCTTGCCTCGGGCGGCGTCTCCATGGTGCTTATGTCCCGTACTCCGACCAGGGACATGTGGAGGGTGCGGGGTATGGGGGTGGCGCTCAGGGTGAGAACGTCTACCGCCTGCCTCATTTTCTTGAAGTGCTCCTTGTGGGCAACGCCGAAGCGCTGCTCTTCATCGATTATTAACAGTCCCATGTCCTTGAAAATTACGTCCTTCTGGAGTATCCGGTGGGTGCCGATGCAGATGTCCACGTTGCCGCTGGTCAGCCCTTCAAGAACCGCCTGTTGCTCCTTCGGACTGCGGAATCGACTTAGCGCCTCAATTCTTATCGGGAAAGCGTCCAGCCTCTGGGTGAAGGTGAGGTAGTGTTGCTGTGCCAATACCGTGGTCGGCACCAGCATCGCCACCTGTTTACCGTCCATCACCGCCTTAAAAGCGGCGCGAATCGCCACCTCGGTCTTGCCATAGCCCACGTCGCCGCAAACAAGCCTGTCCATAGGCTTATCTTCCTCCATGTCCTCCTTCACCTGCACCAGCGCTACCATCTGGTCGGGAGTCTCAACGTAGGGAAAGGAACCTTCAAGCTCCTGCTGCCATACCGTATCGTGAGAAAAGGCAAAGCCGGAAAGTACCTCCCGGGAGGCATAAAGAGCCAGTAGCTCTTTGGCAATTATAGCTACCGACTCACTGGTTCTCTGTTTGGACCGATTCCATTCCTGAGTGCCCAGCCGGTTAAGCGCCGGCGTCCGGTCACCGGCACCAACGTAGCGACTGACCCGGTCTATCTGGTCGGTGGGGACATACAGCCGGTCACCGGCGGCATAGCTCAGGACTAGGTATTCTTTGGCTTTACCATCAGCGCGCCGGGTGGTGATGCTGGCGAACCGGGCAATACCGTGCTCAACGTGCACTACGTAGTCGCCCGGGAATATATCCACAAAGAGTTTGTGCCGCGGTACGGCGTGTTTCCGGGTCAACCGCCGCTGTTTAATAAAGCCAAAGATTTCGGCGTCAGTGAACAGATAGGTCTGGTTATTCATTACCCACCCCGCCGCCAATGAGCCCTGCATCAGACTCAGCGAGCCGGGTGGGGGCAGTTCTTTAATCTCGGTCAGGGGTGGGGCAATAATATCTTCTTCATCAAGTAATTCGGAAAGTCGACTGGCCTGGTGGCTGACCAGAATAAGCCGGTATTTCTGCGCCCGCATCTGCCGGGTCTTCTTGATAAGTGCCGGTAGCTGCCCCGCGTAGCTGGGGGCGGGCGAAAAGTTAAGGCGGAGAGTCGGCTTACTCGGCGGACTCCAGGCAGCGAGCTTCAGGCACCGTCTTTTCTCTATCTCCAGCTCTTCCCAGGTGAAATACGGTCTGGGAAAATTAGGCGGCAGTTCCCCGGCCGCCAGTTTTTCAGCACGCAGTTCCTCCGCTTCGGCATCAAGCTCCTCCATTACCTTTTTTATTTCAGCGGGTTCATCAAGTATCACCAGAGTATCCGGTGACAGGTAGTCAAGGACGCTGCCCCGGTTAAACAACGGAGCGTAATAATTGATGTTGGTCGGCCTTTGCTGGCTGAGCAGCATAGCGATATCCTGTTCCCACTGCTTGCGTATATCGTGATTGCAGTCAACCAGGTCGATACCGCTGAGAACCGCCGCCAGTTCTCTTTCGTCCATTGATAAAGGAGTCAGCACTTCGGTGGCGGGACCGATAGTTACTGATGGTACCGTACCTAGTGAACGCTGATTTACCGAGTCGAAAAGACGGATGGTGTCGATGGTATTGCCGAAGAACTCCAGCCGGGCGGGCAGGTCGCTGGTGGGGGGATAAATATCAACGATACCGCCCCGGTGGCTCACGGTACCGGGCATCTCCACCAAGCTTTCCGTACCGTAGCCCATTGCCTCCCACCGCCTCAACAGTTGAAAAGGGTCGATATCGGTTCCTGCCTTCAGGGTATGGAAGGCGGCGACAAACTCACCGTGCGGAGCCACTCCCTGCATCAGTGCCGGGGCTGAGGTAATGGCGAGGGGAATCCCGCCGTCTTTACCCGCCAGGACCGAGAGTACCTGAATTCTTTCCAGTTCGCTGGCGGCATCCGAGACAACACGCTGGTAGGGAAAGGTATCCGGCTCGGGGAAGAGCTTCACCGCCATCGATACGTACCAGGTCGATAACTGTTCGTGAAGTTTTTTACTATTTTCCGGCTGGGCGGTAACGATAAGTATGGGTTGCCGCCGGTGTCGGTATAACGCCGCCAAAAAATACGGCTTGGCGGCATCAAGCACCACGGCGCTGGTGCTGCTTTTTGCCGTTTCCAACTCATCGGTAAGCTGGCGATAAGCCGGCATTGCTTCAATGAGGTGAAACAGCTGTGTCAATTCTAAAGTCATCTTTATTTCCCAAACACCCATAGGGCTAGCCGAAAACGACTAGCCCTCCGGATAAATTCTAGCACAGCGCGGAGGGCGCCACAAGCTTGAAGCACGCACACTAATTTCAGGTGGATGGGTGACCGGCATAGGGAATTGAGAAACAATCTTACGGTATCACCATGTGCCCGTACCTTATAACATTTGGGTAAGTTCTTTACTAAGGGATAAAGGGGATAGGGTTGCTAAAATTGTCCAAATCACCCCGGCTTGCTATAATGATACATATTGTTTCCAGATTGGCGGTAAATGAGTAAAGCTCTACCGGTAAAAACTAGCCCCGTATCCTATCATCAGCGAATCATCGCTAAATTTGGCACCGGCTTGCTTACCGGTGGCAGTGACTGCCTGGACCAGGACAAAATGGTAAACCTGGTGGCTCAGGTGGCGCAGCTTCACCGGCAGGGTCGGGAGCTAATGGTCGTGTCCTCCGGGGCAATAGCTTCCGGCAGGTATAAGTTAGGATTACCCAAGAAAGTCAGAGGCATTCCGCTCAAGCAGGTTTTCCATTCGGTGGGGCAAATCCACCTGATGCATATGTGGGAGCAAATGTTCAGCCAATACGACATTACGGTAGCTCAGGCGTTGCTTACCCGGGCTAACCTTACGGACCGGGCGGGCTACCTGAATGCTCGTAATACCCTGCTGGCTTTGCTAGAACTCCGGGTATTATGTATCATCAACGAGAATGACGTAGTGGCGGTGGATGAAATTCAAGAGGCAAAGTTTGGTGATAATGATAATCTATCCGCGATGGTTGCCAATCTGGTTGATGCCGATCTCCTGCTGATTTTGGGTGAAATTGGTGGACTGTATACCGCTGACCCGCATTGTGAACCCGGTGCCTGCCTCGTGCCACAAGTCGATAAAATAGATGCCGATATTGAAAGACTGGCGGCCGGTACTACCAGTGGTCCCGGCGTCGGTGGTATGATTACCAAGATAGAGGCCGCCCGGCTGGCTACTGCCTCCGGGGTCACCGTAGTTATTGCGGATGGTCAGGAGCCGGATGTCATCTTGCGGATAGCCGCTGGCGAATCGATAGGTACTCGTTTCCTGCCCGCCGCCAGCAAGCTGGAAAGCCGTAAACGCTGGATGCTCAGCGGCCTTTCCGCAAGAGGTGGTCTGGTTGTGGACAATGGGGCGGCTCTGGCGCTGAGGAAACAGAGTCGGAGTTTGCTATCGGCCGGTATCAGGAAGATTAAAGGTGATTTCCAGCGGGGTGATATCGTCAGTATCTATGAGCCTGAAGGGTCTCGCCTGGGTTATGGTATAACCAATTACAGCGCTGGCGACATTGCAGTTATCAAAGGGGCGCACTCCCGGGAAATAACTCCCCTGCTTGGCTATGACTACGGAGCCGAGGTAGTGCACCGGAATAATCTGGTGGTGATTTAAAGATGAGTATTAGAACCGGTACTGGCAAAATCTACGGAGCAAATAATGAATTTATCGTTGATGTAAAGTACCAGTTCTATGATGATTCGGAATATGGCTGGTGGGGAGAGCTGGTGCCCACCGAATACCGGCGTATTACCGAAGGTGGTGGCTTTATGATTGAACTTGAGGACGGACGTAAAGGGACATGCTCCCTCCGGAAACGGATCAACCGCGCAGTGATCGGCACCCCACCCCTTTACCACTACCACTTCCGCGGCAGCGGGCAGCTGAAATAATCTGAGTATATTATCTGTGACAAAACAATGAAGATCAGGATGCTTGATTGCGAATTAAAATGGGAAATCCCAAATGGTTTATGTCGGTATGCTATCATCTTCAGATAATGAACAGTAGTAAAAGGAGGCAGGTAATATGGTAACGGATCCAGAGGCAATGGAGCTGCAAAAAAGGTAAGGTTGAATATGAATGGGGTATACTGTGACCTCATTATCACAAAGAAAGGATAAATTGGGCAACGGGATTCAGGACAAGTGGGGATGTCGACATTATTTTACTTTCAGGCTCAACAGAAAGGGGCCCTTTTAAAGAAGCACAAGTTATAACTTATGAGGACGAAGCGTCCGGAAAAGGTAAGGTAGTGGGCGGTATAAAAGAACAGACCCGCCAAGCTCTCATGGATATTAAGAATAACCTGGAAATTATGGGTGCTTCCCTGAAGCATATCGTCATGCTCCGTTATTACGTGAGGCATCCGGTAGACCTCTTTGCCTTTCGCGACGAGATGTACCGCTTCTACCGCAAATTTGAGCCCGATCTACTTGAAAATCCCAGACCGACAACATTACTGAACGGAGTAGGAATAGCCCTCCCCGACTTTCGCATCGAGATAGAGGCTATAGCCATAGTGCCCTGAAACACAGCTGCCGACAAGTCTTGCCTGAATTTGATTGCACAATAGCTTGTTTTGTTAATTGTTCCTTTTTACACGCGCAAACACGAAAGGGTGCGTTTCATTCTGTCAGCGATTGATTTCGCCCGGTTTGTTTGAACCCAACCGAAAACAACAATAGTGTGAAAATGGAAATTACAGCACTGGTTGCACCAAGCCAAACGTAGACAACCATAACGCCGAAATTATCCATAGCATAGCCACCCAGTGGAAGGATAAGGCTTAGTCCTCCCTGACCAAAACCAAAATAAACACCGATCAATCGTGCTCGAAGATGTGGCGGTGTTTCATCCATCAAATAGACTTGCACTGCGGCTTCCCGCATCATATTGAATAGGCCAAACAGGAACATCATGGCGAGAAATGAAGCTTCTGTTAGATATAACATCGAGAGGAGTACGGGGCCGCTAGCAAAAAAAGCGGTCACCACCGATTGACGGCGCCCCCAGCGATCGGCAAAATAGCCACCAAGAAGACTGCCCACAACGCCTCCGCCGCGCAATAAGCCGATCCACATCGTGGCTGCTCCGAGGGTGAAACTCTGGATATCAACGAGGAACAGTGCAAAGAATGCTATCGCTACTCCGGTGACTATCTCCATCGTAATAGCCATAATAGCCATGGTAATTACCGGACGCCAAGAAACCTCTGCCTTGGAAATCGTATTCATAATTGGCTTTGTAGTAATCCGTGAATCGCCTCGTGGGAGATAAATAATGGCGAGAGGTATTGACAAAAGGGCTGGCACACCGAGTAGCATGAAGGTTGCCTGCCACCCCATCACCGTCGCTATAACCCCTCCCAGTATCGGGGCGATAAAGTATCCCACACTACCGCCAACCATGTGGCTTGCTATTGCCCGACCACGTTGCTGTGCCTCCGTTTGGCCATAGAGCATCGCGATACCGGAAGGGTGATATAGTCCCCCAAATAGTCCCATGAATACGAAGACGACAATCAGAGAGTAGTAATTCCCCAGAAGCCCGGTGATTAACGTGCAAATCCCTACGCCACCGACACCAATGGCAATTAGCAGGCGGTGCGGGAAACGATCACCAAGCCATCCACCTAAGAATTGCGCGAAGCCAGTCGTAATTATCAACGCCGCGAGCAATCCACCGGTCTGCAGGTAATCCAGATCAAGTGCGTTACGGATAAAGGGCAGCAGAGCTGGTAAAATACCCAGACATAGGTCATGGCTGAAATGAAAGAAGGCAAGAAGCCAGGTGGTTCCATTTCGCCGAGTGTTGGGATGGATAAGAATGGGATTTTGGATGGACATTTTGGTAAATTAAATTATAGCAGACTATATGGATTGTCTTTTCGGTGCATCGAATTAGCTACAGTCCGCTTCTCCCCAGAACCTTCTAACTCGCTGAAATATAAGCCGTCAAACCTAGATCTGGTACAGTAATACTCATCAAGGTTTAACTCAATTAGAAGAAGACGGGGCTACGGATATTCGGAATCCCTGACTCCCAATCAGATTTACTTCATAAATTCAGAAATCTATCAGCGTTTATGGTGGAGACGGGGGAGGGTCGAACGCCACCTGAAACACTAGTGCTTTACTTTGTTTAGCCTGACCTCAGTCTATCTTGATAACTGGAATCATTTTCAGGGGTAGGTCATGCTCATCATCCATTATTAAATTGATCCGGTTTATACTAGTTTGTTTGCTGGAACAACGTTATAATAATACCTGACAGCATATAGTGATGCTAACAAAAAGGATTGAAGGATACCGCTTCTAATGACCAGTGTTATCTCTTCACTTAGGGAGATCTAACCTTGTTTAAACCTGTTCTTTCGCTGTTTTCTGGTTGTGGAGGTATGGAT
>CAYFGR010000011.1:0-26452 GCA_964343135.1 uncultured Dehalococcoidales bacterium
GAGCCACCCCACCAGCGGCACGGATATCGGCAGGGACTCTCTCCAGCGCCATCACGGCACAAGCACCGGCTTCCTCAGCAATCTTGGCGTGCTCCGGGGTGACCACGTCCATAATCACGCCGCCTTTTAACATCTGTGCCAGCCCGGTCTTAACCTTCCAGGTGCCACTTTCCATGATTTACCTCCTTGCCCAACCCCAAAAAAATTACTTTGGCAATTATATTTTACACTTGTTTTGACTGCTAATCAACTTCTTTATCAACCTCACCCCCTTCATCCCCCTCTCATTCAAAGGAGAATGGGAAGATAAGGAAAGAGGGGCGACCGCCCCTCTTGAACTATCCTGTAGGGTTGGTGAGGGGAAAATCACTGCCTTCGAAATACTGCAGCGTCAGATCAATCTTCACCTTACACAATCGGCCTCTTTTTAGGCATACCGGGGCGGCGGGGATATTGTGGCGGTGTTGGTGAAACCTTGTCTATTATTACCAGCCAGCGCTCATCACCAAATTCGGTCAGGTCAACCCTTTTTAACAGAACGTTATCGGGCAACGAACCCCCCAATAGGCTAATCGCTCGGGACGCCTGGTTTATTTCCAGATCAACTGCCCCTTTCTTCTGGGCAATAAAGCTACCACCGATGGCGCAGAAGGGTAAGGTCAATTCTGCCAGAGTGGGCAGAGAGGCAACAGCACGGGAGAGCACCACGTCAAACTGCTCCCGGTACTGAACTTGATGGGCGACTTCCTCCGCTCGACCGACCACGATTTCGATATTATCCAATCCCAATTGACACTTGAGGTGCTCTAGGAAGGCGGCTTTTTTCACTGTGGCTTCGAGCAGCACCAGCCGCATCTCCGGAAACAGGATTTTAAGCGGTATCCCGGGTAAGCCCGCCCCACTGCCAACATCAATAACAGAGAGGCTTTCACCACTGGCTGACGGCTTTAACGCTAAGGTTACGGTGAGCGAATCAAGGAAATGCTTTATTTGCACTCCTTCAAAGTCAGTGATTGTGGTGAGATTAACACGTTTATTCCACGTGATCAACTCTTCGAAATATGTCCGAAACTGCTCAAGCTGCCGATGGTTAAGCCGTAACCCTAATTTCTTAGCTCTTAGATTAAGTGTTTCCATGATTGTCATCGTCCAGATTTTACCTCAATTATATCATTGTTGTTTCTAATTCAAGTAATAATTAAGGTTGTATGTTAACCCCGTATGCTAGCAGCCCCGTTGTTTGGGGAATGGAAAACAATTATAATACACGGTAATAAGAGTAGCCATAATCTACCTGCTGGCGGTTACCGTTGCTGAGTTAGTCACCATTCTCTACATGCCATTGTGGGGAATACTGTCCCACGTTACCGTACTGGTAACCACATTATTACACGCCGCTCTGGGCTTTACCGGACGGCGTCATCAGCAACAACTGGTCCTGTCACTGGCTCTGGTACCTCTGGTAAGAGTGATGAGCCTGTCCATGCCTCTGGTCAACATTCCTCCGCTATGGTGGTACCCACTTATATATGGTCCTCTCCTGGCTGCCGCCCTAGTTACCACGTTCATCGCGGGTTATAAAATCACCGACATTGGGCTTAACTTTAAAGCGTTTTCGGTTCAATTCGCGGTGGCGTCAACCAGGTTCCTCTTTGGAGTGACAGAATACTTTATTCTAAAGCCATCGCCCCTCATTACCAAGTTTACCTGGCAAGAAATATGGCTGTCAGCACTGGTTTTGTTGATGACTACCGGTCTCGTGGAAGAGGTTATCTTTCGCAGCGTGCTTCAGCGTACTGCGATAGCGGTATTTAAGTGGCGGGGAATCGTCTATGTTAGCCTGCTATTTGCTGTCCTGCATATGGGATTTCTCTCCTGGCTGGACGTTATCTTCGTTTTCATGGTGGCTCTGTTCTTTGGCTGGATAGTAACTAAAACAGGGTCACTCGTCGGAGTGACCCTGGCTCACGGTATTACTAATTCAATATTGTTTTTAGTTGCGCCCTTTGTTTTCTAGGTTATCACCTCAAAAACAGTTACCGCCGCAATAACTGCGAATGCCATCACCAGAGGTAAAATACCAACGCTTAAGAATTGAGCAATGCGCAGCGAGGTTGGTAAACCGTCCGCCGAAGCTAGTTCTTTGACGACAAGAAAGAGTATCAGGCACAGCATTGCAGCGATACTGACAACAGCCGTCAATCCCATCGCCGCAACTGTGGTTACCGTCGTTACAGTAGTGGTAGTAACTGTGGTAATCATTCCGACTCCAAAGAAATATTCGCCTGACGCTAGGTTTCTGACACTTCAGGTAGCACGAAAAACTACTTTTGTCAATAGGCAATAAAACCAAAAATTACCGTTAAATAAATTATCCGGAGGAACAACTTAGTCTCCGGTTTTAAGTCCGGGGGCGCTTGATTATATTTCAAAAGCCAAAAGTACAGTTAAAACTAATACTATAGTATCGCTGGCGAGCCACATAGCTCAGCCGAGCTTCAATAACTTAATTATGTCAGTTAAAGATTTAAGTGTTGTTACCACTCAGAGTGGAAGGCTAAACAACCTCCGCGCATTAGCTGTGGTTGCTTCCGCAATCTTAGCTTCACCGGTGCCTTTTATACTGGCTACACCTCTTAAAGCCTGCAGCAGGTCGGCCGGTCTGGACTCATACTCAGACTCACCTCCCCGTTTATATACCACCGGAGTATCTGTCTCAAGGAGCAGTCTGTCTAAGGGGGTTTCTTTTATGGCTCTTCGATGCTCTTCATGGTACGCAACGGCCGGGGTTGCCGAAATATAATATTGCTGTCTAATTATATCCCTCAATACGCTAGAGGGGCCGGTGTACCAGTGAAATACCGCGTTTTTAATTTCCGCTTCTTCAACTAAATTCAGGGCGTCTCGCCAGGCGTAGCGAGAATGAATTATCACTGGTTTTTGATGAGTTCTGCCGATTTTTAATATTTCCCGGAGTACGTATTTTTGTAGCTCCTTATCGGCTGTTGCCCTTATCCGCTTGTGGTAGTCCAGTCCAATCTCACCCATCCCCACGGCATTATCGATATGAGCCTCAATAAATTCCAGATTTCGGTCAATTTCCGAACTCTTTAGTTTCGATGGATGCCAGCCCAATGCCGGATATACAAAACCCCGATAGATACGGGCAAGGTGTAAAACCGTTTGATTGGATTCATAATCAGAGCCAACCGCAATTATGGCGATGACATTGCTTGAATTAGCTCCGCTAACGGCTTCCTCCGGAGTATTTATCTCGTCCAAATGAGCGTGAGTGTCAACTAACCGGCACACTGATAGCCACCACCTGAAAATTAAATAATCGACTGGCGAAGAAAACCGACCACTCCCCGGTAGCTCTTTTGCCCCGGGGGCACCCTCTTTTCCATGGTTGTGTCCGGACACTTGACTATCCGCTTATTCCTCAGGAGTCATACTCCAATTTTCAGGAATGCCCGGGTTCGATATATCACGCTTCTCGAATAACTTGTCGTGAACCATCTTCAGCCAGGGCAAGGAGATGGCGGTAGCTCTCTCCCGGATGTGCCTGCATGAATATGGCACTGCCTACATAGATGACACCAACGCCCGTCCGGGCGATTTGGGCAATATTGCCTTCCTTTATGCCGCCATCGACTCCCGTCTCTATGTCAGGACGGATACTCCTGAACTCCGCTATTTTACCCAGCACTTCCGGTATGAATTTACTGCCGTAGAAGCCGGGGTTAACGGTAAGGAAGAGCACACTATCCACCTCACCGGTCAGGGAGAGAAAGGCAGACAAAGGTGTTTCCGGATTAACGGCCAACCCTACCCCAAGTCCAAGCTTCCTGACCCGTGAAATAATTTCTTCAGGAGACGGAGTAGCCTCATAATGAAAGACCACCTTCTGTGCACCGGCCCGCTTGAATTCTGCCAGGCACTTCTCCGGGTATTCTACCATCAGGTGCGCCTCCCACGTCAGCTTCATGGTAAGGTCAGCCAGGTGCTCCCAGGTGATGCTATGTGAGGGTACAAAATGGCCATCCATAACGTCGAACTGAACATAGTTAGTGAAGGTTTCTGACTGGCGCACCATAGTCTCCAGGGCAGCGGGGTCATCGGTAAGAATAGCCGGCACCACACGAATGTTTTCCGTCATTATACTATCCCCCAATCTCGGTAACCTTGTTGAATAATGGACACATATTCCTGGGAAGGTGAAGTTTTCTCCAATTGTCCGGACTTGATATAGGTAAATGCCTCAACAGACTCATTATCTTCGTTAAATACAATAATGTTTAGCCGGTTATAGCTATCGGGATAGCCCTCAAATTTGTCCAGCCGGCGCAAACATGCCTCCGAAATTTCATATAGCGCGCCGGGGACCTTGCCACCGGTAAACCGTTTGATGGTCGCCACTCCGCCCCGCCACTTTCGGGACCAGCCCACAAACACCAGTTCATAGTTAGGCAGGGTCGCCACCACCTCTGGCTTATTGTCCGGGCATCTTTCCCGCATTTGACGTTTGTTTAGATTGGAACCATAGGCAAAGTAATACATTGATGCCTGTCTTTAAGTAGCATTAATATCGTGTCAATGATAACCTATTGTTGATAAGCGCTGCAAATTAGTGTGGTTGCCCGGCGATGTGTCTTCCCCTTTTCCATGAATGAAAGATTGTTTGCCAACCCCCTCACTTTTTATCCGGCTCTTCTTAGGAAGGGGGGTGAGATTAATAAAAATATAATATTCCGGGGAGCCGAGTGTGATTGACAAAAGTCCGGGTACTGCACTAAATTTATACCGTGGCTAAGCGTCGACTGGATAGCTTAATGGTGGATAGAGGTCTGGTGGCGAACCGGACTAAAGCTCAGGCTTTAATTATGGCGGGAAAGGTAAGAATTGAGGGCAAAGATGCCATAAGGGCGGGGACACCAGTACCGGAGGATACCGTTATTAGCCTACTTGAACCACCTCCCTTTGTCAGCCGCGGCGGGATTAAACTTGAACATGCCCTTGACCGATTCCGGATTGATGTTTCGGCGAAAATAGTGGTTGATATCGGAGCCTCAACGGGTGGCTTTACTGATTGCCTACTCAAGCGGGGGGCAAGCCGTGTTTACGCCGTTGATGTGGGTTACGGTCAGATAGACTACCGTCTGAGACAAGACCCTCGGGTGGTGATTATGGAAGGGGTGAACGCTCGCTATCCCCTCGCTCTGCCGGAGAAGGTGGATCTAGTTACCATTGATGTTTCCTTCATCTCAGTAGAGAAGATAATACCTTCAGTAGCTGAGTTGTTGAAAACCGATGGGGATATTATCGTGCTCATTAAGCCCCAGTTTGAGGCGAAGCGGGTGGAGGTAGGAAAAAGAGGCATAATCAGGCAACCCATTATCCATGCCCGGGTAATAGGACGATTTATTGCCTGGAGAATCCAGCACCGGTTCCGGCTGGGCGGACTGGTAGCCTCACCCCTCTTTGGTGCTTCCGGGAACCGGGAATTTCTGGCTCTGATTAAGAGATAAAAATGGACAAGAGAAGAATTACCCTGGAGGTGGACAGTTTAAGGATTTCCGCACAGTTCTATTTGCCTGATGGGCAAACTCCCTACCCCACGGTTTGCGTCTGTCATGGTATCCCGGCGAAGAAACCTGACCTCAGGGATGGGGGTTATCCTCAGCTTGCGGAAAGAATCTGCCGGCAGGGTTTCGCCGTACTGATTTTTAACTTTAGAGGCACCGGCGTCAGTGAGGGAAACCTTGATATTTTAGGTTGGACAAGAGACCTGAAAGCTATCCTCAACTACCTGTATACCGTCCCGGTCGTAGACGAATCTCGTCTGGCGCTGCTCGGTTTCAGTGGCGGGGCGGCGGTAGCGATATACGTTACCTCACAGGATAGCCGGGTATCTAGTATTGCTGCTTGTGCCTGCCCGGCTGAGTTTACCTTCCTCACCGAGGGGGGTAGCCCTCAGTCCCTTATTGATCACTTTCGCGATATTGGCGCCATCAGGGACAAGGATTTTCCGCGCTCTTCTCAGGAATGGCTTAATGGTTTCCATCTGGTCAGCCCGATTAAACATGTGGCTGGAATTGCACCACGACCCCTGTTACTGGTACACGGGAACCGGGATGAAACGGTTGACGTGAGCCATGCCCATCGGCTCTATGATAAAGCGGGCGAACCGAGGCAAATAGTCATTGTTGATGGTGCCGGACACCGACTGCGACAGAATGATGAGGTGGTGACCGTAGTCACTGACTGGCTTAAATCCCGATTGCGGTAACTAAATGGAATAGCTGCCTATCTAAAGATGGTGGCGAGGTGATACGGTGGTAAAAAAAAGGGTGACTGGGAGATGTATGCCGTTTCCGGTACTGTTAATCTACCATATTGGCTTTGCCCATATCCTGAGACATTACGGCAGAAACTGCTCCCCGGATTCCCTTTGCCTGCCCGTTAATTGACTGAGACGAAGGGAAAAGTCTATAATTAATAAGGAGAACTGGGAGGCAGACAGATTTGCATGAGAGTTGCGGTGTATTCGGTGTTTATGCCCCCGGCGAGGATGTAGCCAAACTCACCTATTTCGCACTTTTTGCCCTTCAACATCGTGGTCAGGAAAGCGCCGGTATTGCCACTACGGCTGGTGGTCAGATTCAGATCTATGTCGACATGGGACTGGTATCCCAGGTCTTCGACGAAGACTCCCTCAGCCGGCTGAGGGGGAGTATTGCCATTGGTCATAACCGTTACTCCACTACTGGTTCCAGCCAGCTATGCAATGCTCAGCCTCTGGTGGTGGGTACGGGCACAAATTCCATGGCCATTGCCCACAACGGGAACATCATCAATGCCAAACACCTGCACGAAGAACTCTCTAACCAGGGCTATACCTTCAACACCTCAACGGACACTGAGGTTATTGCTAACCTCATCCTTTCGGCTCCCAAGAAGAGCTGGGTAGATAAGATAAAATACGCGATGCATCGTCTCCAGGGGGCATACTCACTGGTAATCATGACGGAAAACGGCCTGTTTGGTGTCCGCGACCCCTTCGGGGTACGGCCACTTTGCCTAGGGACGCTTAATAGCGGCTGGGTTATCTCCTCGGAAAGCTGTGCCATTGACCATATCGGTGCCAGCTATGTCCGGGATGTTGAACCGGGCGAGATTATGGCAATTAGTAAGACTGGTATTGAGAGTTACCAGGAACTACCCGGCAGAAAAGCGCTCTGTATCTTTGAGTATATCTATTTTGCCCGTCCGGATAGCCTGATTAATGGTCGACTGCTTTACTCCGCCCGACTGGCGATGGGAGAGGGGCTGGCCGTAGAGCACCCGGTGGCTGCCGATTTTGTTATGGGGGTACCTGATTCAGCTACTGCCGCTGGCATTGGCTATTCCCACCGGTCAAATATTCCGGTGGGGGAAGGACTGCTAAAAAACCGCTATGTGGGACGTACCTTTATCCAGCCGGACCAGCGGATTAGAGACCTTGGTGTTAAGCTTAAATTTAACCCCCTACCCCGGTTGCTGGATGGTAAACGGGTGGTGGTTGTCGATGATAGTATCGTCCGTGGCACTACCACGCCTAAGGTGGTAGAGTTGCTGAAAAAGGCAGGGGCCAAGGAAGTGCACATGCGCATTTGCGCTCCCCCTATCCGGTATCCCTGTCACTTGGGCGTGGATATGGTGACCCGCTGGGAACTCATCGCCGCTCAGAAAACCATACCTGAAGTGAAGGATTTTATCGGCGCCGATTCACTGGGCTATCTGAGTATTGACGGATTGGTCAAAGCCATTGCCTTACCCAAGGATATATTCTGTATGGCTTGTTTCACCGGTAATTATCCAATGCCGGTGCAGCTTCAGATGGATAAGCTGGCGCTAGAGACCGCGTGGCACTAGCCGTGCCCCTGGTAATATACGGCAGTTGGTGAAGGCACACCCCCCGTATGAATTAGCATCAGCACCAGGGCCTGGTGAGTATGCCCTTATTTTAGTGAGGAAGCGGGAGAAATTACTAATGCTCAGGATAGCAGGCATTATATATTTCTTTCGCTTCTTCCAGCCTACCTTTCTCTGTAATCTCAAAGTGATATTCACGGAAATATCTCTTCTAGTTACTAACAAGATTTCGCAACAAGCTAAATTATACGTGTTTCTTGGTCCCACCTACATCAATGCCAGTAAGCATAATAGTTATATGAGCAATTATCTATTAGTTATCTTCACGGCTTCAATCTAGGCGTCTTTCCCCTTAACTGGTAACGGCTTACTCACATTATGCAGTATCGACTGGTGGGATTTCGAAGTCAGGAGCATACCTATCTTTCACTAACTCATGGACAAAAGAAAAATCCACCACCTGATTTATCTTCCTGAGCAGGTGGTCTTTTTTCTGGTTATGATGTTCCCGGTTGAAGACGGCTCTCTTTAACTCTTGAGGAGCGGTGAGATAGCCCGGAGCTTGGCGACGATTGGCGGCAACACTTCAAGGACGCGGTCGATATCGCTCTCGGTCGTCCACTTGCCCAGACTGAAGCGAAGCGAGCCATGTGCCCGCTCGTGAGTAAGCCCCAGCGCCATCAGCACAGGGGATGCCTCAATACTTGATGAGCTGCAAGCCGAGCCGGTAGAAACACAGATACCCTCCAGGTCAAGATTCAGGCTCATCGCTTCGCCTTCGATAAACGCGATGCTGACGCTGACGCTATTGGGCAGCCGTTTTTGCGGGTGGCCGTTCAGGCGGATATGGTCTATCTTCTCCATTAGACCGTCAATCAGTTTATTCCGCAGGTGAGTCAGCTTTTGGGTTTCCTCACTTACCTGCGGTAGGGCAAGTGCGGCGGCGTGTCCAAACCCGACAATGCCGGGGGTGTTCTCGGTGGTTGCCCGCCGGCCTCTCTCCTGCTCACCGCCATGCATAAACGGGATTAATTTTGTCCCCTGCCTGATATATAACGCCCCAATCCCCTTGGGACCGTACAGCTTGTGGGCGGACATCGAGAGTAAATCCACGCCAAGCTCATTCACATCAACCGGAATATGCCCCACGGTCTGCACCGCATCCGTGTGGAAGTAGATACCAGCTTCCCGGGCGATATTGCTTATCCCGGCAATCGGCTGTATGGTGCCGATTTCATTATTAGCATGCATAACGGAAATGATGATGGTCTTAGCGGTAATGGCTTTTTTTACCTCATCCGGGTCAACCAGCCCATCACTGTCTACCGGCAGGTAGGTGACGCGGAAACCCCTTTTCTCCAGAAAATGACAGGTTTCCATCACGGCATGATGTTCAATAAGGCTGGTGATAATGTGGTTGCCCCTGTCTTCGCTGGCGAAAGCCACCCCCTTCAGGGCAGCGTTATCGGCTTCAGTACCCCCACTGGTAAAGATAATTTCCTCATCCTCAGCCCCGATGAGGGCCGCCACTTTCCCCCTGGCGACCTGAATTGCCTCCTTTGCCTCCTGCCCGTAGACATAGATACTGGAGGGGTTACCGAAGGTCTCGGTGAAATAGGGGAGCATTGCCCGCACCACCTCAGAATGTGTCGGCGTGGTGGCGGCATAATCAAGATATACTCGCTTCTTCATACTTATCCCTCCACAACATCGCCGACTATCGGGTCGATTCTAATTCCCTTGCTGTTCACCCAAGTGATGCCTTCCTCGATATCGTTCTCTTCACCCTCTAACTCAAGTACGACCCACCCCCTGTTTTCCGAAACATCGGCGCGGCGGATGCTAGTCACCACGTTAAATTGCAGTCCCAGGTTATAAATTATGGGTTCCGTAATTAGCTCCTGCGGAAAGGTAAACATTACTTGTTTTTTCGCCATCTTATCCTCCCATTGTCTCGCCCGAGTACAGATTGGCACGTAATAACTCCCCGGGTCAAGCGGCTACGCCGAGTACTTCCTCCAGTGACTTAATATTGGGCTGGATGGTGAACGGCTGGACCGCATCGGCCAGTATTTCCTGCGCCCTCGGTCCGGCTCCGGTAATAAAAGCGACGGTGAGCTCGTTTTTCTTAATCGCGTCGGAAGCGACCAGTTTCTTAAGTGAACTGATTACCACTCCTCCCGTAGGTTCGGCAAAGATGCCTTCGGTCTCCGCCAACAGCCTCATGCCGGCGATGGCTTCCTCATCGCTGACCGCGCAGGCACCACCGCCCGATTGCCGGACTATCCTCAGGGCATAGAAACCATCAGCGGGGTTTCCTATGGCTATTGATCCGACGACCGTGTCCGGTTTCACCGGATGGACATGCTGACTACTCGCCTTAAAGGCATTAACAATAGGCGCGCTACCGGCCGCCTGGGTGACGTACATATGGGTATTAACCGGTTCAATTAAGCGGAGCATGGCCAGTTCCTCCAGCCCCTTCCAGATTCGGGTAAAAACCAGCCCCGAGGCAGCCGGCGCCACAATACAGTCGGGGGCACGCCAGCCAAGTTGCTCGGCGACTTCAAAACCCAGGGTCTTGCTCCCCTCGGCATAATATGGTCTGAGGTTAATGTTAATAAATCCCCAGCGGTAACGCTGTGTCACCTCGGCACAGAGACGATTGACATCATCGTAGCTGCCTTCAACCGCAATTAAGACCGGATTATAGACGGCCGCTCCTACCAGCTTCCCGGCTTCCAGATTGGAGGGAACAAAGACGCAGGCTCTCATGTTGGCCTTGGCAGCGTGGGCGGCAACACTGGCGGCGAGGTTACCCGTAGAGGCACAGGCGATGGTATCAAACCCGAATTCCCGCGCCTTGGTTGAGGCAACCGAGACCGCCCTGTCCTTAAAGGAATAGGTCGGATTGAGGCAATCATTCTTAATATAAAGACAGTCCAGACCCAGTTCACGCCCAAGATTATCAGCCTTGACCAGGGGAGTAAAACCAGTACCGATATCCACCTCGGCAATTTCGGCAGGCAGCATATCGCGATAGCGCCACATGCTATACGGCCCCTGAGCTAACTTCTCCCGGCTTACCGCTTCCGACATCGCCTGGTAGTCATAGTTAACTTCCAGCGGGCTAAAACAGAAGTCACAGAGATTCACCGGCTGTATCGGATATTCCCGACCGCATTTACGACAACGCAGATTTGTGGCGTACGACATATCCCCCTCCCCTATTCAGGTTTCAGCGCCTGTTCTAAGTCTTCAATCAAATCATCAATATTTTCCAGACCGATGGATAAACGGAGCAGAGCATCAGTGATGCCCACCTTATCCCGATGTTCCTGCGGCATCGAGGCATGACTCATCGTTACCGGATGCTCAACCAGTGACGCCGGGCCGCCCAGTGACTCCGCCAGGGAAAAAAGCTTGACTCCCCGGACAAAGTGTTTAACCGCCTCAATGCCACCCTTTAGTTCTACCGAGACCATCCCGCCGTAACCCTTCATCTGCCTTCGGGCGATTTCATGCCCGGGATGAGATTCAAGACCGGGATAGAACACCCTTTCTACGCCGGAGTGAGCCGCCAGATAATTGGCGACGGCGATAGCGTTAGCCTCGTGCTGCCTGATTCTCACCGCCAGGGTCTCGATGCCGCGCAGCACCAGCCAGCAGTCAAAGGGAGAGGCACACGTGCCCATAGCATTAAGGAGAAACTGCACCCGTTCGGTTAGCTCATCGGTAGTGGTTACCACGGCACCCCCGACCACATCGCAGTGCCCGTTGAGATACTTGGTCGTGGAATGTACCACCAGGTCAATCCCATAATCAATCGGTCTCAAGAAATAGGGGGTGGAGAAGGTATTGTCAATCACCGTCAGCAGATCATGCCGCCGGGCGATATCCACCGCCATCTCAAGATCAGTAATATTCAGCAGCGGGTTGGACGGAGTTTCCAGCCACAGCATTTTGGTGTTGGGTTTTATCGCCTCTTCAATCTTTTGCCGGCGGTCCATCCTCAGAAAGGTAAACTCCACGCCGAATTCGGTCATCACATCCTGAAACAGGCGGTAGGTGCCGCCATAAACATCATCCCCCGAGATTACGTGGTCGCCAGCCTTAAGCAGGTGGATAACGGTGGCCTCCGCAGCCATACCGGTGGCAAAAGCAAATCCCGCCTTACCGCCTTCAAGCTGGGCAATGGTGTCCTCCAGAATCCTGCGCGTCGGATTGGCGGTGCGCGAGTAGTCGAAGCCTTTGGTTTTACCCAAGTCCTCAAAAACAAAGTTTGATGTCTGGTAAATGGGTACCGAAATGGCGCCGTAAACTTTATCCGGTCTTTCCCCGGCGTGAACGGCTATCGTCTCAAATTTCATGTCTCATGCCTCCTGCTAACTACCTCCGGTTCTTTTAACTTTTATTATCTCGGCGAGGATACTGATGGCGATTTCCTCGGGGGTTTCGGCACCGATTTCTAAACCAATCGGGGCATAAATCCGGTCAAACCGCTCGGCGGTCACCCCTTTCTGCAACAGGTGCTCTTTAACTTCCTTAACCTTCTTCTTACTGCCAATCATACCGATGAATTTAGCCTTAGTACCAACGGCAAATTTCAGGCACTTTTCATCAACGAGATAACCGGTGGTATAGATAACGAGGTAGCTATTTTCGTCCACATTTAACCTGGCGAAGGCACTCTCATGTTCTTCGACTACCAGTGAATCAGCGTCCGGGAAACGCTCGCTATTGGCATACTCAGGTCGCGGGTCAACGACAACCACCCGGAATCCCAGTTTCTTGGCCATTGCCGCGGTGCTCTGAGACATATGACCGGCCCCGAAGAGAAAAAGTGTTTCCGGAACCAGGATTGGTTCAAGGAAGACTTCCATCTGTCCGCCGCAAATCATGGCCAGCGCTTCATCTTTTCCGGATAGATCAAACTGCACCGTCTGAGGCTCACCGGACTTCATAACCTCGGCAACTTTCTGACGTATCTTAAATTCAGTACCGCCCCCACCAATAGTACCAATAAAGCTGCCGTCCGCCCTGATTAGCATTTTAGCCCCGGCCTTTCGGGGCGCCGAACCGCGACTGGTGATAATGGTAGCCAGGACCGCCGGCTCTCCCTTTGATATAATCTTAACTAACTCCTGATAAATCTCCAGCATTCCGTACTCCTGTTTTAAGATTGGCGGCTCCCATTATATTTTAGCTGTATCGCTTGAAAAACCCCTTCACCAATGGTCATCACCTTACGGGTAATCAGGCTACAAATAGTACGGTCATGTACGGGGTCAACTTCAATAAGTTTGCCGCCCTTGCGGACATCGATACCGTTCCGGATGAGACCACGGAGCACGCCATTCATCGGCGCCGGCAGCGGGTAGTCATCAATATAGGCGATAACCTCACCGGCGACCACCGAATCACCAATCTCCTTTTTTGAGGCGAAGATACCGGCTCTGGGTGCCCAGATTATTCTTTCTCTACCCAGCCCCCCGATAAGTACCGGAATTCCGGTGTCTCTCTCCGCCTCTCCGCCAGCAATCACTCTACCCAGGTTTTCACTATGGTTAGACTCCACCACGCTATGTACGTCTCTACCGGCGTAAAAGCCCGGCCCAACGCCGATGACCAGTGGGGCATCATTAATCGTAGTGCCTAAATTTCGTTTCGTCATAATGGCATCGACCAGTACGTCCGGTTTTATGGTCTCTTTTATCCGTGTTTCCGGGTCCACCACTATCGGGATATTACCCTGTTGCCAGACCCGTTTAATCTCCGCCTCCCGAGCCGGGACGAGCTCCGCGGTGACGCCCATGATTTCCTTGACGCCATCAAAAACTGCTTCCGAGAAAGTAGTACCGCGGGTAACCGCCACGGGAGCGGCTACCTCTGTAAGGCAGACCCGGAGGCGGCTGAGGTGCAGCCGGTAAGCGACGCCGCTGGCTACCTCACCCCCACCCCTGATTATCACTATCAGTTCCGAAAGTTTATTCATGTCCGCCACCATTATACCAGTAATTACCCCCGACCTTAAATTCCGCTGCCCTTTTCTTAGAAGACGAGCAGAAAAACCACTCAAATCACATTCTGTTTTCTAACGATTTAGCCTGATTTATCATTTCAGTCTCTAGCCGGTGCGCCATATTCCCCGCCACACCTGGCGACGCTTTTCCCTCTGCAATCCCGTTCAAGTTCTCCTCCGCCATATGGGTAAGATACCTGCCGACACTTCTTCCCTCAGGTATAGAGGTTTCCCCCCGTCCGGAACTTTCTTCTCTCTTCAGGCCTTTCAATGACCTCCAAGCCTAAGGGCGTTACTACTTCCGCCAGGTATCTGGCCAGTCCCCGGCGGACGATAGTATTCCCAATCCGTTCTCGGCCATCGCCATTGGCCCGATACCACTCCGTGGTCTTTTCAATGAGCGAGAGGCATTCCTCGTCAGAAATGAACTGAGCTATCTCATAAGCGGCGGAAGGATGCTTACCATGTTTCCCTCCCATGCGGACAAGCCATCCCTTCCGGGCGGCAACCATGGCATACAAGGGGCAGACTTTAATACAGTCGCCGCAATAATTGCACTTGTCAGTATCCTTTACCGGGAGGTTATTCACGAGAGCAAGCGCCTTTTCCTCGCAGCCAATGACACAAAGTCCACACCCGTTACACAGCTCTTCTACCAGTTCCGGCTCGACTATTCCCTGAAAGCCCAGATCCATACCCCTGGTTCGAGCACAATCAATGGGGCATCCTGAAAAAGAGATCTTAAATTTATGGTGCCCGGTGGGAGTCCCGAAATAGCGCCTATCCACCTCCAAACACAGGGCCTGAGTGTCCATGATTCCATTAGGGTTATAAGTGCACCCGGCACAAGCCGTAGGTACCCTGATACGGGGGCCACAAGAACCGGTGGCCCAATCTATCTCCTCCAACTCCTCGGTAATAGCGTCGAAGTGCCGGTAGTGGACATAAGGTATTTCTAATGATTGACGAAAGGAGGTATGAATCTCACCCTGTCCGTACTTGTCGGCAAGCTCAGCCGCCTTCTGCAATTGTGGTGACGTCAGTTTCCCCGCCGGACATCGCAATCTTACCGTGAAAAGGTCTTTCTGAGTTTGATTGATAAACCCACCGCTCTTGAGTACCTCAAAATCTACCTTCCGGCGGCGAGTTTCCGGTTTTGGTTTTACTGCCCTACCGGGGACTCTAACATCTTTGTGTGGTTCCGGTTTCATTAGCGCCTCCAAAATAAGCAGCTGACGGCGGTCAGTAAGGCTCGTGGGAAAGAGGGATACTTGCACTATGTATACCCGTGTCTGGTAAACCCAGCTATCCCGAGATGGCTGTTATTTCCCTGACTATCTTAGCTAGCTTATTCCCTGTTATTGATTTTTACTGCTTACCTTAAATTCCACCACCCTGATTGAAATCAATCTCAAATTTTCTCCTTACCGCGCGTAGTTTATCCCTGGGAGTTTCAATGCCCCGGGCTTTCTCCAATCTCTTCAGGCGTGTTTCAAGTCGGTCCTGCTCCAGTAAGACGACCCTAATGGATTCCGCCACCGGATCGGGCAGCTTGCCATGCTCCAGGTCCGAGATTGGTTTATCACCATCCTTAACTACTCTCCCCGGGACGCCAACTACGGTAGCTCCCGGCGGCACCGACCTTACCACTACGGAGCCGGAGCCAATTCGGGCATCATCGCCTACGGTAATGTTACCCAGAATTATGGCGCCGGTACCAATAACGACATTACTGCCGATGGTGGGGTGCCGTTTCTTTTTTTCCAGCGCCGTGCCACCGAGTACGACCCCCTGGTACATCAGAGTATCATCTCCAATTTCAGAAGTCTCCCCGATAACCACCCCCGCCCCGTGGTCAATGAAGAACCGCCTGCCGATTTTGGCCCCGGGATGGATTTCGATACCGGTCAGAAAGCGATTGATATGCGACAGGAGCCGGGCGGAAAACCGGCGCCGGTGCCGCCAGAGATTATTCGCCATACGGTGAAGCCACAGAGCATGTAGTCCGGGATAGCAGAAGAGTACCTCGGCCATGCCCTTAGCCGCCGGGTCTTTTGCGAATACAGTCCGGATGTCCTCTTTCAGGATTTTAAACACGATAAGCCTCTTATTATATACTGGCGGTTGACGGTTCCTGGAAGAGCCAGGTAGACAGATAGCGCTCACCGGTGTCCGGCAAGACGACAACGATAAGCTTACCTTTATTCTCGGCTCGTTCAGCTACCTTTAAAGCTACCCAGACGGCCGCTCCGGAAGATATGCCACCGAGTATACCTTCTTCCCGGGCAAGCCGCCTTGCCATGTTGCCGGCGTCTTCATTAGTAACCGTGATGATCTCATCAATCAGGTCGGTTCTCAATACATCGGGCACAAAACCGGCCCCGATGCCCTGAATCTTGTGGCTCCCCGGCTTTCCCCCGCTAAGCACCGGGGAATCAACCGGCTCTATGGCAATAGTCCGGAACCGGGGCTTACGAGATTTGATCACCTCGGCTACGCCGGTGATGGTGCCGCCGGTACCGACACCGGAGACCAGAATATCCACCCTACCCTCAGTATCACGCCATATCTCTTCGGCAGTGGTCAGACGGTGCACCTCAGGGTTGGCCATGTTCTTAAACTGCTGGGGTATGAAGTAATTGGGATTTTCCGATGCCATTTGCTCGGCTTTTCTTACCGCTCCCGGCATCCCTTCGGCGCCCGGGGTCAGCACCAGTTCCGCCCCAAAGATGGAAAGGAGCTGTCGCCGCTCCAGAGACATGGTGTCCGGCATGGTGAGAATAAGGCGGTAACCGCGGGCAGCGCAGACAAAAGCAAGGGCGATACCGGTATTGCCGCTGGTAGGTTCCAGGATTACGGTATCCTGCTTAATCAGACCCTTTTCTTCGGCATCGACAATCATCGACATCCCAATCCGATCCTTGACGCTACCGAGGGGATTGAAGGATTCGAGCTTGGCTACTACCTCGGCGGATACCCCCTCCGTTATCCGGTTTAGTCTGACCAGGGGCGTGTTACCGATTAATTCCGTTGAATCCTTGGCAATACCTCGGGTCATCTTCAGTATCTCAATCGTTTTATATTGGAGTTTCTCTACGGCATTGTCTAATTTTGTCATCTCTTTTCCCCTATTTATGATTTTTTATTTTTCTAAAATTATCCCGATAAATCATGACCGGTCACTCACGTTCCGATATATTTGGCGTAGAGTCCCCTCGCCACCGATTCATCAGCGGTGTTTTTCACAATCGCCCTGCCATCGGGGAAAATAACCATTTCATAGGCATCAACCAGAAAGCGCAGCATAAAATCGTTGTAGCTAACGTCGCCTACCGGCTTGAGGTGTGCCGCCAGTTCCGGGAAAGCGAGCTTTACCATCCGAGAACTGTAAACCTGTACCGCATTCTGGCCACAAAGCACGGCCGTTTTTCCACCAAGCTTACCCTCCAGGAACTCGTATTTGCCCTGGCAGGCCGGGCAGGCCGGGCGCGGACCAATTTTAAGATGATGACAGGTCCCTTTCCAGACATCAATGGTGATGAGCTCCCGGTTGATATCTCCGTCGCCAATCAGTAATTTCATTGCCTCCGCGGACTGCCAGGAACCGATGATAAAGGGAATGGGATTAATTACCCCGGCGGTGTCACAGGTCTGGATAGCGCCTCTTCTCACTGCGCTAGGTGAGAAACAACGGAAGCAGGGAGTTTCCTTCGGGATAATGGTCAGGGTCATGCCGAAGGCAGCGATAGCACCGCCGTAAACCCACGGGATTTTACGCTTTAGAGAGATATCATTTATCAGCAGCCGTGTCTCAAAATTATCTAGTCCATCCAGGATAACATCAGCATCACCGACCAGCCCTTCAATATTAGTGTGGTTCACGTCAGCCACGATACCCTCGATTTCAACCGAGGAGTTTACCTTCTTCAGGTGTCGTTCGGCAGCTACCGCTTTGGGCAACTGGTTCCGGATATCATCTTCATCAAAGAGGACCTGCCGCTGCAGGTTATGATATTCGATAAAGTCTCTATCGATAATCCTGACTTTACCCACGCCCGCCCGGACGAGAGAAGTGGCGATAATTGTCCCCAGCGCCCCGCAGCCAATAACAGCCGCGTAGCTTCGGGACAGCTTATGCTGCCCGTCCTCACCGATAAAGATAACTTGCCGTGAATACCGGTCAACCATTGCCGCAGCTAACATCCTTAGCCGGCTGGCTGCCATTATGACCAACCAGACCTATATGTGATACATCAATTCCTGAGACTGCTCTTTTTGCTTATGCCGCTCCACCAGATCCTGCAGAGTCGTATTTTCCAGAACTCCATCCATGGCTTTTTTCAGGTCGCCCCAGACATCCCTCGTAACGCAGGAGGCGGAGCGGGAACACACATCAGGATGGACGACGCACTCTACCGGGGCAATTAAGCCCTCAACAAGCTCGATAACCGCGCTCAGCTTTATCTCGGTGGCCGGTCTGGCCAGTGAGACGCCACCTCTGGCCCCGCGAGTACTCCTCACCAGGCCTCCGACTATCAGGGGAGTAATCAGACGTTTAAGATACCATGGCGAAATCTGCTGCCTTCGGGCAATGTCTCCCAGAAAAACTGACCCCTTTTCCGGATGCAGGGCAATATCGAGAAGCGCTCTGGTGGCGTATTGCCCTCTAGTTGAAAGTTTCATTGGCTCACCTTTGGTAACAAATGTAATCACTTTAGTATACAATACATATTTCAGGCTGTCAACTCGCTTATATTATGCTGGTTCCCCATCACGTCGGTGCTTATTTGCTATCTCTTAACTTATCCGTTAAAATTTCTCTATACCAGCAATATCAAGCAGAGTTGGTGAATGGGACATTTTAAAAAGACGATACCCGTTTAAAATATACCAGAGGCAACCCGGTTCTTATTGAGAAAAGTATGGGGGGGATAAATATGCAGCCGGAGATGAATTTCCTGTCGCCCGAGGAAAGGGAGCGTATTCACAACACCGCGCTATGGTTGCTAAGCAATGTCGGGATGCAGATGCCTTCACCGGAAGCGGTGAGTGTCATGCGAAAGGCCGGGGCCAAAATCGAAGGGGACGCTATTGTCAAAGTCCCCACCGAGCTAGTTAACCAGGCGATAAGAACAGCCCCCAAGCGTAAGGATTTTGTCCTGTACGGACAGGAAGCCAGATATGATATCCACTCTGGGGTGAATACGCCGGTACTATGTTCGATGAAGAGCGCCACTCATGTTGTTGACCTTGAAACCAAAGAGCGCCGTCTTTGCACAGTTCGGGATGTCGCTGACATGGTCTGTCTGATGGATGCCCTGGAAAATATTAACGTTAACGCCCCTACCGCCACACCTCAGAACGTTTCCCGCGCCACGTCCGACTGGTATGCCTTTGCGGCCACGCTAAAGAATACGACCAAACCAATCTTTGCGCCGGCAACGGGCGCTGACTGCGTAAGAGACGTCATCAGAATGGCGTCCCTGGCGGTCGGAAGTGAAGAAAAACTCCGGGAAAGACCTTTTCTTTGCTTCGCTATTCTAACCCGGCCACCGTTCCAGATTGACCGTTTATCTCTGGAAGCATTGATTGAGTTGAGTCGCCAGGGTATGCCGATTATTTTAAGTTCGGGTCCTATTCTGGGAATGACGTCTCCGGTAACCATTGCCGGTATGGTGGCCCAGGTACACGCCGAATTCCTCGCCTGTTTCGTCCTGTCCCAGTTAATTGGGCCGGGGACACCGGTGGTTTACACCAGCTTCGCCCGCAGTATGGATATGAAAACGGTTAGCGTCGCCATGGCCAGCCCGGAGTTTGCCATTCTGAAAGGTGCCACAGGCGAAATGGGGCGTTACCTTGGTCTTCCGGTTAGTATGCCGTCTATCCTGCGTGACAGCAAGATTCTTGACGGTCAGGCCGGCTTTGAGACCGGTATGGTGGGTCTGGTTTCGATAATGGCAGCCGATATGGTTATCGGCATGCAATATGATATGGACACTCTGGTAGATTTTGCCGACCTCGTTTTTGTTGACGAGGCCTGGGGCGCGCTAAAACGGATTGCCCGGGGTTTTACCGTAGACGAAGATACCCTGGCTTTAGATACGATAAAGGCGGTAGGCCACGGCGGCAGTTTCCTCGGTAGCAGCCACACACTTAAGAATTTTCGAAAGGAACTATGGATGCCACGCCTGATGGAGCGTCGTCCCTGGGCACAGTGGGAAAAAGACGGACGGAAAGACATTGAACAGCGGGCAAGGGAAAAGGCAAGGGAGATTCTTGCCGACCACCAGCCCCGGCGGTTGCCATCGGAAGTTGAGGCAGAAATTGACCGAATTGTGGCCGAAGCCAGGGTCGATTATGCCAAATCAATTTAAACATACTAGCCGTTCCATAGCTAAATAATAAATCGAAATATTTGAAAATTAATGCGGGGGTTTTCATGTCAGAGGAACTCTACACTAGAATCCAGAAGGCAATTGTTGAACTTGATGAAGAGGGTCTTGCCAGACTCACTGAAGAAGCCATAGCGGCAAAGGTGGATCCGGTTGAGGTCATTGAGAAAGCCTACACGACGGGTATTCAAAAAGTTGGTAAATTGTTTGAAGCTGGCGATTATTTTTTACCGGAATTGATTGGAGCCGCCGAGATTGTCAGGCAATCGGTTGCCGCCATAGAGAAGACTATTTCCCAGGACAGGGTAATTCGTAAGGGAAAAATCATTATCGGGACAGTAGCCGGAGACATCCATGACATTGGCAAAAACCTGGTAATCACCTGGTTGTCAACACAGGGGCTGGAAGTGGTTGACATTGGGGTTGACTGCCCGGTGGACCGATTCATCGACCAGGCAATAGCCGAAAATACCGACATTATCGGCGCTTCCTGCCTGTTGACCATGACCGCGCCGGAGCTAAAGAAGCTGATTGAGCGTATGAAGGAACGAGGGATGCGTGACCGCTTCAAAGTTCTGGTTGGTGGTGCCGCTATTGACGAAGCTTGGGCGAAAGAAATCGGCGCCGACGGATTTGCCGCCGACATGAAAGAGGCCGCCGATATCACTCTATCGCTTCTTAACGGAGAGAAGGAATTATAGATATTCGGGGCGTAAGACATGCCGTTGCCAGTTTTCTCGAGTCGGAAAATGCGGTGTTAATTTTACTTCGCAGCCAGCATGTCGGCACTTACCCGGGAAGATGGGCGGACATCAGCGGCTCGTTAGACAACAACCGGACTGTTGATGAGTAGGCATTAGTAGAAATAAAGGAGGAAACCGGTCTAACCCGGGATGGTGTAAAATTAATAAAAAAAGGAAACCACTGTTGCTGAATGATGAGAATCTCAATCTCAAGAAGGTTATCCATTCCTATCTTTTTCATATCGAAGACCGGAGTAAAATCAAGATTAATTGGGAACACCAGCAGATAAAGTGGATAAAACCTGCAGGTATTGATAATTATGAAACCATGTCCAAGCTCAAGGAAACCCTGGCGCAGGTGTTATCCGGGCAGAATGAGGACGACAACAAGATAAAAACCGAGTAATCCCCACCGCAAAAATCCAAATAACGAAATGAACAGTACGCCTAAACTAACCAGAGTCCCTGAGGGAGCCACTTTGAGCGTGAATACTGATTGGCTTTAGCGAACTGGCCAGTCCCAAACCGACGATACCGAACACCAACGAGATTAGAAAAGCTAACTGATAGCTGCCGGTCAGGTCAAATATGCCCCCGGTCACTACGGAGCCGACGGCACCGCCAATCTGGCTGATGAAGAGCACCACACCGAGTATGATACCATGCGCCTTTATGCCCATCAGCTCCGCAACTAACGGGGAGACCAGCGCAAAAAATCCGCCGTGAGCAAAACCGTAGACGCCGGCGAATAAATACAGCGCCCAGAGTTCATCAGCTAGCTGCAACCAGGAGAAAGCAACGGCTATTATGGCAAAACTGATGACCAGCGCCCGCCTCGTTCCCACCTTATCGGCGGTAGCCCCCATCACCATCCGACCCAAGATGCTCGAACCACCGACAGCCGAGATAATACTTGCCGCCTGAACTACTGTGAACCCCATGTCCAGCGCGTGCGGAACGATGTGAACCATAATCGTCCGGGTAATGTACCAGCTAATAAAATACACCGCACAGACCGCCCAGAACTGCCTAGCTTTGGTCGCTTCTCCTAAAGTGAGTCCCATTTCCGCCAGACCTTTACTGCCCGGCTCTAACTGCAGTGCGCCTAATGGCTGGAGACCCTTATCCGCCGGGTCACGTCTCAATAATTGAGCCACTAACAGGATAATTAAAGCAGAACCAATACCCAGAATAAGATACGAGTCGCGCCATCCGTGGCCGGCGATAAGCCAGCTGGCTACCAAAGGCATAACCAGCATACCGGTGCCGGTACCGACCTTGACCAGGCCACTCATTAAACCCCGTCGCTTGACAAACCACCTAGCCGTAGTAGAAAGTAGCGTTACGTTAGCACTACCCATACTCATGCCCACGATGGCACCGTACAAAAAATACAATTGCCAGGCAGTGTCAATCCGGGAGAGCAGGGAATAACCCACCCCTACCATAAGAGCGGCAACAACCATCACTACCCGGGGACCGAACCTATCCGTAAGCCGGCCGGCAACTACGGCAAACAACCCATCGAAGAAAAAGGCGAGCGAATTAGCGCCCGATATTAAAGTCCGGCTCCAGTTAAACTCCATTTGCAAGGGATTGAAAAAGACGCCGTAAGTACTGTATGACCCGTGCAGGACGAATATGATTAAGAAAGAGACGATAACTATAATATAGCCGTAAAAAAACCGGGGGCTACCATCTTTGGTCAATGTAAAACTACCTCTATCAAAAAATCAGTTTAAAGCGTACCGGGTATATTATATCGGATAAACACTTTAATGAGCCAAAGGCCTCCATTTTTCCGGCGTCCGGGCGGGTTCTCGTTTCTTTTGGTGGCCGCACTCTATACCGGTTCACGCCGGGTGGTTGGCAGTGGTGTCCGGTGGAAGAAACGGCGGCATGACCGTAAATCATACGTGGAGCAGTAACCACATTTCGACACTGCGCTTTATATCGAGGTCACTTCCGGGGACTGTTTGCGCTGAATGAGTTTAGCCAGCCAGATACACATCTCATACAGAACGACCAGCGGCACAGCGACCAGGCTCTGGTTCAGTGGGTCAAAGGTCGGCGTAATAATTGCTGCCAGGATGAAGGCAAAGATTACCGCTATTTTACGCTTGTCGGCAAGCCATTTTGAGGTGATAACACCCATTTTGGCTAAAAAGGTGGTCACCACCGGCATCTCAAAAACAAGTCCAATGGCAATCAACAGCCGGGTCACCACGGCAATGTAATTGCCAATTTTAATCTGGGGGGAAGCGATTTCACTGCCAAAGCTAATCAAAAACTTAGTGGCCGGCGGCAGCAGGACGTAGTAGCCAAAGGTGACACCCCCGGCGAACATCAGTACTACCCACGGCATAATAAAATAAACATATTTTCTTTCCCGGCGGGTAAGCGCCGGAAAGACAAACATAAGAAAATGATACACCAGGTAGGGCATGGTTAGAATGATGCCCGCCGTCAGGCATACTCTCATATAGGTACCGAGCATCTCGGTCATTTCAATATAGATAAGCTCAATACCCTCAGCGGGCCATATCAGAATATCAAATATCTGGTTGGCAAAGACAAATGAAATAACCGTAGCAATCAGTACGGCGATAACAACCTTGATTAAACGTCGCCTGAGTTCGTTCAAGTGAGCGAGGATGGTCAGTTTCTCCAATGGCTCAGGCGGTTGCTTACTCTCTTCCATAGAGCCGGTTACCAGTATATTCTCACCGCCGGACTAACTTTCACTTTTCGTACTGCCTTTCGGTTCAACCGGCGGCCTATCTTCAGCAGCCTGTCTTGACTTATCTTCAACGGCATTCTCAAGCTCCCTGGTCACCTGCGTGGTCAGATCATAGGTAACTTTCCTTAAAGTACGGGCTACCTTCCCTAATTTCAGGCCAATTTCGGCTATCCTCCCCGGCCCACATATCACCAGCGCCACCACGAGGACAAGTACAATTTCCCCAAAACCAATACCGAACAAATCCACGCTATCCTCTCACTCTGCCGGGACTTTTCTCTGAGTCACCAGAGATTAATCCGCGGGAATATTGAAACAGATACCACGAGCCGATTTAAGTCTATCCGGTTAGCTAGCTGGCTTTCTTACTCGCCGCTTTTTTGGCGGCTGGGGTCGTGCTTTCTTCCATGATTTCTACACCCCCCTCACCCTGCTGCCCCTTACGAAACGCCCTTAATCCCTTGCCGAGAGCCGAGCCGACTTGCGGCAGCTTACCTACTCCGAAGACGATTAGTATTATTGCCAAGACGAGAGCAATCTCCCATGGTCCCATACGCACCGCAGTATCCCCCCTCCTTCTGTATTTCCTTAATTATACCGCAAACAGTGGCTGTCTAGCTAATATGACCGGTCCTCCAAAAACCAGTCCGGTTATAATGGTAGTCCGATTATAGATTTCCGATGATAAGCATGCTGATCACATTCATATGCCGGCGCAATATTGACATCAGGCATACCTGAGGCTTAGTATGGTAATGTTATATATTGAAATATTCATGGCCGAGGAGATAGCCGAATGCCCAATTACTGGTTTGACCACGTGCACTTGAACAGTCCCGACCCGATAGGAACGGCGGAGTTTTATGAGAAGATGTTTGGCGCCACCAGACAAGGTGTTCGCCAGCTCAACGATGGGCGTACTCTTATAGACCTCACCCTGAATGAGTCATCAATCAAGTTGTCCAAACCCAGAATTCAGCCGCTGGTACCCAGTACTTCACCTACCGGTCATGAGATAGAGCACTTTGGATTACGCACCGATAATATTGAAGCCGCTGTGGCTGAATTAAAATCAAACGGGGTAAAGTTTGTGACCGAGATAAAGCCCGGGTTCGGCGCTAAAATAGCATTTTTACTTACCCCCGGAGATATTTTAATCGAGCTTCTGGAAGAAGGTAAGTGACCGTCCGGAATATGTCGATTGTCCTATCATCATCTTGGGCAGCCACAGGATTATTTCCGGGAACACCATGCATATCCCCAACCCGATTACCTACAAAATAATGAGGGGCCAAACCACGTGGTAAAAGTCGGTCATCGTAATCTCGGGAGGCGTAACCGCCTTCAAATAGAACATTCCGTAGCCAAACGGCGGCGATAGGAAGGTAATTTGCAGACTGACATTGAACAGGACGCCAAACCAGAGCGAGTCAAAGCCCTTGGCTTTGATAACCGGTACAAAGATTGGCACCGCCAGCATAACGATACCGGTAACATCAAGCACCATCCCCAGCAGGATGAGGATAAACATAATTAATACCAGAATTCCCCAACGTCCCAGAGGCAGTACCGCCATAAGCCCGCCGATAAAGGCATAGGCACCAAAGACAATCCACATGACGAGACCGATGGCTTTCATGGTGCTATCTCTGCCAGGAAAGCCGCCCGTGAACCGCGGTACAGAGTATCGCCCCCGCTGCGCCGACGCCGGTTTGGCACAACCCGCCACCGATACCGTTACCAGTATTAGAATTAATTGGTAGAATAGCTATGGCACTACATTTGGTCACCTCCGCCAGATAAGTATTTCTCTATCCAAATAAGCCCCTACTCTTCCAAGCTTAACAATTAAATTATACTACCCCAAAGGGGAAAATACTCCACCGAGCCGACAAATTACACTTAATATCATAAAACGTAGCCAACTATAGCAGACTGCAGCTACTTTTTCCTACCCCTTAACAGTATTTTTACGATACTACCTCTACTGTCCCACCTTCACCATCCACCCGTAATATCTGACCGGTCTTAAACTTTACCGTTGGGTCGAAATCAAAATCGTCCACGGTTGGAATTTGGCCAATAATGACACCGGCAATCAATATGATATCGGCTTTACTGACGATAATAGCGGCGGGCGCCACTCTATTCTCCGATAACCGGGCGATAATCCAGGTAGAAGCCGTCGACCCTTTAGCCAGCGGCATGACCAAGATTTTACCGGAGACGCTTATACCGTACAGTTCATGACCTATTTCGGTGATACGACCACTCTCCGGGTCAACGCTGCCAAAGAAGGATATCGGTTGACGGGTAACCAGGGCTTCTGCCTCAGCCATACTCTGGGCAATACTTCGGCCCCGATACGACTCAGCCATTATCATCCTCCCAGTAACCTTTAATGGCGGCTTCCAGGCACTGGTCGGTCGTGCCAAAGCGGACGTTTAAGCCAAAATCCGACATATAGATTCGAGCCTTACCTGAATCAGTTGCCATATTACGGTAACCGAGCGTAGCCGTGGGCACGACTACCGAACAGCAATCGGTCAGTACCCTAGCGCCGGTGCGCTCGATAGTTTGCACGATATCCATTCTGTCCGCCAACTCTTTAACCACTCTCGGAACTGTTAGCCAGACTTCA
>CAYFGR010000012.1:0-26300 GCA_964343135.1 uncultured Dehalococcoidales bacterium
ATCCTGACCTGATATAGGCCAACATGAAGCAGTTCACCGGTTATCGGATTTCTCTGGACCTCACGGATCACCACGTTTCTCGGTTTTTTGGCTTTGTCCAGTATCAGGCTGATGATATGCGTTTTTCCCGCTTGAGACATGGCCTGTCGGAGCTGTAGGGCATCGCATTGCAACGCCATTGAGTCAATATCATGACCGAAGAGGTGAACCGGGATGATTCCCTGCCGGCGTAAGAACCTCACCTTTTTACCCATTGTTTCCCGGGTAGTTGTCTCTAATTCTATTTTCTCCATTTGCTTTCCTTATCAGTAAAATCGCTTACCTTTGCCTTACCATTTTAGCCCAAATAGTTATCAGGCACAAGTTTCGGTACTTGTTCATATAATTAGGGCACATTGTTTCCCGGTCTTGTCATTGCCATACGTCCTTCCCGGAAAGGGTGCCGAAGCAATCTCGGCGGGAAAAAGCAATCACGAGATTGCTTTGCTGCGCCCGTAATGACACCAGGAATTATTAGGAATTGCCCGGCACTTTAAAGTGCCGCCTATGTATCTGAAGAGGAATAGTTTCAGGGTTTAAGAGTGGCTGCATTACCCGAATCGTGTTACAATGGTTAGACGTGTGTGGAGATATGACGGTTACCGAAGAGAACTTTGCCAGTCTGACTGCCTACTGGCGTGAAGATAAGTACAATTTGAATTGGGGTTCGGTATTTGTTTTGCCGGCCTGGCTACAGGTCTGGTGGCGGACATTTGGCAATGGCGCTCATCTGTCTTTACTCGCGGTACGGCAGGATGGGGAGATAATCGGCATTGCTCCGCTTTCAATCAAGGGTGAAACGGCGACTTTCGTCGGTAGTGCGGATGTCTGTGATTACCTTGATTTTATCATTACGCCGGCCCGGGAGAGGGATTTCTTCCCCGCCCTGCTGGATGATTTGACGGGAAAGGGTATCCGCCAGCTGGACCTGGCGCCGCTGAGACCAGATTCCACCGTGCTTACCCATCTATTGCCAATAGCTAGAGAACGAAAGTATCCGGTTCTGTGCCAGGAAGACGGGGTTTCGGTGGAGATGGATTTGCCGGCTACCTGGGATGAGTATCTGGCATCATTATCGGTAAAGCAGCGTCATGAAGTGAAGCGTAAGTTGAGGCGGTTAGGGGAGGTAGGTGATGTAGCCTACCACTGCATTGAAGTTGGCCAGGAGGTTTGTGATTTAACGGATACCTTCTTGAGGCTCTTTGTATTGAGCCGGACGGACAAGGCTAACTTTATGACCCGCCAGATGGAATCATTCTTCAGGGCGCTGGCTGAGGCTATGGCTGAGATTGGAGTACTGGGGTTCGGCATTCTCAGGTTGGACGAGCTACCGGTGGCCATGATTATGAGATTTGACTATAATGACACGGTATACCTCTATAATAGCGCTTTCGATCCCAATTTTGGCTCCTTGAGTGCCGGGATACTATCTAAAGTGCTCTGTATTAAGGAAAGTATTCGGCGGGGACGCAAGAAATGGGACTTCTTGCAGGGTAGGGAAACCTACAAATATCGCCTGGGTGGCACAGGGGTTTCCTTATCCAGTTGTCGGATAGAAATTAAGTAAAATTCAGCTCGCCGGGCTGATTGATGCCAGAAAGGAACGAAACCGGATGAACGCCAGCGGCATGAAAATAGCGATGCTCAGCGCCCACAGTTGCCCGCTGGGGAATTTGGGTGCCAGAGATACCGGTGGCATGAGTGTTTACGTGCGGGAATTGGCGCGCCAGTTGGGGCAAAGGGGGCACCTGGTGGATGTCTATACCCGCACCCATAACCCTAAAGACGACCTTGTTTATGAACTAGGACCGAATGCACGTCTGATACACCTCAGAGCTGGCGAGGATCGGGATATAAACAAGTTAGCGGTTTATCCCCTTCTCCCCGATTTTGCCAACAACCTGGAGAACTTCCGGAAGCAGAATAACCTGCAGTATGACTTGGTCTTCAGTAATTACTGGCTTTCTGGTTGGGTGGGGGAACGCCTGCGACAGTGGTGGTATGTTCCCCATGTCATGGTATTCCATACCCTTGGCGCGGTTAAGAATGGCATCGGTATTGGTAAAGCCGAGCCCGAACTTCGTATTAAGACGGAAACTAATTTGGCTAAAAGCTGCCATTGCCTTATCGCCACTACCGAGCAAGAAAAATCGGACCTCATTCACTACTATGGCGCTCCCGCGGAGCGAATTATCGTTATCCCCTGCGGAGTGAATATGGAACTGTTCCAGCCCACTAATGGGAAAATGGTACGGCGGCGGCTGGGCTTTGGTGATGATAAGGTCATCCTGTGTGTCGGCAGGGTCGAGCCACTGAAGGGTATCGACCGGCTTCTGCGAGCCATGACATACCTGCGGAATGGTGGTGGGCTGAGAGCGGTTATCATTGGTGGTGATAAGCACAGCCGTACTGGGATGAAGAGATTGATAGCCCTTACGCGGGCGCTGAAAATAACGGATTCGGTGAGTTTTCTGGGTACGGTTGAGCATGATGAGCTACCCGGCTATTACAGTATGGCGAGTGTTTGCGTAGTCCCATCCTATTATGAAAGCTTCGGGCTGGTGGCACTGGAAGCCATGGCTTGCGGCACTCCGGTAGTGGCGTCTGATGTCGGTAGTTTTAAAAATATTATTCAGTCGGGAAAAACGGGGTACGTGTTAAGTGACGATGCTCCAGGTACCCTCGCTGACAAAATAGCGTTGTTCCTTTCTGGTCAGGATGATCTGTCTGCCCGTTCAATCCGGGCATCAATCGTCCGGTTTAGCTGGTCAAACGTAGCTGAGCAAGTTATTGATAAGGTTTTGGTAAGGTATCTGGTTCCGGCGCGATAGTAGTATCAACTTGGCTGATACGATATCATTAATAATAAGTATTGATTGCTGGGGGAAAGATTATCATGGTGGAAGCAGTTCAGGTAATGGCAGTTACGGCACACCCGGATGATGCCGAATTTGGTGCCGCCGGCACCGTGGCTCGCTGGATACATGAAGGTAAGAGTGCCGTCTATGTGGTGTGTACTAACGGGGATAAGGGTACCAGTGATCCCAGCATGAAGCCCGAGGTACTGGCTGGAATTCGTGAAGAGGAGCAACTGGACGTAGCCAGGCTTCTGGGAGTGAGAGAGGTTGTCTTCCTGCGCTATCCCGACCAGAGTCTTGAAGATACCCCTGAGTTCAGGAAAGAAATTGTCCGCCTGATAAGAAAGTATCGACCGGATACAGTGCTGACCAGTGACCCTTACCGTCGCTATCTCTGGCATCGAGACCACCGCATCACCGGTCAGGTTACCCTGGATGCCATCTTTCCCTACGCTAGAGACCTCCTCGCCTACCCTGATTTACTGGAGGAAGGACTTCAGCCGCATAAGGTTAAGGAGGTACTTCTGTGGGGTACCGAGGAGCCTAACTACCGTTCGGATATCACCAGCACTATTGACATTAAAATAGCGGCGCTGCGCTGTCATGAGAGCCAGATAGCGGCAAACCCGTTCTCAGACGTCGAGAAATGGGCCAGGGAACGGGCCATAATGATGGCAGAGGGCGAGAATTTTGAGTTGGCAGAGGCATTCCACTGGGTGGAGAGTCATTAAGCACCGGCGCCTCTTTCGGCGGCGCGTTACTGAATTGGCTTCCGGCTTGACCTCGTGACAATTCCGTGTTCACTCGGTGGTATCTTATATTGCTACTTAGTGTTGATTCGTAGTTTGGTGACGGTTTATTTGGGGGATTAGCCAGCAATACCAACGGGTTAGCTCATTGACAAGAAACGTAGATAACTCCATAATGTGTGTTGAGTAATTATTAAAAAGGGGGTTTTCTATGACATCACACTACATCTATCCGGGCTATGGCCGTCCTCTGGAACCGAGGGAAGGTGGCAGCAGCAAAAAAATAAAGGAAACCGTCGCCCAGGTAGCCAGGGTACTAGCCAAGGGTGGCATCCTGCCCTGGGTATTTGGACACTGCAGCGCCCGTATTCAGGGTAGCGATAAGGTGTTCATGCTATGCCATGTTCACTGGGCGGGTAAGGTACTGCAGGAGGTCACCGCCAACGATGTCTATATGGTCGGCATGAACGGTAATCCGATAGACTGTGAGTCTATTGATTTACCTGAGGAGAGGTTCTTCCACCTGAGTGTCTATGAAGAGAGGCCAGACATCGGCGGACTTATCTACGGCCATCCCAATATGTCCAGCGTCTTCGCCTCGGCCAAGCGAGATACCCTGTATCTCTTTGGCAAAAAGATTCCCACGATGGATTACCCCGGTTTTGGCAGCGCTATCGATAAGGGTAAGATGGTCGCTGACGCCATGGGTGATGCTCAGGCCGTCGTCTGGCCGAGCGGTAACGTGGTGGTGGGTAGAACTCTTGAAGAGGCTTGTGTTAATGCCTTCGCTTTGGAGTGGGAAGCCACTCGTCAGATGTTCCTCTCCATTCTTGGTGTCAAGTCACCCGAGCCTATCAACTACTTCCCGTCGGTGGAAGACACCGCTAAATTTGCCACTACTGTTGGGTATGACTGGTTCCAGGCTATGGACCCCGGTGCCGAGAGAAAGGTAGACGGCAAACTCTTTTACAACAGCGGACTCTAGGGTGTCATTTGCGATTAGAAATTGGGCGCCGCTGGCGATATGTGAATAGTTAGTTTACTGGCTGCCGGTCATTTTCAGAGCGAGTACGTATTACTTATCTTTATGCGCCGGCGGCGCTGATATTATGAAGGGGTAGTTTAGCGCCATCCACGAAGATGGCTAGATACCCGTCAGAATTTGGTGCCCTATCTTTACCGCCAGCTATGGGTTTATCTTGGTTCCACCGGTACAGCAGTCCGGGTCAATCCCCCTCAATCTATTTTCTGTGTGATTTGGTGGCGGCTTAGCCAAGCCGTAAAACATACTGTTGACTTTACCAGGTTTGGACGAGTAATCTGGTTAAAGGGTTTAGTTTTCGATTAGAAGGTTGGCAGAGGGAAAATTGGCATTGCCAAAGCTGAAAGAACGGATATTTTACGGTTGGATAGTGGTTGCCGCTTCCCTGGTTATTGTTTCCACTCTGGTTGGCATCCGTTTTTCCTTTGGTGTGTTTTTTAAAGCCCTGGCGGCTGAGTTTGACCTTAGCCGGGCGGCGACCTCCAGTATATATTCGGTGACCATGTTACTCTATGTCGGCTTTGCTATTGTTACCGGGTGGGCTCTGGACCGGTATGGTCCAAGGCGGGTGGTTAGCTTGATGGGCGTATTCACCGGTCTGGGTCTATTAATAGCGAGTCAGGCTGCTTCATTATGGCAGATATATCTGGGCTACAGCCTGTTGATGGCGATGGGGACCAGCGCGGCGATGCCGGTGACAATAGCGGTGGTCTCCCGGTGGTTTGATAAGAGACGGGGGTTTGCTCTGAGTATCGCTACGTCCGGGTCCGGACTGGGGCTATTGGTTGTGGCGCCCCTGGCAGCTTACCTGATTTCTAATTTAGGTTGGCGTGTGTCCTTTACCATACTGGGTCTGGTTATCGGCGCGGTGGTGGTTTCCATGGCTATGTTTCTCCGTAGAAACCCTGGTGAAATTAACACCCGACCTGATGGTGTCGCATTCAGTGGGGGTAGGGGGGAATTATTTACTGAGCAAGTCAGTTCTTATCCCATCGGGCTTTCGCTACCCCAGGCGTTAAGGACCCGGAGTTTCTGGCTTTGGTGGATGGTGATGTTGTTGTTTGCTGTCTACGTAAATCTGATAATGACTCATGTCGTGCCTTATGCTACCGACGTTGGTATTACCGTAATAGAGGCAGCTACTATCCTTAGTGTTGCCAGTGTATTTCACGTTGTCTTCCGGTTGTTGCTGGGCCGTATTTCCGATGCTATCAATAGAAAAGTGCCCGGCGTAATTGGCGCCATGTTGGGCGCCGTGGCATTACTATGGCTCATCGGTTCACATAACCTGTGGATGTTCTATCTATTTGCCATTATTTTTGGTTTATCCTGGGGGGGTATGGGTGTTTCCATCTTAACCTTACCAGTTGAGCATTTTGGCCAGCGTAATATCGGGGTAATAATGGGTACTCTGGAAGCCGGTTTTTCAGTTGGTTCCGCCATTGGGGCGACGCTTGGCGGTTTTGTATTTGATGTGACCGGAGGTTACGCACCGGCTTTTGCGACCAGCGCCGCTGTTATGCTGATAATGGGCTTGCTGATGGTTCTCACCCGACGTGAAATTGGTCAGGGTAACGGTCAAAATGGCTAAGTTAAATAGTTGTGTTTCCATTCAAACATAAAGGCTGAACTTCCGTACCACAGAAATTCAGCCTTATTCGAATCGGGATGCCGGTGGAGTTGATGTTAGCTCTTGCCAATTCTAAACATCTTGGTTCTGCATACCGGGCATACGCCTTGCGTGGCTGGCTTGCCATTCTTCATTGTTATAGGTTTGGCATCCTTCATGTCTCTTTTGGAGCGGCACTTCACACAATATGCTTGCATATATTTGCCTCCTTTCTTAATTCTTGATGATAGCTTGATGATAGAAACCTTAAACCATTTAAGGAGGATATGTCAATAGCTTTTGGCGGGACAGGGTAAAAAAATTTGATTACGTCCACAAATGCAGTTGTGTTTTCAACTTTCCGGCTGCTTTAATAGCCAGTACTCCAGACCATCGGCGAGGGCTAACCAACTGGCCTCAATGATATTGGTTGAACTGCCGACGGTACGCCACTGCTTAATGCCATCGCTGGATTCAATGAGGACGCGTACCTGAGATTCCGTACCGATGCTTTCTTCCAGAATGCGTACCTTGTAGTCCACCAGCCTGACTTGAGCTAAGCTGGGGTAAAACTGCAGGAGTGCTTTACGCAAAGCCTGATCAAGGGCATTCACCGGCCCGTTGCCCTCAGCTACCGTATGCATTATCTCCCCACCCACCCTCACCTTAACCATAGCCTCCGAGAGCACTTCCTCCACGCTCTTCCGGGTGGGAAGTCGCCGCCTCTTCTCTACCACCACCATGAAATCGACTAGCTCAAACGGCGGCTTATAAGTCGGCTTTGTCCGGTATAGTAACATCTCTAAGGATGCCTCGGCGTTGTCGTACTGGAAGCCGCGACTTTCCAGTAGTTTAACCTGTTCCACCAGTTGCCGGGCTTCCTTACCTTGTGGCGGTAAATCCAGCCCCAACTCCTTAGCTTTGTATACGATATTCCTTTTACCAGACAGTTCTGAAACCAGTACTCGTTGCTGGTTGCCGACTAGAGTTGGTTCAATATGCTGGTAGCTCAGTGGCCATTTTGCTAGTCCTGAGACATGAAGCCCGGCTTTGTGACTGAAGGCGCTGTAGCCAACATAGGGTAGGTGAGTATCGGGCACCAGATTGGCTACTTCGCTTACGTAATGAGATATTTCGGCTAGTTTAGTCAGTTGCGCATCGGCAATGCAATTAATTCCCATCTTTAGTTTTAGCGTTGGGATGATGGAGCAGAGGTTAGCATTGCCACAGCGCTCGCCATAGCCATTGATGGTGCCTTGGACCTGGCTGATGCCGGCATTTACCGCCGCCAGTGTATTGGCAACGGCCAGTTCGCCGTCGTTGTGGACATGGATACCTAGGGGGGTCGCTGTTGCCTCTTTTGCCGCGGCAACAATTGCCGTAATCTCGTGAGGCAGTGTGCCTCCATTGGTATCACATAGCACGACGCAAGCGGCCCCGGCCTCTGCCGCCGTGGTCACACAGCGCAGGCTGTATTCACGGTCAGCCTTGAAGCCGTCAAAAAAGTGTTCCGCATCCAGGAAAACGGTAAGCCCCTTTGCCTTGAGGTAGCGTATCGAGTCGGCAATCATGTTCAGGTTCGCTTCGAGTGTGGTTTCCAGTACTTGGGTTACCTGTAACGCTGAGCTTTTGCCCACGAGGCAGGCTGTAGTTACGCCAGCGTCAATTAGCGCCTTGAGGTTGACATCATCTTCCGCTTTAGCGTTAGCGTGTCTGGTGCTGCCGAAGGCAACGACCACGGCGTTTGTCAGGTTTAAGCTCGGTGCTTTTTTGAAGAACTCGATATCCTTGGGATTGGAACCAGGCCAGCCGCCTTCAATGTAGTGGACTCCTATCTCGTCCAGTTTCTGGGCGATGTGCAGTTTATCAAGTACTGAGAAAGAAATACCTTCTCTCTGAGCACCGTCACGCAGTGTGGTATCGTATAGTTGAATGGCAGTCAATGCTTAATCTCCTATCTTAGCCGTAATTAAATTCCCCATCTCCTTGGTCCCTACTTTTGTTTTACCTTCGCCCATTATATCATAGGTGCGGTAGTCCGCTTGCAGCACCTGTTCCACAGCGTTTTCTATAATTTGAGCTTCCCGGGATAAGGCAAAAGAGTAACGCAGCATCAAAGCCATACTCAGGATGGTGGCAATGGGGTTGGCGATATTCTGTCCGGCGCGGCGTGGTGCGCTGCCGTGAATCGGTTCGTACATGCCGACTGTCCTGACGCCTTCCCGCGGTACGCCGGCGAGGCTGGCTGAAGCCAGCATCCCCATGGAACCGGCCAGCATTGACGCCTCATCGGTAAGAATATCACCAAAGGTATTTTCAGTAACCAGGGTGTCAAGGTATCGGGGGTTCTGGATAATCCGCATGGCGCAGGCGTCAACCAGCATGTGCTCCAGTTCCACATCGGGGTAATCTGAAGATAGCTCCATGGCTACCTGGCGCCACAGCCGGGATGTTTGCAGTATATTAGCCTTATCCACCGAGATAAGTTTCTTTTTTCGGTTTCGTGCTATCTCAAAGCCGACCCGCAGGATACGTTCAATCTCCGGTTCGGTGTAGGTCATGGAGTCAATGGCTTGCCGTCCTTCCGGGGTGCGCCACGTTTTTTGGGGTTGTCCAAAGTAAAGCCCACCGGTCAGCTCGCGGATAAAAATAAAGTCGGTTCCGTCAACAACCTCCGGTCTAAAGTTGGTGTTGTCAACCAGGGGTGGAAATACCTTGACCGGGCGTAGGTTGGCAAACAGTCCCATGCCCCCGCGCAGCTTCAGCAAGCCATCTTCGGGGTGAATCTTTGCCTGCGGGTCGTCATACCGGGGGTCACCTACCGCTGCCAGCAATACGGCATCACTGTCCCGGCACATCTTGAACGTCTCATCGGAAAGGGCGGTACCTTCCTTATCAATGGCAACGCCGCCCACCAGCCCGTACTCCAGGTTAAAGGTATGCCCAAATTTGGCGCCTATTGCCTGTAATACCTTGATGCCTTCATCGCCAACCTCAGGGCCAACACCGTCTCCGGGTAAAATCGCCAGATTGAATTGCATTAGCTTCTCCTACTCGCCAGTTTATTTATCGTGTGTTCAATAAGCCCGCCCGCCTCGATAATCTCCGCCATAAAATCAGGATAGGGTTTGGCGGTAAAGGTCTTCCCGTTAGTCAGGTTCCTTATCTCCCCACCGACGAGGTTAATCTCAAGGGTATCATCGGCTATGGTGTTATCTACCGCCTCTTCGCTTTCCAGCAGGGGTAGCCCGATGTTTATGGCGTTGCGAAAGAAGATGCGGGCAAAGCTCTTAGCTATTATGCAGGAAATGCCGGCTGCTTTGATGGCTATCGGGGCGTGCTCCCGCGAAGAACCGCAGCCAAAGTTAGTTGTTGCCATCATAATATCGCCCGGCTGCATCCGTGAAATAAAGTCTGCGTCAATGTCCTCCATGCAGTGCTTAGCCAGTTCCGTCGGCTCCGACACGCTCAGGTACCGCGCCGGTATAATGACGTCCGTATTCACATCCGCCTCGTACTTGTGAACCTTACCTTTTAGCATAAGATGATACTCTCCTTGTTTAGGGTTTTTTGGGGTGTAATGCTTCCTTTCTTCCTAGATTTCTACACATCCGGTAAATGAGGCGGGTTCGGGTAGGGGGAATCCATCTTCTTTAAGTCCTTCAATGTGGAAGCTGATAGTCTCCTTGATATTCTTTTCGGCTTCTTCATGAGTTTTACCGGTGGCGATACAATCTGGTATGTCTAGTTACCTTTTCAAAGATAACCAGATATCTGTGCATATCACCCATCCTCCCCTTAATCCGTGAATGAAGACGCCTTTTTGTCATTGCGAACGAAGTGTGGCAATCTCAAGCAGTAATTTCTCCTTTCTTTAAGATTGCTTCGGCACTTTGTGCCTCGCAATGACAGGGAAGTCTGTGGATGCACCTCGGAGGTGAATCTCCTAAAGCTAAACTCACGGATTAAGGTTATCCTCAATCATCCTGATTATATCACGAACCTTCATACTGTTTAGTGTTCCCTGTCATTTTTAAGACCGGTTGTCATATCCTCACTCTTTAACAAATTCTCTTAATTATGTAAGGCCTACTCTTAGGCGACAAGTTTCTTCATATATTTACTGATTACTACCTTTACCTGTTTCTAGAGGGTAATAACTTTATCCCTCTCGGCTACCATGCCATAAAGCTCCTTCGGTACGGGTGATGATACCGGTTTTCACAGTGCCTCCGGACTGGTGATTTTGCCGGTTACCGCGCTGGCGGCGGTTACGGCGGGACTGGCGAGGTAAACCTCTGATTTGGGGCTGCCCATCCTGCCCACGAAGTTGCGGTTGGTGGTGGAGATGCAGCGTTCGCCGGCGGCCAGTATGCCCATATGTCCACCGAGGCAGGGGCCGCAGGTGGGCGTGCTGACGGCGGCTCCCGCCTTGATAAAGATTTCTATAAGTCCTTCGGTTATGGCATCCATGTATACCTGAGGTGTTCCCGGGATAATAATGCACCGTGTCCCCGGGTTTACCTTTCTGCCTTTCAGTATCCGGGCGGCAATCCGCAAATCTTCGATGCGACCATTGGTGCAGCTTCCAATCACCGTCTGGTCAATCTTAATATCGCCTACCTGGCTGACCGGACTGGTGTTGGCTGGCGAGTGGGGCAGGGCGACCTGCGGTTCCAGAGTGGAAATATCATACTCAATAACTCGTGCATATTCGGCGTTAGCATCCGGCTCATAGACATGGTAGGATCGTTTTGTCCTGGGTCTGATGTAATCCAGCGTTTTAGCATCTACCCGGAAAATACCGGCTTTAGCCCCGGCTTCAATTGCCATATTTGCCATGGTGAATCGTCCGTCCATGGAGAGGGTATCAATGGCTTCGCCGGTAAATTCCATTGCCGCGTACAGTGCGCCATCGACGCCAATATCGCCGATGGTATGTAGAATCAAGTCCTTGCCGCTTACCCACTCCCCCACTTTCCCGTGATAGATAAATTTAATGGTGGGCGGTACCTTCATCCAGATGTCTCCGGTTGCCATGATTGCGGCAATATCGGTTGACCCCATGCCGGTGGCAAAGGCGCCCACGGCACCATAGGTGCAGGTATGCGAATCACCGCCGACTACGACGTCTCCGGGCAGCACCAGGCCTTGTTCCGGTAAAAGCACGTGTTCAATACCCATCTGGCCGACTTCAAAGTAAATCGATCCCTGCTCACGGGCGAATTCTCGCTGCAACTTCGCCTGCTCGGCGGAGGTGATGTCTTTATTGGGTACAAAGTGGTCGGGCACCATAACTACCTTTTTCGGGTCGAAGACTCTATCTACCCCGATGCGCCGGAACTCCCTTATCGCAATTGGGGCGGTAATGTCATTGGCTAAAACCAGGTCTACCCGGGTATTTACAAACTCGCCTGGGCTTACCTTCTTTTTATCGGTATGGACAGCCAGTATCTTCTCAATTAGTGTCATTTCAAATCTCCCCTCTCCAAGGTTGCTGGTGATTCAGGTTCGGGTCTGACTATCAGCGAGTGCGGGGAATGAATAGCACCACCAGGGCGATAGCAGTGGCAACCGCCGATATCAAGTAAAGACCGGCACCCGCCGCCAGCCCTATGCCAGCTACTGTCCAGATAGTAGCGGCGGTGGTCAGTCCGGCAACAATACCTTCGTCACCGCGTAGAATGGCGCCAACGCCAATAAAGCCAATCCCGGTTACAATGCCCGCGGCAATACGGGTTGGGTCGGCAGCCGCACCAAAACCGTAAACCGAAGCTGCCGTAAAAAGCGTCGCCCCACCCGAGACAGATAAGGCTGTGAGTTCTCAAGTCGGCCGGTTTACTGGCTCTCTCCCGCTGGCAGCCAATGGCGGCACCCAAGGCTGCCGCCAGCAGCAGACGAAGCACTGCTTCCAGTTCAATCGGCATCTTGGCACCTGGTTGGAAATTATTCTGCTACCTGTTTAGTTACTAATAATCGGTTAAGGGCATTGATATAGGCTTTGGCGCTGGCAACAATGACGTCGGTATCTGCGCCACGTCCGGTGTAAGTCATGCCCTCGCTATCTATCCTGATTAGCACTTCGCCAATAGCATCAATACCCTCGGTTACCGACTTAACGCTGAATTCCGTTAGCGTATTAGGCACGCCCACAATCCGGTTTATTGCCTGATAGACGGCATCAACGGGACCGGTACCTAAGGCGGCATCCGCCATAATTTGCCCGTTGGGGGTAATAAGTCTGACCGCAGCCGTGGGAATCCCCCGGTCTCCACAGGTCACCTGAATACGCTCAAGGTGGTAGATTTCGGATACGGTTCGTTGCTCCTCAGCGACAAGAGACTCAATATCGCGGTCGGTAACCTCCTTCTTTTTATCGGCCAGCGCTTTGAAGGCGACAAAGACGCGCTTGAGGTCGTCATCACACAGGCTGTAGCCCAGTTCCGCCAGACGCTCTTTTAGGGCATGCCGCCCGCTGAGTTTGCCCAGGACCAGACTGCTCGCCGGTATGCCCACCGTCTTCGGGTCCATTATTTCATAGGTAATCGGCATCTTGATGATACCGTCCTGGTGAATGCCGGACTCGTGGCTAAAGGCGTTAGCACCAATAATTGCCTTGTTTGGCTGAACCACAAAACCGGTTACCTCGCTTACCAATCGGCTCGTTTTGTAGATTTGGGTGGTATTAATGTTGGTCGTCAGGTTAAAGAAATCACCACGGGTCTTGAGCGCCATAACCGCTTCTTCAAGGGAGGCGTTCCCAGCTCTTTCCCCGATACCATTGACGGTGCATTCTACCTGTCTTGCCCCGCGCCTGACGGATTCTAGGCTGTTGCTTACCGCCAGCCCCAGGTCATTATGGCAGTGAACGCTGATTACCGCCCGGTGGATATTGGGCACATTCTGAAGGATGCCCTCAATCAAATCGCCAAACTCGGAGGGGATCGCGTAGCCCACCGTGTCCGGAATATTTACGGTAGTGGCGCCAGCATCAATAACCGCTTCTAGAATTTGATAGAGATACTTGGGCTCGGTTCGGCTGGCATCCATTGGTGAAAACTCGACATCGTCAACATATTGCTTGGTCCGGGCGACCATCTCCCGTGATTCTTGCAGAACCTCTTCACGGCTTTTTTTTAATTGATAAACGCGGTGAATATCGGAAGCGGACAGAAAGACATGTATGCGCGGGTGAGCCGCTTCTCTTATCGCCTCCCAGGCACAGTCGATATCTTTAGGGAGAGCACGGGCTAAACCGCATATTACAGGTGTGCGAATATCTCGAGCAATGGTGCGTACCGTCTCGAAGTCACCCGGCGAGCTAATGGGAAAACCGGCTTCAATAACATCTACGCCGAGCTTTTCCAGTTGCCGGGCGATATCCAGTTTCTCACGGAGATTCATTTTGGCACCGGCTCCCTGCTCTCCATCCCGCAGCGTGGTGTCAAAAATAATTACCCTATCCATATCCAACTCTTCTCAGCAATACTACCCTGGTTACGAAATCAACGCAAGGTGATAAACAGCCCCTTCTTTACTTCATAGTGCGGTTGTCAGACCCTTGATTTACTTCTTTTTCAGCCATGGCATCATCTTGCGCAGCTCGTTACCCACGAGCTCAATCGGGTGTTCCGCTTCCATACGTTTAACGGCATTGTAAAACGGGCGTCCCGCCTGATTTTCCAAAATCCACTCCCGGGCGAAGGTGCCGTCCTGCACCTCAGTTAGGATTTGCCGCATTTCATCTTTCACCATGTCGTCAATTACCCTCGGTCCTCGGGCATAATCGCCGAACTCAGCGGTGTCACTGACCGAGTAGCGCATGTAAGTAAATCCGCCCTGGTAAATCAGGTCAACAATGAGCTTGAGCTCGTTACAGACTTCAAAATAGGCAATTTCGGGCTGGTAACCTGCCTCAACCAGGGTTTCAAAACCAGCCTTTATCAGGGAGGTAACCCCGCCGCACAGCACGGCTTGCTCCCCGAAGAGGTCGGTCTCCGTCTCCTCGGCAAAGGTGGTTTCAATTATGCCCGCCCGGCCGCAGCCGAGGCCAACGGCATAGGCGAGGGCAGTATCCCGAGCTTTTCCGGAAGCATCCTGATAAACTGCCACCAGAGCCGGTGGCCCCGCACCCTCAAGGTATGACTGCCGAAGCATGTGCCCCGGGCACTTGGGCGCAATCATGGTAACATCAACATTTGATGGCGGGACAACTTGCCCATAGTGGATATTAAAGCCGTGTGCGAACATCAACATCTTGTCGGACGTAAGCTCTTTTTCGATCGACTCATAATAGATGGGGCGGTGCAGGTGGTCCTGTAACAGCATCATGATAATATCAGCTTCTTTGGTTACCTCGGCGGCGCCGGCTATCTTGAAACCGGCGTCCGTGGCAAGCTTGTGACCCGGGGTGTCTTCGAGTTCGGCCACAATTACTTGAAAGCCGCTGTCTCTAAGGTTCTGAGCGTGGGCATGCCCCTGGCTTCCGTAGCCGATAATGCCGATAACCTTACTTTTGAGCAGGTTAAGGTTAATATCATTGTCGTAGTATATCTTAGCCATAAGTTTTTGCCTCCTTATTAATGAGATCGAGAGATTACTTCATTTTAAAGCGTCCATTATAACGCTCGGCGCCTCCGGTGAACGGCCTTACCCCCTTCCGTCAGCAGTAATCCCGGCTCTCCCCGGGTCATGGCAATACGACCGGTTCTGGCAAATTCCTTGATACCAAAACCATAGAGTAAGTTAAATAGCGAGTCTATTTTCTCCTCGTCACCGGTAGCCTCAATGGCTAGCGAATCAGAGGCGACATCGACTATGCTGGCTCGGAATATGTCTACTATTTCAATAATCTCACTTCGGTTGGATGAAGTGGCGCGTACTTTAATCAGGGCTATTTCCCGGGCAATTATTCTGTCACCGGTAATGTCAGTTACCCTGATGACATCAATCACCCGGTCTAACTGCTTTCTAACCTGTTCCACGGTAGTGACATCACCGTTTACCACGATTGTCATACGTGATAAATGAGGCTGTTCACTATGGCCCACGGTAATGCTTTCAATATTGAAGCCGCGTCTGCGGAATAGGCTTGCCACCCGGTTAAGTGCCCCGGGCTTATCTTCCACCAGAGCAATTAGAGTATGCCGGTTTGCCGTCATTATTTATCACCTCTTTTCTATAGATTGCTCACTGGTAGCTTGGCGGAATCAATTCTGACTTTCTTTTTCTGTTCGGGTGCCTCCAGAACTTGAGCCAGACTTGCCCCCGGTGGCACCATGGGGTAAACATTTTCCTCAGGTTCTACCATAAATTCAACCAGGAAAGGACCTTTATGTGCCATTGCCTGCTCAATAGCTGATTTCACCTCTTCTTTACGGGTGACCCTGCGTCCCGGTATGCAGTAGGCTTCGGCAATTTTGACGAAGTCGGGGCAGGATATCGGCGTGGCGATGTATCGCTTTCCGTAAAAGAGGTCTTGCCACTGCCTGACCATTCCCAGGAAGCCATTATTTAATACCGCTATCTTAATTTCAAGGTTTTCCTGAACGATGGTGGCTAATTCCTGAATTGTCATTTGAAGACTACCATCACCGTCAACGCACCATACGGTGCTGTCCGGGCGACCCACTTTAGCCCCGATTGCCGCCGGTAAGCCAAAGCCCATAGTCCCCAGCCCACCGGATGATACGAAGCTGTTTGGTTTGTCGTACCAGTAGTGCTGGGCGGCCCACATCTGATTTTGCCCCACGCCGGTGGTGATAATTGCCTCACCCTGGGTTGCGTCATAGATCTGGCGAACGACATACTGGGGTAAGAGTCCGTCATGGTCTCTGATGTCAGTTAATGGGTGTTCGTTTCGCCAAGTGTCGAGCTGCGTAAGCCAGTCAATATGCTTGGCAGGTTGAATCAGTTTATTCAATGCCTTAAGAACGTTCTTGACATCACCGACAATGGGTATATCTACGCGCACATTTTTACCGATTTCCGCCGGGTCAATATCTATATGAATAATGCGGGCGTGAGAGGCAAAGGCGCTTACTTTACCCGTAGCTCGGTCATCGAATCTCATGCCGATGGCAATTATGAGGTCAGCCCTATCAACGGCAAGATTAGCGTATGCCATGCCATGCATACCCAGCATACCGTAGCTCAGAAAGTGGGATTCGGGGAAGCAGCCGATACCAAGTAGAGTGGTAATTACCGGTATCTGGGCGGTCTCCGCAAACTGTTTAAATTCATCGTACGCTTTCGATATGATGATGCCTCTTCCGGCGAGAATCACCGGTTGTTTGGCGTCACTGATAGCTTTGGCGGCGTTCTTAATCTGCGTCGAGTGTCCCTGGAACGTGGGCTTGAAGCCGGGTAAATCAACATCGGTCGGATAGTGAAATTCGGTCTGTTCGCTAAATACGTCACGGGGCATGTCAATAAGCACCGGTCCCGGTCTTCCCGTCCGGGCGATGTGGAAAGCTTCTTTGACTATTCTAGCTACGGAGCTAGTTTCAAGGACCAGGTAGTTATGCTTGGTAATGGGCAGAGTTATGCCGGTAATATCCGTCTCCTGGAAGGCATCCTTACCGATAAAGGGGCGGGCTACCTGACCGGTTATGGCAACGATAGGTGAAGAATCGAGGTGTGCATTGGCAATTCCGGTAACCAGATTGGTTGCCCCCGGTCCGGAAGTAGCCAGGCAGACACCCACCTTGCCGGTGACCCGGGCATAGGCATCAGCGGCGTGGGCGGCGGCCTGCTCATGTCGTACCAGAATATGGCGTAATTGCGGGTATTGGGGGAAGATATCATAAAATGGTAAAACTGAGCCGCCGGGAAAGCCAAAAATAACCTCTACTCCTTCTCGCACCAAACCCTCACACATTATCTGGGCACCGGTTATCTTCATTGTTAATCCCCCCTTTATCTGCTAAACACGGCTCCGGTGCTGGCTGAACGTACTCTCTCAGCGTAATACCGGAGATAGCCGGTTTTCACCTTCGGTTTAAATTCAGGTAGTCGGTCGAGGCGGTCGGTAATCTCGCCATCACTTAACTCTACGTCTAAACGGTAATTGGGAATGTCAATCTTTATTATATCGCCATTTTCCAAAGCCGCAATGGGTCCCCGGCGGGCGGCTTCCGGAGAGACATGCCCGATAGCGGCGCCACGGGTAGCCCCCGAGAAACGCCCATCGGTAATAAGGGCTATCTCTTTGTCCATCCCCATACCGCTCAGGAGCGAGGTTGGCGTGAGCATTTCTCTCATGCCCGGTCCACCACTGGGGCCTTCGTAGCGGATGACGATAACATCCCCCGCTTTTATATCGCCGTTCATTATGGCGGCGGTAGCTTCTTCTTCAGCGTTAAATATGCGGGTTGTTCCGCGGTAAGACATCATCTCCGGAATGACCGCTGCCCTTTTGACCACTGCCCCATCGGGTGCCAGGTTGCCAAAAAGTATCGCTAGCCCTCCGGTAGCCGAGTAGGCATCCGCAATACTGTGGATAACTCCCCTATCCACCACTTTTCCGTGGGCGATAATTTCGCCAACTGATGTGCCGGAGACGGTTTTTGAATCCAGGTTTAGTAAGTCCTGCACTTCCTTCATAACGGCGGAGATACCGCCGGCATTGTCCAGGTCTTCAATGTGATGATCACCGGACGGGCTCAGCTTGCACAGATAAGGCGTACGTTCGCTTATCTCGTTTATCAGTGATAATGGGAAGCTAATTCCGGTCTCAGCAGCCAGGGCAATAAGGTGCAGGACTGAATTGGTGCTGCCACCCAGTGCCATATCAACGGTAAAGGCATTATGGATGGCATCCCGTGTTATTATGTCCCGAGGGCGAATATTGGCCGCCAGCAACTTCATGATCTGCTCTCCGGCTTTTCTGGCTAGCTGCATCCGTCTTGAGTCAACGGCGGGAATGGTACCGTGACCGGGTAATCCCAATCCCATTGCCTCAGTTAAGCAGTTCATGGTGTTGGCGGTGAACATGCCGGCACAGCTGCCACATCCCGGACAGGCAACCGCTTCCAATTGTGCTAGTTCATCCTCCGTCATCTGCTGCCTGGCTACCTTGCCCACGGCTTCAAACACCGAACTGAGGTCGACATATTTACTGCCATGGTCGGTGCCCAAACGCCCGGCGAGCATGGGACCACCGCTGATAAAAAGGGCGGGCAGGTTAAGTCTGACGGCGGCCATAAGCATCCCGGGAATTATCTTGTCGCAATTGGTAATAAAGACCAGAGCGTCAAAAGCATGAGCCTCCGCCACTATCTCTATCGAGTCCACGATTAGTTCACGACTGGGCAGGCTGTATTTCATGCCGGGGTGGTTCATGGCAATGCCATCACACACGGCAATGGTGTTGACCTCAAAAGGGACGCCCCCACCGCCACACACCCCGGACTTGACCGCTTCGGCAATGTCCCGCAGGTGCATGTGTCCGGGAACAATTTCGCTAAAGCTGTTGATAACACCGATGAGAGGTTTATCCATGTCAGACGGTGTACAGCCCAGAGCGTAGAGTAATGAACGATGTGGCGCCCGTTCTATGCCTTTCTTAACCGCATTGCTCTTCATAACTATCCCCAACTGTCCTCATCCTGAATTAATAAACCGCCCCAGCGCGGACGGGTTGAACATGCCACCATCCCATCTTCAACTTATTGACATAAAGATAACATAATGCTCGTTGAGTGTCAAGGGAGCGCTGAACCCTTAGCCTTCCAGAATTTTTATCTTGTTTAATCGATTCTGGTGTCGGCCACCTTCAAAATCGGTGGTTAAAAAAGCCTCAAGGATTTCAGACACTTTCTCAAGCCCTTCCCTGGCTCCTAAACAGAGGATGTTGGCGTCATTGTGCCGGCGAGCCCGGATGGCAAGGAAGGCGTTGTGACAGAGGGCAGCTCTTGTCCCCTTAACCTTATTAGCGGCAATGCTCATGCCGATACCCGTGTCGCATACTAAAATACCACGTTCAAAATCGTCCCCGGCCACGGCCTCAGCTACTTTTTGGGCAATGTCAGGGTAATCTATGGAGTCGGTAGCATACGTGCCGAAGTCTTCACATTTGTGTCCGGTCCGGGTTATCAGTTTGATGATAAACTGTTTGGACTCCAGTCCGCGGTGATCACTGCCGACGGCAATGCGCATATTTTCAATCTCCTTATTTAAATCCGATGCTCGCTAAAATGTCCATTAGTCGCCCCAATACGTTACTTAGGGGGTAAGTAAGGCAATGTCAGATGACCTTGCAGTACCTGGCTGATTTCTTCTCTTGATATCGCCCCTTCCCTCAGGATAATCGGCTTGTCCCCGGTCACATCAATGATGGTGGATTCGGTACCACCGGGACACCATCCACCATCAATAATAAAATCAATCGCGTCACTAAATTGCCGGTTGACCTCCTTAGCTGTCAGGGGGCTTGGCTCACCGCTGATATTGGCGCTGGTGCCCACAATTGGCCCTAAATCTCTGGCCAGGGTAACCGGTACCGGATGGTCAGGGACACGCACCGCTACCGTGCTACCGCTGCCAGTTACGATGTCGGGAACCGAACTGGACTTTGCCAGAACCAGGGTCAGGGCACCGGGCAGAAATTTATCAGCTAAGAGCCAGGCAACCGGCGGTACGTGATAAGCCACCTCATTTATTTGTGAGGTATCCGCTAGCAGTAAAGGAAGTGCCATGTGTCTGGGTCGTACCTTTACGCGGTAGACTTTTGCCACTGCTGTCTGGTTAAAAGCACAGGCTCCCAGTCCGTAAACCGTGTCCGTCGGAAAGGCAACCAGCCCCCCTTGCCTGAGGACAACGATACCTCTAATAATCTGTTTTTGGATTTCAGTCGAGATTTCACCGGGTGTTGCCATTGCCACCTGTTAAGAAATTTCTTTCTCCTGAAGATAGTATATCACATTTGAAGTTCAGGCTTAAAATTGGTTGCTAAATAGCCGGGTGCAATCTGTTAGAACTTCCGGATGTGGATGGCGTTTTGATTATTTGACAAAGTACTCTCGGGTTGTTAGAATCAGATGGTTTTCAATCGTCGTAGCGAATGATGTTATCTTAGTTGCGTTTGGTCTCCAGTCCTACGATTTGATTAAGTACCCCCGAGGTAAAATGAGACCGGTGTGATGTATAATAATGGACGGGACCATAACTTCGCTTCTGGTGGTATATCGTTGTGGGAAGCGGCTGGCGCTAAGTAATTTATCTAAAGAGGAAGGGTAAGTGATGAGATTCGAATATTTGAGACCGAAGTCGGTTCAAGAGGCAATATCCTTACTCCATGAGCACGATGGTAAAGCCAAGGTAATAGCCGGGGGCACTGATTTAGTGGTTGACATGAGATCTGGTCTGACTAATCAAACGCCGAGGCTAAGGCCACAATATGTTGTTGATCTTGAGAGTATACCGGAGCTCGACTACATTGAGTGTGATGAAAAGCGGGGGCTGAGGATTGGTAGTCTAGCCAAGGTTCGGACGGTGGAGAATTCCTCCGTACTTCACCAGTATTACCCCGTGATTTCACAGGCAGCCGGTCAATTGGGGTCGGTAGCGATACGTAACGTGGCTACCATTGGCGGAAACTTGTGTAATGCGGTGCCCTCAGCAGAGATGGCCCCACCCTTGATTGCGCTTTCGGCTAAAGCCAGGATTACTGGTATTAGTGGCGAGAGGGTAGTTCCGCTGGAGGATTTCTTCGTCCACGCAGGTGAGACGGTACTTAACGCGGAAGAGCTACTGGTTGAGATTCAGGTACCGATGCCACCACTCAATACCAAAGGCGTCTATCTTAAGCACGGTAAACGATGGGGAACTTTTGACCTGGCTATGGTTAATGTTGGCGTGGTCCTTACCTTGGAGGCTGATAATCAGACCTGCCGGGATGCAAAGATAGTACTCGGTGCCGTGGCATCTACGCCAATGCGAGCGAAAAAGGCTGAGGCAATACTCGGCGGCAAAAAGGTGGCGTCGTCCTTAATCGAAAAGGCAGCTCAGGCAGCCTCTGAAGAAGCCCGGCCTATTACCGATATCCGCGCTTCAGCCGCCTACCGTGCGGGCATGGTAAAAGTATTTACCCGGCGTGCCCTAGAGCAGTTAATAGCAAAGTAGGAATTCTACTTTGGGGCAATACCCATCATATTACCGCAGGGCGATTTTCTTTCCCGGTTTTTGCCCTTCGTATTAGCTCACGGGTATGGTCTGAGGTAGCTTTAGCCGGATAGACTGGCGTTTATTGTTCTAGAGGGACTATGAAACCTGTGGAGAGGTGAGATATGAAATTACCAATAACCTTAAAGGTGAACGGGATGCAACAGGATGTCTTGATAGAGCCGTGGTGGACTCTGGTTCGTGTTCTGCGCGAGGAGTTAAATCTAACTGGTGTCAAGGTAGGTTGTGAAACGGGTGACTGCGGTGTTTGCACCGTATTGGTTGATGGTGAAGCGGTAAAGAGCTGTCTGATGCTGGCGGTTAAGGCTGACGGTAAAGAGGTTCTAACTATTGAAGGTTTGGCCGATGATAATGGCGACCTGCATCCGATACAGCAAGCTTTTGTGGCGCACTATGCCGTGCAATGCGGTTTCTGCACCTCGGGTATGATTCTTACGGCTAAAGCCCTGCTGGACGAAAATCCCATCCCCAGTGAGGAAGAGATAAAACTGGCGATGTCCGGTAATCTGTGCCGTTGCACCGGTTATGTGAGGATAGTGGAGGCAATTCGTTCGGTGGCGAATGGCAAATGAGGAAAATAGGAGGTTAGCATAATGGTAATTGATACCGTCGTAAATAAGCCGATAATGGATACTGAAGCAAATACCGTGGTTGGTAAGCCGGTAAACGATATTGAAATTATCCGGAAGGTCCAGGGGGCGGTAACTTATACCGACGATATAGAGCTGCCCGGAATGCTATACGGTAAAATTCTGAGAACCAGGTATCCTCACGCTAAAATACTGAATATTGATGTCAGTAAGGCAAAGCAACTGCCCGGAGTGAAGGCGGTTATCACCGGTAGGGACATTCCTAACCGTCGGTTGGGCATACTGATATGGGATAAACCGGCCCTTGCCGTGGATAAAGTCCGCTTTATCGGTGATGAGGTGGCCGCCGTAGCCGCTGTTGACCTAGAGACCGCCGAGGAAGCTTGCGGACTTATCCAGATTGGCTACGAGGAACTCCCCGCCGTATTTGACCCGGAAGAAGCCATGAAACCAGAGGCGCCGTTAATTCATGAGGATATGGAAAACTATGAGAAACTTTCCTATGCGCGCCCTGTATTGAATACCAATATATCCTCCAAATTCCAGTTGCGCCAGGGTGATATTGACGACGGTTTCAAGCAGTCGGATTATGTCTTTGAAGACGAACTGGTAATACCCTCGGTTCATACCGCGCCTATGGAACCGCACATCTGTGTGGCACGGGTTGATGTTTCAGGAAGTATTACGGTCTGGTCAAGCACGCAGTCACCCTATGAAATCAGGGACGCTATTGCCACTTATCTGGGCTTACCATTCCATAAGGTCAGGATAGTGGTCCCCTTCCTTGGTGGAGGTTTCGGGGGTAAGTTCTTTATTAAAGGGGAATTAATCGCCACCTTATTGGCGCAGGTGGCTAAGCAGCCGGTAAAGCTGGTGTTCAGTCGGGAGGAAACTACTGTCGGCGGCGGCGTCAGGCATTCACTGAATATGAAGATAAAATCGGGCGTCACCAAAGATGGCAAGATAGTTGTCCGGCACTGTATTGAGATATGGAATACGGGTGCCTATGCCGATGCCGGACCTAGAGTAATGTTACGCGCCATGCAGGCGGGCGGCGGTGCCTACAGGATACCCAATATCCAGGTAGATGCCCTTGATGTCTATACCAATAATCCGACGGCGGTTGCCTACCGTGGTTTTGGTGCCAACCAGCCCACCTGGGCCGTCGAGACTCACATGGATATTATTGCCGGGAAATTAGGGATTGACCCGCTGAAATTCCGGATGAAGAATGCCCTCGAAGAGGGCGGTATCACGCCTACCGGTCAGGTAATCCATGCCTGCGGTTTGACAGATTGCTTGAGTGTTCTCGAGGAGAAAGGGCGCTGGAGTGAGTTAAAGCAGACGAAGAAAATAGGTAAGGGGGTGGGAATTTCCTGCTTCCATAAGGCTACCAATACGCCGACCTCAGGGGCTGCTTTTGTAAAAATGAATCAGGATGGTTCGGTTGAGGTCGTGGTAAGCATCACGGATATGGGACAGGGTACAACCACTGTCCTTGCCCAGATTGTCGCTCAAGAATTGACCATTTCGGTAGAAAAGGTAAACGTTGCTGTGCCCGATACCCAGACCACCCCCTACTATACCGGTACCACGGGTAGCCGAGGGGCTTTTGTGCTGGGTAACGCCGTGAAAAAAGCCGCCGAAGCCGCCAGGAAACAGTTGCTTGAGGTAGCCTCTGAGTTGTTTGAAATTGACGTGGACAAGCTTGATGTGAAGGATGGCAAAGTACTGGTTAAGGGTGAACCGGATAAAACCATGCCGTTCAGTGCGCTGCCAATTAGCGGCGGCAAGTTTGTCAACGGGATTGGTCGTCCCGTAGTCGGTGCCGGGTATTTCAGTTCAGGGTCTAAGGGTACTGTGCCTAATTTCGTTGATATGCAGACGCCCAGGTCTTCGCTGTTCTGGATGTATGGCGCTCACCTTGCCGAGGTAGAAGTAGATATTGAGACGGGTAAGGTAAAGGTTACCCGGATTCTGGCGGTTCACAACGTGGGTAAAGCGTTAAATCCGCTGCTTTTGGATGGGCAGGTTGAAGGCGGCATCATGATGGCGATGGGAGAGGGGTTATACGAGGCAATTATCACCGATAAAGGGGTGACTCGAAATGACTCCTTCCGTGACTACAAACTGACTACTTTCACCGAAGTCCCCAAGATAGAAAGGGTCTTCATTGAGGTGCCTCATCGGGATTCAGTCTTCGGCGCCATCGGCATGGGAGAAGCGGTGGTGTTGGGGGTATCGGCGGCAATAGGGAATGCTGTCTATAACGCGGTTGGCGCCAGGATTATGGAATTGCCCATCACTGCCGAAAAGGTACTTAAGGCACTGGAAGAGAATGCCAGGGTCGGTACCAGTACTTGATCAGACTCCAGATAATAACATCAGGACGGTAAGGGAGTATACCCGGCATACTCCCTTTATTTTTTTGTAATCGCGGCTCCCCGCTCTTTTTCTCGATTGCTCTTAACGGTAAATTATTGCTTGATGGTTAATCCTAAAACCACTTGACTGGTGATTATTGGCAGTGATAGTCTTGGGTTGATGGATAAAACGGAAGACAACCCAAAAAGAGAAACAGGCAAAAGTCGCCGTGTGGCGACAACCGGTGATATTGAGGTTTCCACCTATCTGGAAATCGCTAAGAAAATCGGTGGTGAGCAACCGGCTTCAGTGAAGAAGGCGGTGCCGGTCGGCGAACGTGGGGCGATTGTCGTTATCGACTTTGGTTCCCAGTACAGTTTGCTGATTGCGCGGCGCATCCGTGAGTGCCAGGTATATTGCGAGATGGTGTCTCCGAATACTCCGTGGGAAAAGGTAGCTGCTTTGAATCCCAAAGGATTTATCCTTTCCGGGAGTCCCGCCAGCGTTTATGAACCGGGTGCCCCGATGGCTCCGGTCTACGTTTATGAAAGTCGGCTACCGGTGCTGGGTATATGCTACGGCATGCAGGTGATCACCAAGCAGTTGGGCGGGCAGGTTTCTCCAGGCGTAAAACGCGAGTATGGTCACGCCATTCTTCACTTGAGTGACATAGATTCGCCCCTGTTTGATGATTTACCTGACGCCTCACCGGTCTGGATGAGCCACGCCGACATGATAGGAGGGGTCCCGCCCGGGTTCAGCGCCTTAGCCTATACTGAGAATTCACCACTGGCGGTAATTGGCAACGGTGAGGGAATATTCGGACTCCAGTTTCACCCTGAGGTCGCCCACACCCCTGAGGGTAAGAAAATTCTGAGAAATTTTGTTTTCGGGGTATGTGGCTGCTCGGTAAGCTGGACGATGGGTAGCTTTATAAATGAGAGTCTGGCGGTAATCAAAAAGCAGGTTGGCAAGGGGAAGGTTATCAATGCCCTATCGGGAGGGGTTGATTCATCAGTGGTGGCTACTCTTATCTACCATGCTATCGGCGACCAGCTTACCTGTATTTTTGTTAATAACGGGCTGCTGCGCTGTGAAGAGGTAGAGCGAACTTTTAACGTGTTCCGGATGAACATGGGCATGAATATTAACTATGTTGATGCCAGTGACCGGTTCCTTGAACGTTTGAAGGGCGTCACTGATCCTGAGACCAAGCGTAAGGTAATCGGCGAGGAATTTATCCGCGTGTTTGAGGAGGAAGCCCGGAAAATAGGTAAGGTTCACTTTCTGGCTCAGGGGACGCTTTACCCTGATGTCATTGAGAGTGCGTCTTCCTCAACCAGCGCTCCGGCCAAGATAAAGACACACCATAATGTTGGTGGCTTACCGGCGAATATGAAACTTAATCTGCTGGAACCACTGCGGTACCTGTTTAAGGATGAGGTGCGGCAGGTGGGTATGGAGATGGGTCTACCTGAGGAGATGGTGTGGCGCCAGCCCTTCCCCGGACCCGGTCTGGCTATCCGGATTACCGGTGAGGTAACTAGGGAGAAGCTTGAGATACTGCGTGGCGCCGACTTCATTGTCATGAATGAGATTAAGAACGCCAAGCTGTACCGACAACTGTGGCAGAGCTTCGCCATACTTACCGATGTGAAATCGGTGGGGGTGATGGGTGACTACCGAACGTATGGCTACCTGGTTGCCATACGTGCCGTGACCAGTGAGGATGCCATGACGGCTGACTGGGCGCGCATGCCCTATGATGTCCTGGCCCGTATTTCCAACCGCATCGTCAACGAAGTCCCCGGTGTAAACCGCGTGGTCTATGACATAACCTCCAAACCCCCCTCAACCATAGAGTGG
>CAYFGR010000013.1:0-23458 GCA_964343135.1 uncultured Dehalococcoidales bacterium
ACCGGTGAACTGCTTCATGTTGACCTATATCAGGTCAGGATGGACGAGAAAATTCAGGTAGAGGTGCCCATTGTATTAATCGGTGAGGCGCCCGCTCTGAAGCATAAACAGAACATGCTGGCACAGGCACTTCATGCGTTAACCGTTGAATGTCTGCCCGATAGAACTCCGGAAAGCGCCCCGATAGACGTCAGTGTCCTCACTGATGCCGAACAGACTCTCCATGTTAAAGACATTGCTGTGGACGAAGGAGTTACGGTTACCAATAACCCGGAACAGATAGTGGCGAAGATCAGCGTGAGACGCGTGGAGAAAGTAGAAGAAGTGGTAGCCGAAGCTGTTGCGGAGGAAGAAGTGGCAGCAGCCCCAACACCTGAAGCTAAATCTACAGAAGGGCAGACGCAAACTTAAGAGTGGGGTGTTGCCTCTCTGACAATGTCCTGAATTTAAACCTACACTAATATGCAGCTTCTTATCAAGGCTCTAGCAGGTAAAGCTCTCTCGCCAGAGCCTTACCGCTTGGAGTAAGAAATATCTTCTCAATGATGTTGCTCAGTTTGTCCTTATCCCGGATATCACACTCATCTTTCAGATTCACCAGCCAGTCAGCATCGTAGAGTATTTTAAAGTTCCGGGTGTTTATCTTGCCTGGACTGTGATGGTGAGCAATAATTTCACAAATCTCCTCAATTTGGTTTTGTGCAAACCCCAGCCCGGTCAGGATACGCCGGGCAATTGGCGGACCCTCTTTTTCCTGATATTTGCCACCTGTACTGCCGTATTTTCTTTGCGCCTGGTGAATCCCTATATCATGAAGCACCGCTGCCCCAATAACTACCGGGTATTCACCCCCCTCCCGACTCAAAATCTCCTCAGCGTATTCGGTCACCCGGCGGGCATGATTGATTCTCCTGACATCGTTCTTGAAGTAAGCTTCCATCGCTTTCACCAGCGACTCTTTTATGGATTTCATCACTCCCCGCAGTTAAAACAAATAATGAACCATTAAATCCAGTCGGCCGTGCTTCACCAGGTATAAGCCGGAAAACTTCATAACTTCTCTCACCCTCTCCCGGTAACCAGGGGCATAACAGTGGGTAGGGCATTTCTTGCACATTGGTTTGGGGTCGTAGGGACACAAAAGCAACTTGGCGATACCATGATTCAGCAGTTTGCGACAATCCTCGCATAGTAATCGACTCGCGTTACCGAGAACCACCACTAATCTGTCATCGACCGCCCTAAAAATATCCTTAGCCTCTGTCCGGTGGTTCTCCCGACAGAAGATAGTCACAAAATTTGCCAGTACTTTTATGTCCCGGCTCTTCTTTTGGTCTAACTTTTCAAATATTTTTTTGGACACCGGCTCAAAAACTCCAAAGACTTCAGGACTTCATGTCCCCCTCACACCGACAATTACTTCCTCTAAGGGTATATCGAGACCACTGGCGGCAATCGCCTGTTTGGCAATATGTACCAGGCCAAAGCAGCACGGAACCTCCATGCGCAATACCGCAATACTCTTCAGCTTTACCTGAGTAATAATTTCGGTCAGCTTCTTCAGGTGATCCTAAGCGTCGTCCAGCTTGGGACAGGCAATCAATAACGCTTGGTCTTTGAGCAAATCACCGTGAAAGCCGGCACGCAGAGCCCGCAGCCGTTACACTTTTCCTCATCAATTTTAACTATCTGTCGCATTGTCCTGGTTGTCATTTCATAATCTCCTGATATCTAATTTATGTTAAACCGGTTCTAGTCTTTAGCCGTCAATTCTTTCCACCTCGCCTCTCCCAGGCACTGACGAGCTGAAGCACACCATTCAATACATGATGGTATTCTCTCTTTGTAAACCTTATGACCACACTTATTACACTTCACCTTAAGTTCGTCAGAGAAAATTTCAACCTCGCCGCCACAGTTCGGGCATTTGTACAGCTCCACCCTCAGCTTTCTCATATCCTGACCGGGACAATTGCTCGTCATATCTATCAGCCTCCTCAGAACGGCTAATTCATGTTTCCAATAACATAATACCACCGAGTTAACCGAATTGAAAATGACCTGCGTCATATAACCAGCGGAAATAAATAGGCCGTTATACTCGCTGGGACAAACGGCGGGTGTTAAACCTGTGGCGGACCTTCACTCAGTAGCCTGAGCTTGGTTTCATTTACGATTGTTATCCGGCCGCGGGTAGACCGGATGATACCGCCGTCCTTCAACCGACTCATAAAACGTATCGCCGTTTCGGTGGTCGTCCCGGCCGTGTCGGCGATTTCCTGCCGGGTGAAGGGAAGCGTGGTACCGAGCTTGGCGACAAGCATGAGCAGTGTCCGAGCGAGGCGCTGCTCCACTCTCTCCCCGGCGAAATCCTTTAGCCGATTCTGCGAATCCCGGAGACGCCCCCCCAGAATACTGATAATCCGCAGGGCTACCTGGGGACGTTGGGCCAGAAAGGCAAGAAAGTCCTGTCTCTCGACTCCCAGTATACAGGTGTCTTCGGCGGTCTGGGCTGAAGCCGGATACGGTTTATCCTCAAATACGGCGACCTCTCCAAACATCTCACCCGGACCGAAAAAGGCGATGATAAACTTCTTCCCCAGCAAGGAATGCTTAAGCACCTTTATTCTGCCCGCGGCAACAACATAGAACCACTCCGGGGTATCTCCCTCCCAAAATATGAACTCACCCGAGGCAATATTGCGCTCGAAAGCCAGCCCAGCCAGCTCAGCTATCTCACTCTCCTTCAAGCCCGAAAATATGAACGATTTTTGCAGAACCTCCGCTTTGTCCATATTCAACAATTAACTCTGCTTTCTTTTTTACATGCTACCATGACAAGTATGTCCAAATTATATCATATCCCAGGCCTGCCTTAATCATGGTTTAGCCCAATTGAAAATATATCTGACAGGTCAATTCTACGTCTGATTGGCACGCCGGAGGGAGTTTGGTGTAAAATACCTCGGGGTGGAAATTGGACCGGGCTTGATTAGAATGGGCAGCTTCACCCAGGCTACTAAACCTTGCACAAAAGGAGCTAAAGTGACCAAGAAACGATCATTCTCCGGCATTCAACCAACGGGTGACATTCATATTGGCAATTACCTAGCTGCCATTAAGCACTGGGTTGCGTCTCAGGCTGAAATTGACGGCATCTTTTGTATTGTTGATTTACATGCCATCACTATTCCCCAGGATGCCGCAATTCTAAGAGTCAAAATACGTGAACTGACGGGCATTCTCTTTGCCGCCGGCATTGACCCCCAACTGTCTACCCTCTTCGTTCAATCCCACATCAATGCCCACGCTGAGCTGACCTGGATTCTCAACTGTTACACCCCGATGGGATGGATGCAGCGGATGACCCAGTTTAAGGAGAAGGCGCAGGACCTGAAAGAGCAGATCAGCGTCGGTCTTTTTGATTATCCGATACTTATGGCGTCAGATATTTTACTTTATCAGACGGACGTGGTGCCGGTTGGTGAAGACCAAAAACAACATGTTGAGCTTACCCGGGATATTGCGCAGCGGTTCAACGCGGTAAACGGTAAAACTTTCAAGCTACCCCGGCCTATAATCCCCGAAACCGGCGCCCGCATTATGGGGCTTGATGACCCCACCAGGAAGATGAGCAAAAGTGAAACCGGCTCATGGCACGCCATCAATCTGCTGGATTCACCAGACACCATCCGCAGCAAGGTCATGCGGGCAACCACCGATTCATTACGCGAGATTCGCTTCGATGAAGCCCGCCCCGGAGTCTATAACCTACTGACCATCTACGAACTCTTTACCGGGCTCGGTAGAGCCGAGGTAGAAGCTCGCTTTGAAGGCAAGGGCTATGCCGATCTCAAGCGAGAGCTGGCAGAGGTGGTTGTGGAAGGACTTCGGCCACTGCAGACCCGCTTTCAGGAACTAACGGCTGACCCGGCCTACCTTGACGCTTTACTCGCTCAGGGAGCGGATAAAATCCGTCCCCTCGCCGAAAAAACCCTGGCTACCGTCAAAAGTAAGGTGGGGCTGGGCTAACCGATAAGCGGTAGGGGGTGCCGAGTAGTTATACCGTCAGCCGCCGCCTCATGGTAACCAGCGAGATTGAGAAAAAGACGGCAGCCACGAGCACAATCACAGCCAGTGACCACAGAAGTTCAAGCTGAATATCCCCGTTGACCAGCGCCCGGGTAAGGCGGACGGCCGGTGTTAGTGGCGCCAGCCAGCTAAGCCCCTGCACTATCTCCGAAAAAGAGTCCAGCGGGAAGAAGACTCCGCTCAATAAAAACATCGGCGTGATAAACAGGGTGAAATAGTAGTTAAAGCTGTAAATTGCCGGGACAATAGAAGTATAGCAGATGGCAATGGAGGCAAACATGATGCCTTCCAGGAAAGCCAGTACTGGTATCAAGACCGCCCAGGGAGAATGCACCAGTTGGAAAGCAACGGCAATAACCAGAATGATGGTGCCGGTCATAAACGAGCGGGTTGCCCCCCAGAAGATTTCACCGGCGATAACATCCTCAACATTCAGTGGCGTGGTGATGATGGCGTCAAAGGTTTTTTGAAACTCCATGCGAACGAAACTGGCATAGGTACACTCAAAGCTGGCGCTGAACATGGCATAGGCGGCGATTATCCCGGGGGCGAGAAACTCGATATATCGTTGCCCCTCCACCATAGTAACGTACGCTCCGAGACCAAAGCCCATCGCTATCAGAACAATCAACGGTTCTGCCACAAAACCGGGCGCCTCCGAATGCCATAACTTGAAGAACACATCCTTATTACGCTGCCAGACCCGGATAAAACGCCAGGAGAAGAGTTTCATTCCACCAAAGACCTCCCGGTTAACCTCAGGAAAACGTCCTCCAGCGTCGCCGCCCTTCGTTTTATTCTGGCAGATAAATCCGCCGGACCCTTGCTAAACTTATCTACCGGCACGTGAAAGACATAGATTCTGTTCCCGGCATACTCAAAGTCAAGTCCGTTACTTACCATTACCCGGATGGTCCTGTCCATTTCTTCCGGGTTTACCTCAATTTCCCCAACCTCCTTACCAACATATCTGGAGACGAGGTTTGATGGAGTATCAAGAGTCAGGATTTTACCCAGGTGCATTATCGCTACCCGGTCACAGAGGGTAGCCGCCTCCTCCATATTCTGGGTACACAGAAGCTCGGTTACTCCCCGGGACTTTAGTTCGGTCAGCTTGTGCCACACCAGAAACCTAGCTTGAGGGTCAAGACCTATCGTCGGCTCATCCAGCACCAGAATCCGGGGTAAATTTAGAAATCCCCTGGCCAGCAGTAGTCGCCGTTTCATCCCACCGGACAGTTCTTTGATGTTACTGTCACGCTTGACTTCAAGCTCAAACAAGTTCAGTACTTCGGTACTGCGCCGATGCGCCTCATCCCGAGGTATGCTGAAGTAGCGGGCAAAGGTCACCAGGTTTTCCCGCACCGTCAGGTCCAGATCGAGATTATCTATCTGAGGGACAACCCCCACGATCGCCTTTATCTGCCGGGAGTAAGTCTTTAAGTCCTTACCCCCCACCCAGATATCACCCCTCGTCGGAGGCGAGACGGCGGTAAGCATTCTAATCAAAGAGGTCTTACCGGCGCCATTAGTCCCCAGGAGACCAAAGCATTCCCCTTCTTCTATCTCCAAATTTACGTTATCTACCGCCAACAGGTCTTTATAATACTTGTTCAGGTTTTTAGTTTTAATCATGACCATAATAATATCGGCTCCGGGTAGCACTGATTACCAATCCACAAATGATATCAACTTCAGAACATACTGACAACATTCGGGGTACTACTGTGCTACCTTGAAGAGTATCAGAGTAAGTGGTATGAAAAATGAACACCGCGTTCCTTACTATGGCAATCTATGGAGGAGAAGAGCCGCGGACATGCAAAATATAAGGTATCACCGGATAAGCTACTCTCGCAGTACGACTCGTCTCTCTTAGACCTCGAATGTACTACCAACCTGCCGGTCAAACTAATTAACGCCCGGGTAAATTTGATTCTACCCTCCGTTTGAGAAGCAGCCAATTCCTGCCGCCAGTATGAATTAAAACGTAGCCGCCCGACAGCCGTTCGCCCCTGAGCGTAATTTCCAGCCGTTCGGGGGATTGTTTACTCAATTCAAACTCGCCCTTATCCCAGATTTCTACCGTACCGGCGCCATACTCTCCTTCCGGAATCCGGCCGGAGAAATCAATGTAGTCTACGGGGTGGTCTTCCACCTGGACTGCCAGACGTTTTATACCGGGCTCAATCGGGACTCCCTTGGGCACCGCCCAGCTTTTAAGCACATCCTCCATCTCCAGACGAAAATCATAGTGCAGATGGCTTGCCTGATGCTTCTGAACCACAAAGCGGCTTCCGGCGATACCCGTCACTTCCCCCGGTGGCTCAGGAGTTTCCCGGAAATTCCGCTTCTGCCAGTATCGCTCAAGCCCCATTTAACCTCACTCCCCGTTACTAAATACAGCGTTATATCACGGCTTCGCCAATCCGATTATCAGCCAATCGGTTACAATCAGTTTCTCTCAGACTATATACACATCCACAGTAATGCTGACGGTACAGAGACCATTTTTTAGCCAGTGCCATCGTCCGTTGAAAACCGCCTTTTTTCTTAAAATCTCTCACCAGAAAGCTATCTCCACCGACCTCCCTGCCCACGCGGTTAATCACATCAGCCGATTTTTGCGGACTTACCGTTAAGGTGGTAGTGAACGCATCCCACCCGTGCGCCAACATATAGTCACGGGTCTTTTTTAATCTTAGCCGGAAGCAGACCTCACACCTCCGGCCACCCTCAGGCTCTTTTTCCAGAGAACTGGTCGTTTTAAGCCATTCCTGCGGTAGGTAGGGGAGTACGGCTAAAGAAAAGCCTGATTCCCGAGCCACCGCTTGCGCAACCTCCCGCCGCCGTTCATACTCCTCCACGGGATGAATATTAGGATTATAGAATAATCCCATAACCTGGTACCCCTCTGAAGTTAACCTTTCGGCAACGCCAGCGGCACAAACCCCACAGCATATATGTAGCACTATCCGCACAGCGTAAGCAGTATACCACACCGGATACCAATATTGACAAGTCATATTTTCAGCGTTAAAATAGTGAATAGCAAAGTTAACATTAATTCGCATAATGAGTCCGACTCCTCGTTCTGAAGTAGAAACAAAAAGCACACTGGAAGGTCGAGCGATAGCACTGACTCCATCTTGTAATAATCTACTTATGAGCAGTTCTTCGTCCTATTTTCCAACGCAGTTTATTAAATTGAAGGAGGCAAGAAGTGATTTTTAAGGTCGCTAGCCTACAGATGGCACACTCTGATGCCCATTCCAAAGCAGACCGGATTACCCACGCCGAGGAGATGATTGACAGGTCCGCAGATGCTGATTTGATTCTCTTGGGCGAGATATGGAATGTCGGCTGGTTCTCTTTCGACGAGTATGATGCGCTTGGTGAACCGCTTGACGGAGAGACTATTTCACGGATTGCGGCCAAGGCCAAGCAAGTGAATGCTTACATCCTGGCCGGTAGCATTGTTGAAAAGGACAAAGAAGGCAACCTGTATAACACTTCGGTTCTTCTCGACCCCAAAGGCAATAGTATCGCCACCTACCGGAAGATGCACCTGGTCGGTTTCACCATCAGCGGTACCACAATGGGTGCAGGCGGCGAAAAAGCCATCCTGAAGCCGGGTAGGGAGATTGTTACCGTCAAGACTGACTTGGGTGTTCTGGGCCTCACCATATGCTACGATATCCGCTTCCCGGAACTCTATCGCAAAATGGCGGTTAACCACGGTGTGGAGGTCTTCCTGTATCCGGCGGGCTGGCCAATAACCAAAGTGGATAACTACCAGGCTCTGATAAAGGCGCGGGCCAATGAAAATTTGTGCTGGATGGTTACCTGTATGTGTGCCGGTATCAACCGTGGTAATGTGCTCCAGGGCTACAGCGCCATTGTTGACCCCGATGGTAATGTGCTTGCCGGCGGCCCCAGGGCGATAGAAGCCATTGTCCGAGGCGAAGTAGACACCAGCCGGATATACCAACTGAGGAAGGCACTCACTATCTACGAAGACAGGGTTTTACCAGTATAGGAAGGAGATAAAATGGCAGATTTAAGCGTAGAAATGGCCGGCGTAAGGTTCAAGAATCCGTTTATGGTGGCTTCCGCGGAACCGACGGAGAGTCTGGTTATGATGAAGCGAGCCATAGACAAAGGGGCGGGAGCAGTAATCACCAAGTCATACAGCAGCCTCCCGGAAATGAAAAAACAGACAAACATCGCCAAGTTCGGCTGGTTTGGTTATGACCGGCGTCCCACCTACGGAAAAGACATCCCCGAGTTCTGGACGGCTTTCTCCCGCACCGGGATGATACAGATGCCGGAAGACGACTGGATGGAAGAAGTAAAGAAAACAATAGATTATGCCAAAAAGCACGATGCCATTGTAGTCGGCAGCATCGCCGGTCACGCTGACCACAGTGAAACGGTTCGGCTGGCCCTGAAAATGGAGCAGACCGGTGTCCCGATGATAGAAATTGACTTGGGCTGCCCCCAGGTGGAACAGATGGAAGAGAAAGGTGCCCTGCTCAAGCGTGGCGAAGAGTACTTCGAGCGTGCTGAAGCACTTACCAAGGTTCTCAAGGTACCCCTGATTGTCAAGCTCTCGCCACAACAGGCGGACCTAGTGGAAACCGCCCGGGGGGTCAGGCAGTTCGGCGCCAGTGGCGTAACCTGCCACAACCGTTTCCTCGGCTTCATGCCCGATCTGGATTCCACTCAACCCGTATGGTGGACATTTGGCGGCACTGGTGGGCCCTGGATGCTGCCCATTTCTCTAAGGTGGTGCGCTAAAATCCACCTGGATATGCCTGATTTACCCATCCTGGGTTCCAGTGGTCCCGTTAACTGGGAGGACATGGTCCGTTTCCACATGGCGGGCGCTACCTGTGTTGAGTTCTGTTCGGTTATCATGCTTAAAGGTTTCTCTGTGGTCTCCGAAATTATTAACGGTTTGAATGATTACCTGGACCGCAAGGGATATAACGGCGTTAAAGATATTATCGGCATCGCCGCCCGGGCCGCTCACGGCTATTCAGATCTGCACACACTACCCGATTATCAAGAAAAGTCAGTGATTGACGAAGACCTGTGTATCCGGTGCGGGAAGTGCACCGAAGTTTGCTGGTTTGATGCCATTGAGACCGACGAAGAGGGACTGGCAAGCCCCATCGAGAATAAATGCAAGGGCTGTCACAACTGCAAGGTAATTTGTCCGGTACCAGAGTGTATTACCATGAAAAAGGTTGGCTAACCGTCTGCGGATAAACCGTGGCAACGTCAAAACTACAATAAAAATGGGGGGTCTCCCCATCAGAGACCCCCCATTTTACTATCATAATCTTGAGTTAGACGTTAATTAAGGACTAAAGCTTATCCCACTATCGTCATCCGCTTTCTTTATGACTCCTTCCGTTCCGAATATGCCGTATCTGATATATCAAAGCCTGGCAAGCATGTTCTCAAGTCAGTTAAACAGACGGTCAGGCAATCATACCAATGTCCGACTTCCCCGGATTATTATATTTTATTAGAGCCAGGCACATCTGGACAAAGCATCGGCCGTATTTGATATAATACTAGAATAACCTGAGAAATTTAACCGTATTATGGTGATGTGCCTTAACACTCCACAGATAAGAATCCATATAAAGGAGATTCCTAATGAGACACGCCAAATTCTATGTTAACGGAATTCAAAAAAACGTAGTAAGTCACCCGGATAGAAGACTGATTGATGTTATCCGCGATGACCTCCTGCTTACCGGGACAAAGAGAGGGTGCGATTATGAAGGTTACTGCGGCGCTTGCGCCGTTATTCTTAATGGCAGGGTGGTGCGTTCCTGTATCACCCCGATGAGCCGGGTGCCTGATGATGCTCAAATTATTACCATCGAGGGCATCGGTACTCTAGACAACCCGCATCCTATTCAAAAAGCCTTTATCCATGCCGGAGCCATTCAATGCGGTTTCTGCACGCCGGGCATGATTATCGTCGCCAGGGCACTTCTTGATAAGAACCTGAATCCTACGGAACCAGAGATACGGCAAACCTTTAAGGGTAACCTATGCCGTTGCACCGGCTACAACGCAATTATCAGAGCGGTTCAGCTTGCCGGCAAGCTGCTGAGTGGTGAGATAAAAGAAGCCGATATTAAAGTCGACACCTCCCGGGGGACCTTCGGTATCCGTGCCCCAAGACCAACCTCGTTCGCTAAAGCGCTGGGTATTACTCAATTTGGCGATGACATTCCCATGCCCCCCGATACCCTCCACTTAAAGCTGGTACGCAGCCCCCATCATCACGCCAATATAATATCTATTGACACCTCTGAGGCGGAGAAAATGCCGGGTGTGGTCGGTGTGCTTACCGCCCGGGATATTCCGGGCACCAACCGAATCCCGTATCCCCAGAACAAGCTCTATAAAAATTATATCCCAAACGAGCCGATTCTGAGTGACCAGAAAGTTGGCGAGTGGGGCAGTAGCGTTGCCATTGTCGCTGCCGAGACGGTGGAACAAGCCGCCGCCGCGGTGGACAGGGTGAAAGTTGAATATGAAGTCCTACCTAGCTACAAAACACCCCGGGAGTCACTGGCTGAGGGGGCCATCCCCATTATCCCGGAATACAAGAGCAACCTGAACCACATCGGTTACCTGAAAAAAAGCGTGAAGGATAAGGCCAAAGCTGAGAAAGCAATTGACGAATCAGATATGGTGGTAAGCCATAGCTTCGTTACCCCACGCCAACCCCATCTGTTTAACGAGCCGGAGAATGCGGCCGCCTTCATTGATGAAGAGGGCCGTATTACTATCATGTCAAAGAGCATCAATATCCACCGTTTCAAACTCCAGCTCTGTGGTGCGCTCGGTGTTGAACAGGAAAAACTACGCTGGATAGAAAATCCATCCGGGGGACAGTTCGGCTACAAGGCTTACGTCGGCTGTGAACGCTACGTAGCCCTGGCGACTCTAAAGTTCGGGCGTCCCAGCAAGATTTTATTCTCCATGGCGGAGAGCATCCTGAATACGGGTAAGCGCACCCGTGTCTGGGTCAATATCAGGATGGGCGCCACCCAGGATGGCGATATCACCGCTCTGGTCTACGATTTTGACCTAGATTGCGGCAACTACGATGGGCCAAACTCAACGAAGCTCTATAAATGCCATAAGTATATCGGTGGGCCGCACCGGATACCCAAGGCATATGGTGAAGGCAGGATTGTCTACACCAACAATAATCGCGCCAACGCCTGCCGGGGATTCGGCGCCACCCAGATACAACTGGTTTCGGAGAGTCTTATGGACATGATGGCGGCGAAATTAGGCATGGACCCGCTGGAATTTCGTTACCGGAATGCCTGGCGAGAGGGCGATATTGGCAACTGGGGAGCCGAACTCGACTGTTATCCATACCCGGGCATGCTGGAAAAATTACGCCCACTTTACCTAGCGGCAAAGGAGAGAGCCCGCCGGGAATCAACTCCACAGAAGAAGCGCGGCGTCGGCATTGGCGGCACAGTTTTTGGTTGCGGCTTTGACGATATGCTGGACAGCTCCACCGCCTGGGTTGAACTGAACCCCGACGACGGAGTAACCGTCTCCACCTCTTGGGCTGATCCGGGTGAGGGCGGTGACATTGGTGTTCTAACCATCGCCTCCCGGGCAATGGGCGGTCTCCCGCCGGAAAAAATCCGCCTGGTAACCCAAGATACCGCAGTTACCGCAAACGGCAGCGGCTCCATTGCCAGCCGTCAGACTGCAATTACCGGTAATGCCATTCGTATCGCCTGCGAGAACCTGCGGCAGGCGATGAAAGATAACGACTGTCAGAACTATGCGGATATGGTCGCCAGGAATACTCCTCTCCGGTACGAAGGTACCTGGTTCGCCGACACGGTTGTTCCTATTGACGAAAACTGCCAAGGAAAACCGGTAGAAAACTGGCAATACAACCTCCAGATGGCAGAAGTGGAAGTGGATATTGCCACCGGTAAGGTCAAACCGCTGAAGATGACAGCCGTCATGGATGTAGGCATTATCCACAACCCCATGGCGGTTGAAGGTCAGTGCGAGAGCGGCATGATTATGGGACTGGGTTTCGGTTTATGGGAGGACTTTGAATCCGCTAAGACCAACACTCTCATCAAAGGGGGAATACCCAATTTTCTAAACTCACCGCCAACGGAATGCCACTATAGCCAGACTTACCGACCCAGAGGTACCTTTGGGGGCACCGGCTGCGGGGAATCGGTCATGCAGGGAGGAGGACCGGCAGTGGTGAATGCCATTTATGACGCTTGTGGCGCTCGGATATACGAATTCCCCGCCAAGCCTGAAAAAGTTCTCACTGCCCTGAATAATAAGAGTTCAAAGTGACGTCTTGGGGCGTCATTTTTCTAAAGATTGTTCAGCTAGATGCCGCCCTCTATCTCCCGGGAGGAATGAGGGTGAAGGAGAAAGGTTATTTTTAAAAGGCGTCCCTCTTTATTCTTGCCGCTTAATCCACCGGTAGCTAGCCGTGGAAGGATAAGACGGACATTTCCCTATTGACAGACGATGGGGCTTTTTGCTAATTTCGCTTGTAATAAATTAAGATTATCCAGATAACGGCTCGAGAGATAGAAAATGACATACCGGGAAGAGGAACAGATAAAAATTAGACGGCATAGCAGTAAACATGCCATAACTTTAGCCATGAAAGGTCGATGGCGGGAGGCGGTGACGGCTAACCAGAATATAACCAGCAACTTTCCCAACAATGTTGATGCCTATAACCGTTTGGGTAGAGCCTATATGGAGTTGGGGGACTATTCCCGGGCAAAGGAAGCCTACAGTAAAACAGTAGAACTTGACCCTTATAACACCATCGCCAAAAAGAATCTGCACCGCTTATCCCAGCTGGAGGAACCGGCCATTGGTTTGGAGACTGGCACTCGTACCGCTGAGCCACACCACTTTATTGAAGAAGTGGGCAAAGCCGGAGTGGTTAATCTTTTTCGCCTGGCACCGCCTGAGGTATTAGCCGGAATGAAAACCGGCGACAGGGCATATTTAAAGACAGATAGCGCAAATTTAATTATCGAGAATGGCCTCGGGGAATACCTGGGGGAAGTCGAGCCTAAACCTACGCAACGACTAATCAAACTAATGGGGGGAGGTAATAGGTATACGGCGGCCATCGTCAGCTCAACCGAAAATACGTTGACAGTGATTATTAGGGAGATATATCAGCACTCGAGCCAAGCCGGGCGCCTCTCCTTCCCCCGACGGGTGATTGAGGAACCGCGAACATACGTTGGCGATACGATATTCAAGCGTGAACTCGAACATGAGGAGACTACAGCGGAGGAGTTTGGCTATACCGTAACCGACGAAGAGGGACTAGAGGTTTCGTTTAATGAAAACTCAAAGGATGAAATAATGGAGGATGAGGAATAGGAGGTTCAGCTAAAGATGATATTAGGTAATACCAAGCCAATAAATATAGAAGATGAGATGAAGAGCTCTTACCTTGACTATGCGATGAGCGTCATCGTTTCCCGGGCACTGCCCGATGTCCGGGACGGATTAAAGCCGGTACACCGGCGTATCCTTTACGCCATGGACGGCCTGAATCTAAGTCCTACCGGACCCCATAAAAAGAGCGCCCGTATTGTCGGTGAAGTACTGGGCAAGTATCACCCTCACGGTGACACTTCAGTTTACGATGCCATGGTGCGCATGGCACAGGATTTCAGCATGCGCTATACCCTGGTTGATGGCCAGGGTAACTTTGGCAGTATGGACAATGACCCGCCCGCCGCCATGCGTTACACCGAGGTACGCTTGAAACGGGTTACTCAGGAGCTGCTCGCCGACCTCGATAAAGATACCGTGGACTTTACCCCTAACTTTGATGCCAGTCTCAAGGAACCGACAGTGCTACCGGCCCGGCTCCCCAACCTGCTGATGAATGGTAGCTCGGGCATTGCCGTAGGCATGACGACCAATATCCCGCCCCATAATCTGAGCGAGGTCTGCGATGCTATCTCGTACCTCATTGACCAGCCTAAAGCCACTGTCGATGACCTCATGGAGTTTGTTAAGGGCCCGGATTTCCCTACCGCCGGCACTATCATGGGGCAAGAAGGCATCAAAAATGCCTATGCCACCGGGCACGGCCGGATAGTAATTCAGGCCAAAGTCCTGGTCGAAGACGTTCCGGCAACCGGTCGCCGTCAGATAATCGTCACCGAGCTTCCTTACCAGACCGATAAGTCGGCTCTGGTAGAACGGATAGCCACCCAGATCAAACTAAAAAAAATTACCGGCATCAGCGAACTTCGTGATGAATCAGATCGTCAGGGAATGCGTATTGTCATTGAGTTAGGCAGAGGCGCACAACCCAAGCAGGTGCTCAACAGCCTGTACAAACATACCGCAATGCAGTCGACTTTCTTCGTTAACATGCTGGCACTGGTTGATGGACAACCCAAGGTAATCAGCCTGAAAGAGGCACTGCAGAACTATATCAGTTTCCGCCACGAGATTATCACGCGGCGCTGCCGTTTCGAGCTGAAAATGGCGAAAGATAGGGCGCATATACTGGAAGGCCTTAAAATCGCTCTGGACAATATAGATAGAATTATTGCTACGATTCGCCAGGCGGACAGTGCCGAAGCTGCCCGGCAAGACCTTATGACGGGCTTTAGCCTGTCTCAGGCACAGGCACAGGCTATCCTTGATATGCAATTACGCCGTCTGGCTAATCTGGAACGCCAGAAGGTATTTAACGAATATAAAGAAGTACTAAAAACCATTGCCTATCTGGAAGACCTCCTGTCTAATCCCAGGCGAATTCAGCAGTTGATAAAGGAAGATGTAGCGGAAATAAAGACCAAATACGGGGACGAACGCCGGACCGTAATCAGCACGGTAGAGGCCGTAGACTTCAGAGCGGAGGACCTGATCCCGCACCACAGGGTGGCGGTAACCCTCAGCAAGCGGGGTTCTATCAAGAGGGTGCTCGACGAGTTTTACCGCTCGCAGAACCGCGGGGGCAAGGGGATTATCGGTGTGACCACACGGGAAGCCGATGCCGTAAGACTCCTGGCAGTAGCGGATACCCATGATACCCTTTTGTTCTTCACCAATCTCGGTAAGGTCTTCAGCCTGAAATGCTATGAAATACCGGCGGACAGCTCCCGCACCGCCAAGGGACTGGCGATTGTTAACTTTTTCCCGCTTGTGGATAAGGAGCGGGTTACGGCGATGGTGACAGTAACTACTTTTAAGCCGGATACCTTCTTATTGCTGACCACCCGTCATGGCGAGATAAAAAAGACATCACTGGACAATTATGCAGCGGTACGGAGCAGCGGACTCATTGCCATGGACCTGACTCAGGATGATGAGTTGGTTTCCGCTCGCCTGGCTACTGACCAGAATGACGTTTTGATAGTTACCCAGAAAGGCCAGTCAATCAGATTTAATGTATCCAGCGTGAGAGCCAGTCTCCGCACCAGCGGCGGGGTACGCGGCATACGCCTCGCTCCCGATGACCGGGTAGTTAGCGCAGACGTCACCTTTCCCGATGCCCTGGTATTAGTCGTTTCCGCCGAGGGATTCGGTAAGCTGACGCCCATCAGTGAATACCCACGGCAGCACCGCGCCGGCAGCGGGGTAAGAACCTTTAAGGTCATTGAAAAAACGGGCGATATTACCGCAGCCCGGCTGGTGTCTCCATCGCAGCAGATAATGATTATCTCCGCCGATGGTAAAATTACGCGTACGCCGGTGAAAGTGAATGACCCTCGAAAGGGCATTACCACCCAGAAAAGAAGTACCCAGGGGGTCAAGATTATGAGTCTGAGTAACGGTGACAAGGTCGTTACCATCGCTTGCATCGATATGGGAACCGAAAATGGCAGCGGCGAACCAAAAAGTGAATAAGGAGGACTAACCATGATCACTACAGGTTTCTCACTCCATGGCAAGGTCGGTATTGTTACCGGCAGCCGGCAGGGAATAGGCAAGGCTATTGCGCTAGCCATCGCTAGCGCGGGGGCTGATGTAGTCGTCAGCGACCAGACGGCAGCGGACGGACAACTGGATACGGTAGCTGCGGAAATCCAGAAGCTCGGTCAGCGTACTCTGGCTATCCAAGCTGACATCTCTCAGAAAACCGACGTGGATAATCTGGTGCAAACGGTACTGACTGAATTTGGCGCTATTGATATCCTGGTAAATAACGCCGGCATAATTATCCGGACACCGCTGATGGACACACCGGAGGAGGATTGGGACAAGGTTATTGATACTGACCTCAAGGGCTACTGTCTGTGCGCTCAAGCCGCGGGCAGACACATGATGTCGCGCAATAATGGGGTTATCGTCAACATCGCCTCATCATTAGGCCTGAAAGTAAAAAAGAATTCGGGTGCTTACTGCATCGCTAAAGCCGGGGTGATTATGCTTACCCGTGTCTTGGCCGTGGAACTGGGCAGTTACAATATCAGAGTTAACGCCATTGCCCCGGGCATAGTTGAAACTGAATTCAGCAAGTCGCTATGGAGTAACCCTGAGATTCGAAAACAGCATGAAGCAATAACCCCGCTGGGCTGTTTCGCCCAACCGGATGATATTGTCGGGACAGTTCTGTTTTTAGCTTCCGACTTTTCCAGTCGTATTACGGGGCAGACCGTACTTATCGATGGTGGGACAGGGCTTTAATTTCTCTCACCCTAAGTCCGTTGCTGGCAGTCTGTCTGCACGCGCTCTAAACCACAGGCAATACACGACTGAACACGGCAGTCAGGGGTCACTTTATCCTCAAGAGCACGCCGGTACTCCCTCTCCAGAAAAGCCTCACTAACACCAGTATCAATATGAGCCCAGGGTAATACCTCATCCCGGGAACGCTCCCGGCACGTATAAAAATCAAATCCAAGCCCGCTCTCATCAAAAGCACGGAACCAGTTTTCAAAATTAAAGTGCTCATCCCAGGCATCAAAGGTAGCCCCCAGTTGCCAGGCACGATAGATAACCGCGCCCAACCGCCGGTCGCCCCGTGATAGCGCCGCCTCCAGCAGGGTAGGTTTGTAGTCCGGCCAGGATAACCGGATCCCTTTACGGCGTAATCCCTGCTTAAGCAACTCTATCCGGGCATTAATTCGGTCTTCGCTTTCCAGACCTACCCACTGAAAGGGAGTGTGAGACTTAGGGACGAAGGTCGACAGACTGACCCTAACCTGAGGTCTTTTACCACCCGCTTGCCTGCCTGTGGAGCTAATTTTTAGCACTAATTGAATAATACCTTCAATATCAGCCGTGGTTTCGGTAGGCAGCCCCAGCATAAAATACAGCTTAAGCCCCGTCCACCCGCGGGCAAAAACCGCCGTCGTCACTTCCAGCATATCAGCTTCCGAGATACCCTTGTTGATTATCCGGCGTAGCCTTTCCGTTCCCGCCTCCGGAGCGAAGGTTAGACCGGTTTTCCGCCGGGATGAAAGCAAATTTCCAAGCCTCACGGAGAAGCTGTCCAGACGAAGGCTGGGCAGTGAGACGATAAGATTAGGGTAACGCCGGCCAAGCTCGGCCACCAGACCTTCAATACCAGTATAGTCGGCAGTGCTCAGTGACACCAGAGAGATCTCATCATAACCACAGTTAGCGACAAGCTCCCCCACCGTCGACAGCACCTCCTCGTGAGGTCGCTCACGCACCGGACGGTAGATGATACCGGCATTGCAAAAGCGACAGCCCCGGGTACAGCCGCGCTGAATCTCCACGGTTCCCCGGTCATGCACCACCTCAATATAGGGTACCACCGGTCGGGTAACCGGCGGCGGAAGCTTGGCAACAATCCGCCGCTTAATTTTACCTTCGGCCACGCCAGCCGCCGGCGTAACACTTTTAATTACACCGTCACTCCGGTACTCCACTTGATACAAACCGGGCACATAGACACCGGATAGGTCAGCTACCTTCAACAACAATTCCTGCTTAGTAGCTCCCTTACCCCGGCGCTTCCAGTCCTGGAGGCAATCAGCAATCTCAAGCACCACCTCTTCCCCGTCCCCAATGACAAAAAAGTCGATAAAATCAGCCATCGGCTCTGGATTGAGGACGCAGGTACCACCGGCGATAACTAACGGGTGGGAATCATTTCTTTCGCAACGCCGGACCGGTATTTGCCCCAGATCCAGCATATTAAGCACGTTAGTATAGGTAAGTTCGTGGTCCAGTGAGAAACCGATAACATCAAAATCACTCAGAGAACGCCCGGATTCTAAACTGAGCAGGGGGTGACCCCCCCGCCGCAGCGCGGCATCCATGTCAACCCACGGAGCATAGACCCGTTCGGCAAGAATATCGGGCTGACGGTTGAGCAGGTCATAGAGAACAGGCACCGCCATGTTAGACATACCTATTTCGTAGACATCGGGGTAACTCAAGACAAACCGAATACTGGTGGACTCCCAATCCTTAACGATGCTATTCCACTCCGCACCCGTATAACGGGCGGGCTTGCTGACCTGATGCAAGAGACTATCAGGATAACTCAATTTACTCCTCCCTTATCCCCTTCCCACACCGATAATAAACGAAACCGTAAGGAAAGCGCAAAGGCTGAGTGTTCAGGGAGAAAGCGAACCATTTATCAATCACTTAGAGGACTAAAAATAACCATCTGTTCTGTCCCTACTGGCTGTCGGAAAATCAGCAGGGACAGATATTAAAGACAGTCTGGTATATACGCCTAACTAACTACTCTCAAGTTAATACAGCCCGGCACCGGGCAAACCACCTGGCAATTATGGCACCCCTTACACTTATCCTCATTCACCGAATAGTCATGGTTAGCATTGCACTTCAGGCAACGATTCGCTTCCTTAATCGCCTCTTCTCCGGTATAACCACACTCGGGCATATCAAAACTGAAGAGACGCTTGGACAGAGGCATTACCGCTGCTTGCGGTACTCTTCTCTCTTCAGGTAGCTCATCGGCATCTAATGGTTTTACCTCACCCGCCGCCGGCGCCAGTACTTCACTAATGTCTCCGTCACCACCCAGGTACTTATCAATTGACACAGCTGCCTGTCTACCGGCGGCAATCCCCTCAATGATTGAGGCTGGCCCGCTGACCACGTCACCACCGGCGAAAATACCTTTCTTATCGGTTACCAGCGTATCCGGATCAACCACCAGGGTATTGCCCTTAGCCTGTTTCAGGCCAAACTGGATCGGCACATCCGGTACTTCACCAACCGCCACAATAACGGTGTCGGCAGCTATATCAAACTCACTACCGGCAATCGGCTCCGGCCGTGGACGGCCACTGGCATCCGGCGCACCAAGCTTCATACGTACACACTGCATCTTCAGGTTACCGTTACTCCGGACAATCCGGGTTGGTGCCGCCAGAAACTCAATACCCACGCCCTCAAGCAGTGCAGCCTCTATCTCCTCATCTGAGGCTGGCATCTCTACCCGGCTGCGCCGGTAGATTATGGCTACATCCCGGGCACCAATTCGGGAGGCGGTACGCGCCGCATCAACGGCAGCGTTACCGCCACCAATGACCGTCACCCTAGCACCTACGTCAACCTGGTTGCCCAGTTTCACATCGTTCAGGAAGGACAGGCACTGCCTTACGCCAGAGCTATCCTCACCTTCAATCCGCATTGATACATCGGAATTAGCGCCGGTAGCCACCAATACCGCGTCATAACCCTGGCTTAACAACTCGTCCAGTGAGTTAACCTTGGCATTGGTCTTTATCTCCACCCCAGCACTCTTTATCTCATCAATCTCGTGGTCCAGTATCTCTATGGGCAGACGATACTCCGGAATGGTAACGCGCATCATACCACCCGCCACCGATGAAGATTCAAAGACGGTAACACCATGTCCCTGCTTGGCAAGGTAATGACCGGCGGTCAATCCGGACGGACCTGAGCCAACTATAGCGACCCGCTTACCGGTAGACTTAGCCTTCTTAGCTTTTGACTTCCAGGATCCGGTATCCCGCTCGGCGACAAAGCGCTTGAGCGCCATAATAGCAATCGGGTCATCTAGTCTGCCCCGGGCACACTTGGTTTCACAGGGATGGAAACAGGCGATACCACAGATAAAGGGGAAGGGGATTCTCTCCCGAACCACCGCCAGGGCATCATCAAACTTACCCTCACCAACCAGTTGCACGTAGCGAGCGGCATTAACACCCGCCGGGCAGGCCCCGGTACATGGTGCCTTACCCGCCCCCGACTGCCTCTCCAGACTGTAGTACCAGCAGATTTCATAACACTTTCCGCAATGGATGCACAAATCCTGGTCTATGGAGGACTTCTCGGTATATCCCGGCAGAGTCAGCATTTCTTCATAAGAATGACTAGACCGGGTAGCAGTACCAATTATTTCGCGGACACTCCGGTAACCCTTGGCATCCAGAAAATCATTCAGTCCTTCAACCGCTTTTCGGACAATCCAGTAACCCTTAGCCATGATTGTTGAGCAGTATTCTACAGAATTTGCCCCCGCCATGAGAAATTGCACGGCGTCTTCCCAGTCATAGGCGCCACTGGAGCCCAGAATGAAGAGGCTGGGGTCATCCGCATGGATTTTAGAAACCCACCGCAGGGCAACCGGCAGCATCCAGGGACCGCCAACCCCCGCCCATCCCCAAATATAGGGCCTAGCATTGTCTATATCCACCATAAAGCCCAGAAAACGGTTGTGACAGGTTACGCCCATGGCACCAGCTTCTTTAACCGCCTGTGACGTAGTCGCTAAATCCGATTGCTGTGGTGATATCTTAACAAATACCGGTATGGAAACTCTCTGACAGACTGTTCTGGTAATATCAACGTAGGTCTGGCTGGCTTTGACAATACCGCCCTTGTCATGCAGTTCCTCACCCTGCGGGCAGGCAAGGTCAAGCTCAACCATCGGTATGCCAATATCTTCCATCCTCTTGGCCTGGCGAGCCATATCCTGGGCATCGGTCGAGCCAAAGACACTGCCGACAACCTGACCATCAACCTGTTTGGCATATTTAATGATTTTCTCCAGCTCGACAAACCACTCATCTTCGGTCTCCTCAAGCAGCCCGATTCCGGTACGACAGTAATTGGTGTACAGCTTGGGAACATCCCGGCCGAAGACGGGACGCCGGTCGGTGCCGATAAAGCAATACCGGGCAATATTGGTTGCCTCTCGGTACTCCCTACTGGTAGAGTAAGACTTAGCAACAACCGCCCCCGCCCCCATGTCAAAACCGCGCTTCATCTTCTCGAAGTTCTCGGTCACCTCACTTGAAGAAAGCCATATCGGGTTCTTAAACCTGACACCAGCTATCTCAATACTTAAGTCAGCCATTATTTGCCTCCTAATATAAATTACTCAAATATTTACGCACTCCTTTAACCGGAATAATTGAATGAACGTGGTGCCGGCAAATTTGGACATGCGCGCCTTATTACCCAGACTGATATCCAGTCAGTAAATTATAACACTGACTTCAGGAAAAACCAAACTCGGATAAATGGGGGTGGCCGACTACCCCGAAATTACCGCACATTATTGTACCGGTGAATTGAAAGCAGTTAAGCCTGGCATTTAACGGACATCTACTGCTTAGCCTGAGTCTCGATTACCATCTCACGCCGGGTAAAATAAATCAGGAAGGCTAATATCAGCATGGCGACGGCACCGATCAAGAAGGCAATGGTATAACTGCCGGTGGCATCAAATACCAGGCCGCCGAGAGCTGAACCAGTGGCTGAACCCACGGCAAAGCCGACTTCAATTGTCCCCATTATTTTACCCAGATGACTCTCACCAAAGATATCACTAACCATGACTATCGTGGTGACGCCAATGCCACCCCAAGCAATTCCGAAAAGCACGGCAAAAAGGTAGAGCGTCCACAAGTTATACGACCATATCAGCCATACCAGAGCCATGGCACCAATTACCACACCGGTGATGGCAGGTATTTTACGGCCAATACTGTCCGAAATCCGGCCCGCTGCTAATCGAGCGCTAATATGGAAAACACCCATCACACTAACTACCGTTGACGCCCTGATACTCGAAATTCCGGCATCCGTACTATGGGGTACCAGATGCGTTAATACCAGATTTAGATTAAAAGCGTAAAACATCCAGATGCCAACCATAAGCCAAAAACTTCTGGTTCCCATTGCCTCCGGCAGGGTAAGACCAGTTGATGGAGAGAACTTCCCTTCACCTATCCGGCTCGCTCCACGCGTGGTTGAGCTTATACCATCGGGAAATGAGCCGATTTCTCCGGGGTCTCGCCGCAGCAACATTGCCGCCGGAATCACCACCAGCCAGACAAGCAACGCCAACACAACATAAGACATACGCCAGCCCATACTGGAAATTAGATAAGCGGCAAACGGAGACATGACCAGTACCCCCAATCCCGTTCCCGATGTAGCAATGCCCAGGGCAAACCCCCGTTTTTGGTAAAACCAACGGGAAACAACTGACATTAAGAGCGGGAGAGACGCCCCGGTCCCGATTGATAACAGTATGCTGTAGCTTAGAAAAACTTGCCATATTGAAGCCGCCTGACTGGTTAGAAGCAGGGCTGTGCCGGTAATTAATGCCATGGCACTGACCACCCGCCTTGGACCATATCTATCCAGTGCCCACCCGCCGACGATACCAACCACCGCCACAATTAAAGTGTAAGCCGAATATACTCCCGATAAGGTGGTCCGGGTGAGGCCGAACTCAGCCTCCAGTGATTTGAAAAATATGCCAAAGGAGAAACGGATACCGACAAGAATAGCAACACTAATAAGTGCCGCCGCTACTATTACCCAACCGTAAAATATCCTGTTCTCAAGCCAGTGAAATAATGTAAGTCGGCTGTTTTGGTTCACGATTTATCCTTTGAAAATACGCTCGGCGAGTACACGAGCAAGTTTCAAAATGTACTTACCCTACCCAATATAACATAAAAAGTTACCCCATGCGTAACTCGTTAAACCGAATGATACGCATATCTATACTTTGTGCAATACGGCATATAAAGCTATAATACTGGAGCAACCAATGAAGAGAGCAAGAATTTGGTTCTGAAGGGAGGTAATACCAAAGTTGACCGAAGATACCTCACCCAATAAGGAAAAGGTAACAATAATCCTGCATAGTGGCGCCTATGATAGAGTCTCGTACGCCCTGTACATTGCCCAGGCGGCATTGGCGTCCGAGATGGAGGTTCATATGCTCCTCACTTACGAGGGTCTCAAGAGGTTTACAAAAGGGCATTTAACCGATATAGGAGAGGAAACGCCCAACACCGTACGAACTCATATTGAGCAGGGATTAGAAATGGGTGCC
>CAYFGR010000014.1:0-21442 GCA_964343135.1 uncultured Dehalococcoidales bacterium
AATCCCTCTCCCTCCGCCACAGGTAATGAAATACCCCTTTTTGAGGGGTATTAATTTTAATAAAGAGCAATTAACATGCCCAACTATCATATCTGGACCATCGGCTGCCAGATGAACAAAGCCGAATCGGAGCGACTCAGCAGCCTCTTTGAGCAGCTCGGCTACCAGCCCACCGATACCGCCGAGACGGCGGATTTAATTGTGCTTAATAGCTGCGTGGTGCGCCAGCGTGCCGAGAGCCGGGTTATTAACAAACTCCATACTCTCAAACCGTTGAAACAGTTACACCCTGGGATAAAAATTGCCGTGACCGGCTGCCTGGTAAGCCCCGAGCTTGACCGCCTCCGGAAGACTTTCTCCCATGTCGACCACTTCTTCCGGCCCGGAGATTGCCCGTCCTGGCTGGAGAAAACTGAGAACGACCAAATGCTGCCTGGGCAACCTTCCCCCAGCACCTTCGTCCCCATAATGCAGGGCTGTAATAACTTCTGCACCTACTGCATTGTGCCCTATCGCCGGGGACGGGAGAGGAGTCGCCCGGTAGCCGAGATAACCTGCGAGGTCAGGGAACTTACCCGCCGCAGCACCAGAGAGGTCATCCTGCTGGGGCAAAATGTGGATTCATACGGGCATGACCTGCCGGATAAGCCGGAGTTAGCCGACCTGCTAACCGAACTGAACACCATTGATTGCCTGTCCCGAATACGCTTCCTGACCAACCACCCCAAGGATATGAGCCCCCGACTTATTGAAGCAATTGCCAGTCAGGATAAGGTCTGCGAGGAGATAAGTCTGCCCGTCCAGTCCGGCGACAACGAGATTCTGAGAGCCATGGGGCGGGGCTATACCGTGGAACACTACCGCCAGCTTATCTCCCGGATGCGGCGCCGGATACCTCAGGTAGCCCTGAGCACCGATGTAATCGTCGGCTTCCCCAGGGAAAGCGAGGCACAGTTCCAGCACACATTTAGCTTGCTTGCCGAACTGAGGTTTGATATAGTTCATATAGCCGCCTACTCACCGCGTACGGGTACGGCCGCCGCCGAAAACCTGGAAGATGACGTCCCATTAGCGGAAAAAAACGCGCGGCTAACCAGGATTGAGGAACTCCAGGAACGAATTGTCTGTGAAATCAATGCCCAATTGCTGGGCAGAACGGTTGAAATCTTGGTGGAGGGCCGGGTAAAGGGTAAGTGGCAGGGTCGCACCCGGAGCGGTAAACTGGTATTCTTCAACCACCCCGATGACCACCTGGGGCAGTTAGTAAATATCAAGATTGAGAAAACGAGCCCCTGGTCACTGCAGGGCGAACTTGAAACAAGTCTAAAATAGGAGGCAGAACAAGTGCTGAATTTAGGGTTAATCACGGTATTGGTTAGTAGCTTACTGTTTGTCGGCGGCTGTGTTCCCGCCGAGGCGTCTGAAGGTGGCTTTGACTGGTCAATCATTATCTTCCTATTACTGATTGCTAGTATATTCTATTTTCTCTTTATCCGACCGCAACGCAAAAGGCAGAAGGAACACCGGGAGATGACGTTGGATCTAAAAGTAGGCGATAAGGTTATCACGGCAGGTGGTATTTACGGTAAGATTGAGAGTATCGGCGAGAATAGTGTCGTGCTTCGAGTGGAATCAGATGCCAGGATAAGGTTAGCTATAAACAGCGTTGCCGGTAAGCGACCCAGCTAGAGGAGGGCGGCATGGACTACGAAGGTTTCCTTGAATTAGTCAAAAAGAGGCGCACCATTCGCAGTTTCCGGACTGAGCCCATCCCTGACGAGTATATCGACAAGATTATTGAAGTGGCTCGGTGGGCGCCCTCGGCGGCTAACTCGCAACCCTGGGAATTCATCGTCATTAAGAAGGCGGAGCTCCGGCAAAAAATTGTCCAGTTCATTAAGGCAGACCGTCCCCTTACCCAGGAAATGGAACTTACTAGGGAGCCGGCCCTGAGGTATCCCGGGCATTCCAAACCGGTAGTCAAATTTGGTTATGAGGATGCTCCGGTCTTCATCATAGTATGCGGTGACGAAAGAACCGCCGAAGCCTATCCCCTGCATGTTGCCCTGCAAAGAGCCCAGTCCAATATTGACTCCAGTCTGGCAAATACCTTTCTTTACATGCTGCTTACAGCCACCACCCTCGGTCTGGGCGCGCAATGGATCTCCGCCGTTCGTAACCACTTCGCGCGGTGTATGACCAGAGACCTCTTGGGAATACCAACCGAGCTTCAGATATACGAAATGATGGCGGTGGGATATCCGGCGGACGAACCTAAAATACGCCCGGTAAGGGACCGGGTAGAAATGGTTCATCAAGGGCATTATGACCGGTCCAAGTTCCGGACTGACGCGGACATCAAAGAGTTTATTATTGCTTTACGCCAGGGTCGGAGTCCTGACTCTAACCGATGATTAAAAGGTAATATCCGGAAGCAACCAGGTGTCTCCGCTTTACGGTAGAAAGGATACCGAGTGAAGTCAATAAAGAGCCTGCAACCCTATGAGGAACCGGTAAATAGTATCATTGATACCGCCCTGGCCGAGGATATCAGCCACGGCGACATAACCAGCGAGGCGCTGATACCGGCCGAACTTCAGGGGAAGGCATCCTTACTGATTAAGGCGGTGGGGGTACTGGCAGGTATTGAAATTGCCCAAAAGGTCTTCCTTAGGGTTGACCCATCTCTTGAATTTGAGGTGCTGGCTAAAGACGGCGCCAGAGTTAAGTACGGTGATATTGTAGCCACCGTTTCCGGCAGCGTAGCCAGCATGCTGAAGGCGGAACGGGTTGCCCTTGATTTCATACAGAAACTCAGCGGTATAGCTACCGAGACGGCTAAATATGTCGCCGAGACGCAGGAGTTCGGTACCATCATTCTGGATACCCGGAAAACCACCCCCGGGCTCCGGCTTCTGGAAAAATACGCCACGTGCGTCGCCGGCGCCCAAAACCACCGTCTGCACCTCGGCTCCTGGGTGTTAATCAAGGATAATCACCTGGTAGCGCTGCGCGCCACGGGCATGAGTCTGAAGAAAATCGTGGCTAAGGCTAAAAAGAATGCCCCCGACGGCATGATAATTGAGATAGAGGTAACCACCGTTGAAGAGATAAAGGAAGCGGTTGAGGGCGGCGCCACCATGATTATGCTGGACAATATGAGCCCGGACCAAATACGGCGGGCGATGAGTGTCATCCCCACCCATATCAAGACCGAAGCCTCCGGGGGCATCACGCTGGCTAACATTCACGAGGTCGCCAGTACCGGAGTTAACTACATCTCCTCCGGCGCGTTTATTCACTCGGTGAAAACACTGGACATAAGCCTTGAGTTTGAGACAGAGGCCATCAAACCAGACTAAGCCCCGTTTGGGGACGCCAGTCCGTGGGCAAGGCGTAGACCCGCTCGCCCCGCTCATAGCTGCGCAGAAATAGGGTGCCAATCATGTTACCAACCGTCTGTACCTGCCGCTGTCGACCGCCACCAAAATTACGACTATCCCTCGCCTGCCTCATCCGCATTACCTCGTCCATCAGAATGAAGATGTAGCGATACATAAACGATAGAATGATGATTATCACCCGGGGTAAACCCAGCTGCGCTAGCCCCTTAAGCAGATTGGGCAGTCGGGTTGTTGAGGTCAGCAGTATTAAACTGAGAATGGAAAGCCAGGCTTTAGCTAGAATGTTCCACAATAAGCTACAAGCCAGAATACCGGAGTATCCAGAACCATTTTCTTCATATCCTGAATAACGTCAGTTTTGCGCAGTTTGCTCACCAAAGTCTAAATGCGACTAGTCGCAATAATTAATATATCAGGCGCGTACCTTTTTGTCAAGGTAGTGTTCTGTTTGACAGGCCAGTGCCGAGAAGTATAATCTTTATACGACATTCCCGGCGGTCAATAGTCTGTCATTCACGGGGAGCCGAGCCTTGCCACTGGCATTCCCTGGCATATGAAAGCCCGGTACCCGCCTACCATCCGGACGAACCGGCGGCTGCTAAATCACGAAAATACGAACATTTACCGTCTACCTAACGGAGTATGGCGAGTGAAAACTAAGGTAAAGAAAAGATTATTGCTTTTCGCGTGGTTAATGTGGGGTACCGCCATGCTGCCCCAGTTTCTCAATTTCTTCCATCGTATTGCCGGGACAACCATTGCCGATCGGCTTATGGCTGATTTCAATATAACCGCCACCACCGTGGGCACCCTGATGGCGGTGCTTTTCTACGTCTACGGTGCCATGCAGTTCCCCGCCGGGGCGCTGACTGACAGCCTGGGACCAAGGCGAACGCTGACCATTGGCTCGATAATCGCCGGCATTGGCGCCATTACTTTTGGGCTGGCACCAACTCTGTCGGTCCTGTTCATTGGCCGTATCCTTATCAGCCTGGGCATTTCAGTTTCTTTTGTCTCCGTACTGAAGACGGCCACCGTATGGTTCAGCAGCCGCGCTTTCGGTTTCATGACCGCACTGTTCCAGATCCTCAGCCAGGTAGGCGGAATCGTGGCGACAACGCCACTGGCACTACTGGTGATAGCGGTCGGCTGGCAGATATCCTACCAATTAGTGGGACTAATTAGCCTTGTAATTGCTGCCATTTGCTGGCTGGTCATTAGAAACCACCCCAACGAGGTGGAGCTTCCCTCGCCGGCTGAACTTGAGAGACAGCAGGCGGGCACCCCCGCACCATCGCCATTAACACCCGGCTTCACCTTGAGCCAGAGAATGAAAATGGTGCTTGGCAACCGGTATACCTGGGCTTCATTTATGGTTGGCGCCGGCATCTACGGTACGTTCTTTACTTTTACCGGCGCCTGGGGAGTCCCCTACATGATGCAGGTCTATGATATGATCCGCAGCACCGCTGCCAGCTTTATGCTCCTGATAAATCTCGGGGTAATTTGCGGCTCGCTCGTTATCGCCTATGTTACCAATACCGTTCTGCAGAGGCGTAAACTGCCCGGTATCGTATCCACGGCAGGCTATCTGTTAACCTGGCTCCTGCTGACCTTCCTCAACCCGGGGAACCTTTCCCCACAAATTTTAGGGGCAATATGCTTTTCCCTGGGCTTCTTCGCCGGCTACCTGGGCCAAAACCTGGCCTGCGCCAAAGAGGTCAATCACCCTTCTGCCTCCGGGATAACGCTGGGAGTGGTCAATATGGGGCCTTTTCTTTTTACCGGCGTGTTACAACCGCTGTTCGGCAGGATACTTGACCTGGGCTGGCAGGGGGCATTCTTAAGCGGGGCGAGAGCTTACCCCGTAGAAGTATTCCACGCTGGCTTCCTTTTGATTTCGGGCGGAGCGGCCATCGCCGCTATTGGTGCCTGGTTCCTCAAGGAGACAAGGTGCCGCAATCTGATAACATAGGGTGGCCACGACCGGACCAGACGGCTAGGCTTTATCCCTGGTGTCAAGTAGCACCGTAACCGGACCGTCGTTGTGGATTTCAAGCAGCATGTGCTGCTGAAAGCGACCGGTCTCCACCTTTAAGCCGGTAGTACGAGCCTGCTCGACAAATTGTTCAAATAACTCTTCCGCCGGCTCAGGGGGTGCCGCTTCGGCAAAACTGGGGCGTCTGCCTTTTCTGGTGTCAGCCATAAGCGTAAACTGGCTTACCACCAGTAGCTCGCCGGCAATATCTTGTACCGAAAGGTTAAACTTACCCGATTCGTCAGCAAAGATGCGGAGATTAACCGTTCTCTGGGCTAGCGATTGAGCCTCTTCCCCGGTGTCTCTGCCAGCCACCCCGACCAATACCACCAGACCCTGACCAATCCTGCCTACTACCTCACCAGCCACACTTACCGAAGCTTCACTAACTCGCTGTAGTAGTGCTTTCACCCCCAACGGGCTCCTTTTTTTTGTCCTTGCTGGGTTTTTTCTCTTTGGACTTAACGACACCACCGGCTTTACCGTCATCACCACTCTTTCGATTATCGGTGACATAAAAGCCGCTGCCTTTAAAAATAATAGGAACCGAGTTAATTACCCGGCGAGATTTCCCGCCACATTCGGGGCATTCGGCTACCGGCTCCTCGTCAAACCTCTGTTTCCTCTCAAAAGCATAACAGCAAAGACCACACTCATAGTCATACGTAGGCACTACTCCACCTCATATAAGTTTCTTCGTTAAATTTTACCGCAATTACGTAACTCAGGGCAAATCAAAAAAATATTTTGTCTCCGCCACGCTTGACAGGCTCAATATTCATCTGGACTTATCCGCCATGAAGGAGTAAAATAGAATATAGTTCCAGTAAGATGAAATGCGGGTATGTGTATGACAGCGATAATTCTGATGTCAATCTGAAAAAAAGCACTGGCTCGGTTGAGTTCAGTGCTTTTTAGGTTGAGGAGGTTAAGTTATGCAGTCTAGCCTGATTGGGAAAATCGAAAAAGCCAAACGCTACGCTCAAGAAACGGAACGGATCACCTTCTCAGAGCTTTCCGTAAAATTCCAGGGAGAACACGATAGCTATAAGGTCAGTTTACAGGATGGGAAGTGGCAATGTTCCTGCCGTTTTTTCTCAAGCTGGGGGCTTTGCAGCCATACCATGGCACTGGAGAGAATTCTAGTCAAAATGCTGCCGGAAGAAGCCATAACCATGCCTGATTTTTCGGTTCTTTCCCGCGTCTAAGAGCTGAAGATACCTGCCGGTTAACTGAAGGTTAACCGGCCACCTCGCCCGCCTCCTCAATCGCCTCGCCGACGATAAATAACGAGCCGGTAACACAGATAAAACCATTCTTTCCCGCTATATCCAGCGCGGCGGACAGTGCCGCCGGTATATCCGGAGTTACCTGCGCCTCAACTCCATATTTGGTAAATTCAGCGGCCACCACTGACGGAGCCATTGACCGCGGGTGACGGGAGCGGGTAACAATGACTTTATTAAAGAGAGGCACCAGAGCGGAGACAATACCGGCGATATCTTTATCACTGGATACCCCGATGGCCAGGACCCTGGGGGTAGCGGTGCCGGATTTATCCTTTAACGCCGATAACCCGAAGTACTGCTCCAGAGCCTGCCTCAATTTAGTGGCTGAGTCGGGGTTGTGCGCTCCGTCAACCACCAGCCGCGGGTGACGCCTCAGTATCTGGAGCCGACCGGGCCAGTTTACCCCCGCCAGCCCCCGCATGATGTTATCTCGGGATATCTTAAAGCCCTTTTCCGCTAGAATCTCTAGGGCCGCCACCGCCACCGCGGCATTCTCCAGCTGGTACTGACCCAGTAGCGGTAGGGTTAATTGATAGCTGTTTAATCTGCCCCGTACTTGAAGTCTTTGCCGGTCGCTTTCAAAGCCGATAGCCTGCCAGGTTACCTCGCTGCCCACCCGAATTAACGGCGCGCCTCGTTTGAGACAGATTACCTCAATCACCTGAGCCGCTTCATCAGTCTGGGGTGACATTACTACGGGACTGCCCGGTTTAATAATACCGGTCTTCTCACCGACAATCTTCGCCAGGGTGTTACCCAGCACTTCGGTATGGTCAAAACTGATAGAGGTGATAATGCTGACTTCCGGGATTATTACATTGGTTGCGTCAAATTTACCTCCCATCCCCACCTCCAGTACCTGAAAGGCGACTCCCTTCCGCTTAAAAAAGGCAAAGCCCAGTGCCGTGAGTAATTCAAAGGTAGTCAGCTGACCGTAGGCGGCTCTTCGGTTCACGGCTTCAACTTCGGGTTTGAGTCTCGCCACCAGCGCCACGAATTCGGCTTCCGTAATCAGTTCCCCATTAACCCTCATGCGTTCCCGCCAGGTATGCAGGTGGGGTGAGGTGTAAAGACCGGTCTTATAACCGGAGTCAGACAGCGCCGAGGCTACCATAGCGGCGACACTTCCTTTACCCTTGGTACCGGCGATGTGCACTGACCGAGCGCCTAAGTGAGGGTTACCCAACCGTGCCAGCAGTTCCTCCATCCGCCTGAGGTCATAGTTAACCGGGTCGTGCGGCATCGGTATCTTTTCATAATCAGTGTAGCTGAAGATATATGTTTCCGCCTGCCGATAATCCATATCAAAATAAGTCCTCACTAATGTAACCATTGTAAATCAAATCTGACAGGAGCCACAAGGATAAATTGGACGGCACACCTATGACGGGACAGGTAGGGTTAATTCTTCCCCGGAAGGGTGGCGGGGCAATCTGTATGCGTGTTCAGTATTGAGAACAACTCAGTAATAGCAGAGCCGTGGACTTTCATACATAGACACCAATATCGGGTTTCCCGTTAAGACTACAGTTAGAGTATAAATTATCAAACAATGCTGAAGAGCCTGATCACATAGCCATCATAAATCCGGCTCACGCCGGGGAACGCTTCCCGGGTGATTAGAGCCGATTTTAACTGGGCGCAACCCCGCTCTTGAAACACTCGCCGGTAGTTACGAGCGAAGATGTAACTGCAGTTTCCAACCTCCATCTCAATGGTACAGATATACTTCTTGGACACCCTTACCATTTCATTGAACACGAAGTTACTCGTCGGATGAATGTGTTGAGCGACGGCCATAGTGAATATGATATCCACTGAAGCGGTATCAAGTTTGGGTAGCACATCTTCCAAGCTACCATTGAAAATATTGCAGTTCGCCATTAACTCAGGGAAAGCCTTTTTCATTTCAGTAACCGCATACTGGCTGATTTCAATCCCCTGCAAATTTACATAGCCAAGGTCATAAAGATGGTTCAGAATCGCCCCGGGACCGGTCCCCAGTTCCAGAATACTATCATTTTGCTTAACCTGCGGACTCCAAAATTCGTGCAGGAACTGGACTATTCCGGCTGGTTTTTGGGTCATTACATGTGCCGTACTCTCGGCATAGGGCGTGGACGTGTATAATTCCCAGCACGCCTCTTTGGTGATAATCCAGAGAGGCGTATCGCCTTTTTCAATTAATTTCCGGTTTATCTCCCCGAAGAAGGGCCTCAGCGATGTCGGCGCGCCTTTCTCATCGATACGCGGTTGATAGAACAGTCGGCTAAGAAAGCGGCCGAATAACGCCTTTACCACCCTTCGAAGAAAAGCCTGCTGTTTCAAGTTCCGGTAGCCTCCTTTTCGTCCCAGGCCGGCATTTTACCCACTCTATCTTTGCCGTAGTTACTGGCGATGGTTTCGTATTATGTTCACAAGTGTCGTGGCGGCTTTCCGGCCACTCATACCGTCTGCCGTACCATATTTCCTCAAGAATTCTCTATCATTTAAGTCCACCATCGTTTTACCGCCAGTGAGAAATCTATCTAAGGCATCAGTAAAGTCGGCCAACTGCCGATGACAGGAAGCACGGCGCGCCAGTAATTCCTGCGCCCGGTCATCAATATGTAGGTGCCCGGTAAACACGAATATCGGTTTTAAGGTGCTCAGCGCCTGCAGGAGAACCGTGCTCGGGAAGTCAATCACCAGCACATCTGCCAGTGCCAGCAAATCGGTGAAGGAGCACTCATCCTTGATGAAGCGGCAGTTTTCAATTCCCTTTTCGCTGGCGTAACTGCTTAACGGAGTATCCCGGTAACCACGGGCGGGACTTAATTTTACCACGATGTTGTAATCTCGATGCCTGGCAAGGACATCCAGAATCATCCGCTGAGTATACCAGAAATGGTTATCTGAGAACGGTGGCGAGAGTGATACGTACAGGTCATTCTGATAAAAATTGGCAGTTGCATATAGCAGAGTCTTTTTCTGCGAATTCAACGGGAATAGCTTCTTAACTTTATCACTAAGTATCTTACTATTCATAGCTTCCAGTGAAGTTGAGCCTACCGGGATAAGCCTTGTGCCAAGACGCTTTGCCGGCTCGGCATATTTCTCAACGACCCCTTCGCCAAAGACAAAAAGGGCGTCAGTCCCCATCATTTCATTGTAAATAACCAGGGGCTGATTCATATAACCGTAGCTGCCATGCTGCCAGATAATCACTGGTATGTCGGCATTGTGGGCGGCTTGTGCCACTGAATGGTCGGTACACACCGCCCATCCGGAAGAAAGTAATGCTTTAACTTCACTTTTTATTAATACTTCATTCACCTGGTCATAAGCCTTCAGGCAGACTAAGGGCAACCTCTCCACCAGGAATTGAAGCCGCTCCTCCAATACCGGGAAGAAATCAATATCCTGCCATATAAAGAAACTGCGAAATTCGTCGTCTGTCTTTAGTTCTTGCCAGACATCAGGTAAGCTCCTCGAATTCACCCTTTCCGATAAAGGCTCGCTTAACCAATACCCTAAATTGTCAGACATGGTAAGAATGGGGGTAATTCCTGCCGATAGTAATTCGACTCGGCAATCGTTCCAGTTATACGCCCCCCCATAAAGCAACACCGGATAATTCTTACGCCCGGTTATACCGCCTTTCAATATCCTGAAAAGCCCACGCCATGCCCGGAGTCGGATGGCAACCGCGGTCTCGTATAATATGGGACGAAGCCACAACCACTTTAATAACCTGTCCCTGAATTTCCCTTTGACATTTTGGTTACTTTCCTGCGGGGCATTGGTTTCTGCCGGGTGCGGAACGTAGGGTAATGCGATTACGGGTACTTTCCACCCGGCAAGCTTCAGGAGGCGAGTATACACCGATTCTCTTCTGTCAAAGAGAAAATAAGGTGCTGTTGCGGAGATTCCGAAGGGATACTCCCTATCGTCATAAACAAAAATAACATCAGGTTTCTCGGCATCAATTATGTGAGATAACTGAAACAGGCGAATCACAGCAGCATCATAAATCAGTTTAAGGTGGTAAAGGCTAAAAAGAGCCGGTCGAATGCCTCGTTCGGCGACGGCAGGACAAGCCTTGTGGATACGCTTATCAATTAAACTGCTGAAGTCTTCGATTCTCTGATAATTACCCAGCCCAAAATGGTACAGCTCCTGGGGATCATAATAATCATCAGGGATTTTACAGGGTACGTTCTGCTGGTCTAGCTCATAGATGGCAAACGGAGAAAGGGCGATAATCTGTGTCTGAGCTTTTACCTCATCGAGCCACTTCAGGCAGTCCTTGACCTGCTCTTCATGCTCCAGCAAGATAAGGACTCTAGCATCAAAGCTCCCCGCGTATTTTCGAATAATCTCTTTGATAATTTTCTCGCTTACCATGCCTGGTAAATCATGGTGGTGTTTGGCACTTAATATCACCCAGGTTATTTTATTTTTGCAAAACGAAGAAGTGGAACCCGCCCTCTTCCTGGCTATTCATTTCCATTTCATAGAGAGGCAACAGAATCTCACCGAGAGTATCGACCCACTCCAATTTGATAGCCCGTCTATCTTCCGGACTTAGCTTGTTCGCCATTTTAATCAGGTACGGGGAAATGGGACGGAGCCCGATATCCCATATCGTCAATGTTAAACGTGACCAATAATACATGTGGTCAACAATACTGAAACCGGCGTTTTTCGCCAGCTTGATAAATTCATCATAGGATGCAGACCACTGCACAGCTTCGGAACGTCCTCGATTCAATTTTTTAAGCAGGCTTGATTTTTTCTCTTCCCAGCTAAAAGTAAAGCAATATTCGGCAAACTTCACGTTTGGAATACAAATCAAAGCTCTACCGCCATTATGAAGAATCCGGTGTATTTCTCCCAGTGATTTCAGTGGCTCATTCAACCAGTAGAGGATATTGGAAAAGACCGTATTAAATGTTGAATTCTCAAACGGCAGAATTTGATTGGCGTCATGCAATATCATATTGTCATAAAATCCCAGGCTTCCCGCCTGAGTTAATAAGTTATTTTTATGGTCCAAGCCATAGGTAAAAGTATACTCCGGTTTTTTTACGATATATTGTTCCAGCTTGTTGACATTACAGGTATTGTAAATATCTTTGTTTTCCCAGAACCCGGCGACATCAACGTTTATATACCAATCATAATCAATGGAGAAATCGCCGCCGGCGGTGATAAAGCTAAAGATGCCATTTCCACAACCCATGTCTAATGACGGAGACTTAATTTTGTGCTTCGATATAATAGTTGAAGCTATCGCATCGCAAAGGGCACTCTCCGGACGAAGCCAGGCTACATTTAGATGATTTTTCAAGTAAACAGTGCCGTCTTTACTCACTTTTAACCCTCCAGCCACTTCATCAACTCCCCATATCAATGTCCACCGTAAAATTTAATTAAAATCCTGAATAAGGAATTGGAAATTAAATTATCTTGCTCACAAATTCTCACCAGCGGAAAGAGTAGGCGCGGTACTTTGGTATACAAGGTAAACGTCTTAATTAATCCCTTTAATTCCTTGTGAGATATGAGTTTTTCCTTAATATGCGGAGTAAAAAAATCATAAGTCGGAACATAGCCCGGTTCAATATATCCGTTCTCTATACTCACAGAGTATATGCCCGTATTCGGATAAGGCTCAAGGAATACAACTGATGATGTATCCGGTCTACTTTTTCTGTTAAGTTCAATTGTTTCAAAAATATTCTCCCTTGTCTCAAATGGTAATCCAATCATATTATATGCTGAAACTCTAATCCCGATGTCTCTTACCAGATTAAATACTTTTACAATTTTTTCGTTGGACATTCTCCTGTTTAAAATATTTCTTCTGATATGTTCACTGCCACTTTCAATACCCATACCGATGGTGACACAACCCATATCTTTTAGAACTTCTAATTTCTCCCTATTAAGACTGCTGACGCCGGCATATATCAAAAACGGCAGGTTTACTTCTTCATTATATTCTTCGGCAAATTCTTTCAGATAATCCAGTTTAAAAACTCCGAAATCCTCATCCCAGAATCGCATCATTTCAATATTATATTTATCTTTAACATGAACTAAATTATCGATTGCTTTTTTTACGGATTTTACCCTATGATACTTTCCCAATCCGGCGAACAGCCTTTGAAACGTGTGATTAACACAGTAAGAACAGCGGAAGGGACAACCCCGGCTAATATCCACATTAGCCATCCTGAAGAGGCTCCCGGCTAATGGTCTATAAAAATTATAACCATCAAAACCATCAAAATCCAAAACGGGTAAATTATCCGGGGCAATCAAAGGTCTCAAATCGGTTTTTATGATTTTACCATTGGATTTTATCCAAAGATTTTTAATTGAAGTAATGTTCGAATTGGATTCCAGCTTGTTGCATAGTTCAACGAGCAATTCCTCGCCTTCTCCAATACAAATCATGTCCACTGATGGCTCACTGATTACTTCATCTGGAAGTAATGTCGTATGTATTCCACCATAAATAGTATAGATATCCTTAAAATACCGCTTAATAAACTCTAAAAGTGATATGCCAACCTTAAAATTGGTTGTAAATGAAGTTACTGCTACCAATCCCGGATTGTAATCTTTAATAATTTGAAGTAAGTCTGTCTCCGGGTCGAGATCTTTTATAATTGGAACGGGCAAGCCATTCCTGGCTTCGACTGGTTTGAACTGTCCAACTTTAGTCTGTAATTCATCCGACGTAGAAGAATATGCTTTATACATTGACAAATCAAAGATTTTAACATCGTGTCCATCGCGTTTTAGCGCAGATTGCAAATAACCAATACTAAGAGGAATTTCCCCCGCTCCGCTTGTATTGGGATAGATAAAGAGAACCTTCAATTCAAACAACCTCCCATGCGTAGAGTCTCTCTTGAAATTAACTTCGCCTACCGCTGGAATCAGATATAGACTCCATTTTATGCCGGTAAATAACAGTAGAGGCGATGGCATCCCAAAGAGCACTCGCCGGACGAAGCCACGCTACATTTAGATGCTCTTTGAGAAAGTTTTTCATTATTTAGCTCGTTTCCTTACTATTTCCGGCAATTGCTCGCGATAATGGAGGACTTTACGGAAGGCATAAACCATTTTTCCAACATCCGGTATGCTGAGCGGGGGACGGATTTCCTCGGTAGTAATGGCATCTCTTTCCAATCGTTCCGCTACCGGGCACAAACCCTCGGAATAATTAATTTCCTTTTCGTAAAACGGACAGCTAAACGGGCACCCCTTATCCCCATACACAATTTTCTGCTGGTACAGTGGTTGATAGTATAAAGGGGTAAATCCGGTATCAAAAACCAGTCCTTCAGCGTTTAATACCCTGGTAAACTCACGGGAGTTAACCGGTATCTTTGAGCGGTCGAGTTTAATAGGATACCGATAATAGACGTGGGTACAATCCTGCCTTATCACCGGTGGAATGAGACCATCCAGCGTAGCTATACCTTCGGTGAAGTATTCCGCCAGCTTACGCCTTTCTGCTATCAAGCCCTCAAGCTTGGTGAGTTGAACTCTTGAGATAGCGGCTTCAATCTCGGTCATCCGGTAGTTCCATCCCAGCATATTAATTAAGCTGTTTACGGGCATACCGGTACCGATAACGGCTTCAGCGTGGTTGCGAATCAGGCTCACCCGGTGTGCCAGTTCATCATCATTGGTGACGACAACCCCGCCCTCTCCACTCTGAATCAGTTTATTACAGTTCAGGCTAAACACCCCGATGTGCCCAATCGTTCCGGAAAAGCGTCCCTGGTAGTAAGCACCGATGGATTGTGCCGCATCCTCAATCACGCAGAGATTATGCTGTTGAGCGATTTCCATTATCGGGTCCATATCGGCTGATTGCCCCAGCAGGTTGACTACCATGATTGCCCTGGTGCGGTCGGATAGCCGTTCACGAATGCTCTCCGGGTCTATGTTAAAGGTATCCGGTGCAATGTCAGCAAATACCGGGATGGCATTATAGCCCATAATAGCCGCGGCGCTGGCGGACATCGTCCACGGTGTTATGATAACCTCATCACCCGGGCCACAACCGGCGGCGCCGATGGCACAGTACAAGCCAGAGGTAGCCGAGTTAACCGCCAGGGCATGCTTTACCCCGAAGTACTCCCGCCATTCCGCCTCAAATTGCCGAACTTCAGGGCCGCCCATAAATAACTCATTATTTGAACCCTCGTAGCCGGAGAGCAAACCTTTCCTGAGGACACGCACCAAACTTTCGACGTCCCTTTCATCGGTGGTGATATGGGATGGAAATGACCCCGGAAACGCTCTTGGACCGCCTAGATAAGCCAGTTTTTCCATAGTAGCTAACCCCTCACGAACCTATATTAGTCAGGTCATTAACCGGCAGCAGATTCTCCACTTCCCGGACGACCCTTTCGGTAGCATTTGGTAAAACATTTAACCTCTTTTGCCGCTCCATCCACCGTGTCTTGAAATCCGCATCCCGGATTAAGCTGCCTATTGCGTCCGCCGCCTCGCCTTCGGTTCGTAACTGGGGTAATGCCCCTAATGAAATCGCCACGAGGTCAGCATCCTGCTTACTTTTCAGCGTAACACTCAGAGTGGGAACGCCTAACAATATGGACTCTACCAGAAGCACGGACGTCATACCCACCACCAGGTCCGAGGCAAGCGCTAACGGACGGGGCGGTATTTCCTGCTGAATCAAACTGATGGCGAACTTCCGGCGAGCCTTGGTGAAATCAATACCGGCAAAGTCGGCGGGGGTGTTTTGCGGATGAAGCTTCACCACAAGGTGAGGTTTCATACCGGTCTCGTCAACAAGCGCCGAAAGCGTTCCAATCAGGAACTCCAAGGTCGACTTCTCAGTGTATCCCAGGCTATCGGCAAAATCACGCTTCATTGCCTCGCTGACATAAAGGACCAGGAATGAATCCGGCTCGGCGCCCGCCTTATCTCTAACCACTTTTCGGCTGGCTGAAGTAAAAGCCTGCCGCTCATCAAACAGGGCATCCAACGCCGGCTGACCGGTAACCGCAATTATTTCCGCCGGGATGCCCTCACTAATCATCTCCTCACGAGCCCGCTCATCCAGAGTGGTAATACGGATGGGTAGGTAAGCCAGGTGCTCATCAGGATTACAACCACTGAAGCGCAGCCCGTAATTCTGCCACTGGTCGATGACCGCTACTGAAGGGATAGCGTGTTCCCGCGCCCAGCGCCACAAGAGACGCTCCGTCATATCATTCCAGGGGAGACTGGTCGCGGAGGTCAGGACAACATCAGGCAGCCGTCCGTCCCAGATTTTCCGAATTAGCCCTGCCAAAGCTTCAGCACTATGAATGATATATTCCTGGTACTCTAGATTATGGCTTTGAAAGACGGGCACCGCAAAATCTTTAGCCAGCAACAGGACGCGGTACGAATGCCCCAAGTTCTTTACCACCGGAGCTATTGCTTCGGCACCGCCGGCTTCGCGGGCAAAGCACAGAATACGCCTTTGAGATTGAACCGTATTATTCCGGGACTTTGACAATCTGAAAACCTCTCCCGATGGAATCTTTTATGGATTCCAAGATTAAAATATCACGCAAGCCTTCACGAGCTGAGTTGGTCACGTCACCGCCGCCGCTTTGGAGCAACCCGATAATATGTTCTACAACGCGATGTACGGCAAAGTTAAGCTCAGTTGTAGTTTCCCTCTCCGGTTTTGCCACCAGTTCCTGGAAACCCGGATAGTGAGAAAATTCCTCTACCGCATAGAAGTTGAAGCGGTGTCCTTCATCCAGATACCTGACTCTCCCTTCCGTGCCCAGGATATCCAGCTCAAAGATTCCGTATTTCTGGCCAAACTGGTCACCGCCCAGCATTACCGCCTTGGCTCCGTTCTTCAGAAAAAGGACAAAGCTTATCGTTGGGTCGTCCGGCAGGCTGCCACGGTCCGTGGGAGGCAAAGCCAACACGCTGTCCACATCGTCAATTAAATAGCGAATGGTATCCACGACGGTGCCGCCAATATGAAATAAACCCTTAACGTAGTAGGCACAAGCAGACTGAACAATACCGATGCCTCCGCTCCGGAGAAAATCGCGAAGTCTGAGATGATGGGGCTCCCAGCGGCGCTGGTGGTTCAATATTATCTCAATCCCCGCCGATTCCGCATTCTGAACAACCTGATTCGCCTCGGCAACGCTCATGGCCAGCGGTTTTTCGGCAAAAATAACCCGGGCGGCTTTATTCTCAATCAGGCGGGAAATTATTTCGGAGTGGGTCCGGTCCGGAGTGCAAACGCTGACAATATCATAGGGCCCTTTTTGAATCAGCTCTTCATAGCTTGCAAAGGTTCTATCAATGCCCCAGTAACGGGCAAAGCTTTGCAAACGCGCCGCATTAATATCAGCCGCCGCTTTTACCTGTACCCGGCCGCTTTTTCTATAAGCGCCGGCGTGGGTATAAACCCCGGGCGCTCCGCTTCTCTCGTCGTAGCCGCCGGCAATGTCGCCACAGCCAATTATTCCCGCGCTATACATCCTCAAGACCCCGCCTTCTCCTGGGAGACATAGGGCGCTGATTTTTGTTCGCAATGGGCGTTGATATCCTTGACACCAGGATGAGAAGCAAGGTAGTCAAGGATATCAACGGTTCTAAAATCCGGGTTCTCCGGATAGAGCGCCTCGAAAACCTTGACGATCACCGTATAGTCTTCCTCATAGTCCAGCGTCAGACGGACATCCGGCGCACATAACTCCTTGGGAGCGCTGACGTTCTTGATACGGTATTGCTCGGGGTGCTCCCAGATATAACGCACTACGTCCTCATGGTCCAGCCGGTCAGCCGTCCTTGCCACGACACTTTTCAGGGTCTCCAGAGAAACAACGTGAACCTCGACGCCATTGGGGTAAGTTAGCTCCAGGTCATTGCAGACATAATCAAAGTCGCCCTTCCGGTAGATATCCACTAAATGGTCAATAATATCGGGGTCGTAGAACGGATTATCGCCGCCAAGTTGAACAATCACCTCCCCCCCGAACTCTACGGCAGCCTCAACAACACGCCCCAGCACGTCATCTTTACTGCCCCGGTAATGCGATATGCCGTTTGCCCGGCAGTAGCTTGCAATGACATCATCCCCGGAGTTAACACTGGTGGCAACAACCACCTCATCGACCGATTTTGCCTGTGAGATACGTTCCACCACCCGGTGCAGTACCGGCCTACCCATTAGCTCCCGCATAACCTTTCCGGGAAGACGACTCGCCGCCATGCGAGCTTCAATAGTAGCCACAACTTTCACGTTCGGCACCCTTTTTCATCATAAATTTGGATTAGCTCTGCCGTATTCAGGCGTACAATCCGGTCATAACTCAGGCGGTCAAGCAAACTCCGCAAAAAAGCCAGGTCTTCCCCGGTGTCCACATCCAGTTTAATATCCGGCCTTCTAATATTATGCCGAGCCCTCAATACGCCAAACTTAAACTGACTCATATTATCCCAGATATAATCAAAGCAGTGTTCCCTCTGATGAGCTTTGTCTGCCCTGTCCCAGATATACTTGAGCATGTCCCGGGATAAAATCTCAGCCCCGACGCCATCCGGATAGCCATTATCATCATAAGGAATGTGATTGAAAGAGTAGTCATACTGTCCGCCCCGGTGAAAGTTGACCAGTCTATCTACCTCCCGCGGGTCAATCAGGGGATTATCCCCACAAACCCGGATAATAAACCGGAAGTCCCGCTCTCTCCGTGACACCTGGTAAAATCGGTCCAGGACATCGCCCTCCGAGCCCCGGGAACAAACAATGGACTCGTTCCGGGCAAGTTCCTCAAGGGTGTCGTTTTCACTGTTTATTGAGGTTGCCAGGATAATTCTATCTATCCCTTCTGACCGCTTTAACCGGTCAAATATCAGCTTTAAGAGCGGTTCGCCGGCTACCGGCAGCATCACCTTCCCGGGGAGTCTTTGAGAACCCATCCGAGCCTGGATAATGGCCAGGGTTTTACCGTTTATATCAGGTTTATTCCCGCTCATCCATCAACAACCTTTAGTACCGGTAACTTAGCGGTGGCCGCTTTATAACCACAACTCTTTGATGACCATAAACGCCTCGGCGGCGTTAAGACCGACCTCACTGCCGCGTTTCATAGCCAGTATTCCAACGGCTTTATCCGAACGGGGGTGGGGAAACTCTCTTTTCTCCCTTTCATAACAGTGCAAGGCGTTAATTTTAGTTGGCAGGTATTTTTCGATATTCATAAAAAAATTGGGTAAAAAGGCAAACTCACCGAGAGGGGGAGACTGCTCTGTTGATGATGGCACTTCATAGCACAATATCCGCTTAATGCCCACGTTTACGTTAGGGCGCAGTGCCACCATCCCTGCCTGAAACACCGCTTTATGGTCCTGATGGTTATCACCGCCATGATTGATATAAACTACCTCCGGCTTAACCTCAGCCAGATAGGCTTCTATCGGAATGATTACGTCCTGAATGCAGGCGTCCAGCCTCTCATCGTCCAGATTGAAAAATTTGGCTTCCTTATACCCTAATATTTCCCTAGCTTTTAAGGCATTTTGCATCTCGGCCCGGTTCTGCGCTTCATCGTACCGGTGGTCGTAGACGCGATGGGCGGCAAAGCAGACATATACGTCATCCCCTGCTGAGATATGTCGGGCAATAGTACCGCCAACGCCAAGAACCTCGTCATCCATGTGCGGAGCAATAACCAGGACTCTCATCTTGTTCTACCCTCCGAGACTTTGTGCCATTAATTTAACCACTCTTTCCGCCCCCCTGCCATCAACCAGCTTCTGTCCTCTCCGGCTCATTATTGTGCGCCGGCTTTTATCCGGCATGAGTAACCTGACTCTTTCATATATCCTGTCTGGCGAAACTATGCCGCCAAAACCCAGATTCTCCACAGCACCATATTCCTCCATCCGGCGGGCGGTCTCCACCTCAAATTCCTCGGCGCAGAGCACAATTGCCGGCACGCCGACACAGGCCAGTTCGAACATGGTATTTCCGCCGGCGGTTACCGCCAGGTCAGACTGCTGCATCAATGCACACATGTTAGTGGCATTATAAATGATATTAAAACTTCTTTCGCTGTTATTTATTGCCTCTTCCAGTTGCTCGTGATGTTTGAAAGCCGGCCCAATGACAACGTCTATCCGGCTATCCCTTTCAATACCGTCCAACGCGCCAATAATTTTAGGGAGAAAACCGTAGGTATCAGCACCGCCCTGGGTCACCAGTATTGTCTCCACTTTATCTTTAATCACCTTACCAATTTTATTGGCCCGAATGAACTCTTTTCTCAAAGCCACGTAAGCCGGGTCAGTTACGGCATCGTCAATATAATACAACGGATTTACCCTGATATCAGCCCACCGGGCAGCATCACTCGGGTCATCTATGGCAACCAGAAGCCGGGTATTTTCTTTTAAGAGCTTCAGCCTTTCGGCATCGTTCTTATACATATTGACCACAATCACCCTGGGGCTGATTTCCTTGACCTGCGTTATCTCCTGTTCAAGACTATCCGCCACCTGTACTTTGAAAGCTGCGTCAAGTACGGCAGCGATAGCTTCTTTATCATTATCCACGATAAAGGTAATGGCGTCCCCGGGATTTCGGTCACGGCAGGCATCGGCTATCGCCAGTGACCCCATCACATCACCCATCCCCTGTTTATGGTTGCCCCTGGTTCGAAATACCACTTTCATTAGCTGAATCACTGGCTAGATTTTATCCCAGGTAATTACCTCGTCCTCTTTAATATTTACGGTCGCTTTCCGTCCGATGACGACACCTAAATGCTTGGGTTCAATACCAGAACCCGGCCTTTTTATGATTACCCGGTCTGCGGTAATCTCTTCACCCCGTTTAATGTTGGTCAGGGCGATAATACTTTTCCGGGTGTCCTGGCGCATGTCCGTCTCCGAGGAGGCCGGCCGCTTTATCCCGTCTCCCAGAGCCCGCTCCGCCTCCCTGATGGCGGTTACTATCGCTTTCATCTCGGCAGGGTCAGCCGATAAGAAGGCATCCGGCACCTCCAGATTCTTATCAATAGTAAAATGCCGTTCGTAAAGGCAAGCGCCCAGGGCTACCGCCGCCACCGGAATGGTGAGCGAGGTGGTATGGTCGGAGTATCCAACCGGGATTTCACTATTAAAAGCACGTTGCAGTGTTTGAATTGCTCTCAGGTTTAATTGTCCCACATCCCCTATCGGATAATTGGACACGGTATGCAATAACATAAGCTGGTTATTCCCGGTGGAGAGAATGGTTTTCACGGCTTCTTCCACCTCCGCCAGATTTGCCATGCCGGTGGAAACAATCATGGGTTTGCCGGTCTCGGCAACATACTTCAGAAACGGGAGATTGGTACAGTCGTCCGAGCCAATCTTATACAGCAGAACCCCCAGCCTTTCCAGAAGCGCTACGTCAGTTGGATGGGACGGTGTGGAAAAGGCGATAATATTCTTCTCATCAGCATATTTGAATAATTCCCGGTGCCATTCTTCGGACAACTCGTATCGCTTGAACTCCTCATACTGAGAGGTGCCGCCGGCTTCCTTGGGGAAATCCAGGTCCCGGCCGGTTATTGTATCCGCCCGGAAGGTCTGGAACTTGACGGCATCCGGGTCGCAATCTACGGCAGCATCAATCGACATTAGAGCCTCATCCAGGGTATTAAAGT
>CAYFGR010000015.1:0-21251 GCA_964343135.1 uncultured Dehalococcoidales bacterium
GCGGGCAAAGAGCCAGTTAAACAGCGCCGTCCGGATATTCCCCACGTGGGGATAGCCGGTTGGGCTGGGCGCATAGCGGACTCTCACTTGGTTAGTCACGTAAAATACATCTCCTATTTCAAGTAATCAGCTATAAAACTTCGAATACCTCTAAGCATATCTGTTACGTCGTCTGGCCTGTATTCACTAAAACGACCGTGGTCAGCACAGTCACGAACCTTATTCCAAACTTCAATTTCCCTCTACTTAAACCAATTATATACTCCTTTATCTGCAAATTTCTGGTTTAAAGAACTAATATTATCGTCAGACTTCACGGTAATGTTGTTATTACCACAAATACGCCGAAGCCCATCTTCAAGGACTGCGCCAATCAGTGAAGCTGATGGGTCTTTGTAACCATTATCCAAAAGATACTCAGCCATCTCTAAAAAATCAGAAAATACACGGGCAGAAACAAGTATCTCTATTTTCTAGAGATAACCACCCTTAATGTCATCTCGTACGGCTCTAAGGATTCCCAACCCCATTTCAGCATTGTCATAGTCGGATTCTTTACACCTCCCTTCAAATTCACGTCCGTAAATGTATTCAGAAGGTAGAGCATTTAGAAAGGCTAGAGAACTTGTGCGCCACTACTGAAATATACCAACATCCACACGACTAAAGAAAATCGTGCCTCCAAAATGCTGATCATACTTTGTTACCAGAACGCTCTCACCCATGCTAATTAGACTGTCCAATCTTCCTAAAATCTTACTATCATCCATTTTTCACTTTTTCCCCATTCTACCATCCCACCCACCAAGATTCTAGAAGTTATTTTACCCCTGTATCCCCCCTCTCGCTGGTAAGGAGAGGGGGAAATGGTCAGGCTAGAGGGACTTCGTCTCTCTAAAACTCCCTATACATAAGCATATTCGAAGGCTTCCCCTCTCTGTGACTTTCCTTACTCTGAGCTAATAGGTATGAGTTCGGTAGGGAAAAAGCCGCCTGAAAAATTACTTTCCCTTGATGTAGCTTTAATTTAATATGTTGGGGTGTTTAAGAGGGGCTACGCCCCTCTTTCTATTATTCTTCCCCTTCCCCTTAACAAGGGGAAGGGGATTAAGGGGATAGGGTCGATAAAAAACCTACATAACTAGCTGATATCTTTCAGCGCCTGCGCTAAATCCGGGGGCAGTTCAGACTCAAACTCCACGTATTCGCCGGTGGCGGGAAGACGGAAGCCAAGGCGGGCGGCGTGGAGAAATTGCCGTGCTAGATACGGTGACTTTACGCCGTAGGTTTTATCACCCACCACCGGAAAGCCGATAGCGGCAAGGTGAACCCGTATCTGGTGGGTGCGTCCTGTCTCCATCTCGACTTCAAGAAGGGTATATTTCTCCGTATACTTAACGACCTGATACCCGGTACGCGCTTCCCTTCCCCCATCTACCACCGCCATCCGTTTCCGGTTGCGTGGGTCACGTCCAATGGGCGCCTCAATAGCGCCACGCTCCGGTTCGAGGTGCCCTTTAACCAGCACCAGATAAATTTTAACCACCTGACGCTCCCGGAACTGGCTTATCAGGTTAGCCTGAGCCTGACTGTTCCTGGCCACCACCATCAGCCCGGAGGTATCCTTGTCCAGCCGGTGCACAATCCCCGGCCGCAGCGTGTTACCCGGTAATTCGGGAATGTGCGACAGAATAGCATTAACCAGGGTGTGGCTGGGGTGTCCCGGCGCCGGGTAAACCGTCAGTCCGGCGGGTTTGTCAACCACCAGAAGGTCAGCATCCTCATAAATTATGTTCAGCGGAATATCTTCGGGGGACAAGGCAGCGGGCGGGGTGGGGGGTATAACAACGTTTACTCTGTCACCACTATTGAGTTTAAAGCTTGCTTTAACCTGCCAGTCATTTACCGTAATATTCCTGTCCGCAATCAGCTTTTGAGCCTGCGCCCGGGAAAGTTCCGGACACCTGTCCACGACATACCTATCCAGCCGAACCCCCGGCTTATCAACCGTAAAACTACATTCCCTGGGATTGCTTATCAACCTCACCCCCTATATCCTTCCGAGGAAGGAGTAACTCTATCCCCTTTAATTCTCCGCTTTAAGGAAGGGAAAGGAATAGGTTTTGAGGGGGCTTCGCCCCTTCATACTCCCGGCCCGGGTCTCCCTTTGGCGCTTTCAACCGATAGCTCGGTATTTCTCTCCTCCGGCAATAAAGAGGATAGAGTAAGCAAACAGGATGGCACCGACGGTTACCGCAGAATCGGCGACGTTAAATGCCGGCCAGAAATTAAGATCAATGAAGTCAGTAACGTAACCAAAGCGCAGCCGGTCAATCAAGTTACCTACCGTGCCACCGAGAATCAAGCCTACCGCCACCCGGTTTGGTAGATTGTCCAGAAAGGGGTAACGCCGATAAACGACGAGGGCATAGGTCAGCAGCAGGGCAACACCTACCGAGGCGACAATAGCCAGGGCAAAGGAATAGCCCTGAAATAAGCCGAAGGCGGCTCCGCTATTATGAATATGTGTAATCCGAAAGAAGCCTATCTCAAATAGTGAGTGCTGGAAGGGCAGGTTAGACTGTATCCAAAATTTACTGAACTGGTCGGCGGCTGCCACGAGTAACACAATAAGGAAAAAGGAAGTCATCCGCCGCCACCCACCCCCAATCTCACTTGCCTTTGGCATTCTTTTCCTGTTTCGACTTACAACTCATGCACAAGGAAGCCTGAGGACGAGCTTCCAGCCGAGCTGGGTCGATAACTTGACCACAGATATCACAAAAACCATAAGTACCTGCCTCATGTTTATGCAGACTGTGTTCTACCTCTACCAACTGGTCTTTCAATTGCTTCTCCAGAGCTAGCCGCTTCTCCAGTTCAAAGGTCTCGGTAGCCTCTTCCTCCCTCTTGCCAAAGGGACTACCTTCCCGCCGCTCGTCCAGCGGCCGCGCGCTTGCCTGTAAGAGGGCTAATTCCCCGGTTAAGTGTTTGTGTTCCTTTTCTAAACGAGCGCGAAGTAGTTCAAAATCAGTAGTCACTTCTTCTGCCTCCTGTCCGCTAAACATACTCAAGATAGGTATGCTAATTTTTGCCTATCTGATACCAGCGGGTAAGCTATCGAAATATGTCATGAAACGTCTGTTTTTCAGAGAAAAATGCCGGACGGCGGGATTAGTCAAATATTAGTCGCCACTGCTGAAGGGCGCTCAATACCTGTCCGCACCGGTGACTGTTAGCGAAACCAAAGGCCTTTAGCGTCGTATTAGCCCGCCAAGGCACATCGATTGGACATTTCCTCTGCCCAATCCAATCGTTTTCGCTAAATCCTGAAGTTCGCATATACATCTAGCTATAGTGTAGCCGATTTATTTGATTTGGTCAATACTTAGCATTACATATTTTCTCAATATTTTCGTCTCGTATTATAGTAAGGAAATACGGGTAAACGATTATACGGCAAACCCGGCTTACTGCATCGGCAAAATCACCGGGTTAAGCTATGATATTAGCCACCGGTTCAAATTAACACAGTAAAAGGAGGAAACGATAATGAAAGAGTCGGTAATCGCCATAATAAAAATTGTCCCCCTGGGCACGGCATCTCCCAGTTTAAGCCGATATGTCGCCGCCCGCCTTAACGTGGTCAAAGACGCTGGCGATATAAGCTACCAGATAACGGCGATGGGAACAGTTATTCAGAGATCTTTAGCACGGATACTTGAACTAGTGCGGAAAATGCACGAGGTGCCATTTAACATGGGAGCGCTCAGGGTATCGACTACCGTTAATACCGATGACCGCCGTGATAAGCCAACCAGTATCGAGCATAAGGTGAAGGCAGTCAGTTAAGCCCGCCATATCCCGATTTTTAGTCTCCGGTGGAAATACAACTTAGCCTTAATGAACGGGAGGTGAGGGGGTCTAATTATCATAATTTCATAAATACCTGCCGTTTGCTTCCCCCATACGAATGAAATATAATTATTTCTGGCGGAAGGCAATATAATTAGGGCTTCGTCTTACTGCCCGGAGTGAGAATACCGCCGGCACCAGCCACCATTTACGACAAGGAGTAATATGGACCTTTCAATTCAACTAGCCCCCAAACACCGAAAAGGCTTGCTACTGGCTAACCCGGTAATGACGGCCTCGGGTACGTTTGGCTACGGCATAGAGTATAACCAACTGTTTGATATTCAGAAGCTGGGCGCCATCGTCTGTAAGGGCACCACCCTTGAGTCCAGAGAAGGCAACCCCCAGCCCCGAATCGCCGAAACACCCTACGGTGTGCTGAATTCTATCGGATTTCAGAATATTGGCGTTAAAGCCCTGATAACGGAAAAAACCCCAACCTGGGCAAAGTGGCGAGTCCCAGTCATCGTTAATATTACCGGTAACACCACGGAAGACTTCGCCCGGTTGGCCGGTGAACTGGACGGCGTAGCCGGCATTAGCGGTATTGAAGTGAATATCAGTTGCCCTAACCTCAAGACCGGCGGGCTTGCGTTTGGCACCAACCCGGATTCAGCCGCCGAGGTAGTTACCGCCGTTAAATCGGCTACCGCTCTACCGGTACTGGTCAAACTGACCCCAAACACCGATAGAATCGCCCAAATTGCGGTGGTAGTAGCTGAAGCCGGCGCCGACGCTCTGACCGTAGTTAACACGTTGAAAGGAATCGCCATCGACATTACGCAGCGCAAACCACTACTGGGTAACATCGTGGGGGGTCTATCGGGACCGGCAATAAAGCCGGTGGCGCTTTATATGGTCTATGAGGTAGCCGGGGTAGTAGATATTCCGATCATCGGCTGCGGCGGCATTACCACCGCGACCGACGCCATTGAGTTCTTTATGGCGGGCGCCAGTGCGGTGCAGGTGGGCGCCGCCAGTTTTGTCAGCCCCCGCACCTCGCTGGATGTCGTGACCGGAATAGAACAGTTCATGCAGCAAGAGGGTCTGAACCGCTTATCAGAGATTATTGGAGTCGCCCGGTGCTAAGCAATCCGCCGCGATTTTAGCTCACGCCACCCTACCGGCATATATCAGTCATAACACATGTCTATTCATATGGGAGGTAAATGGTGAGTCAGCAAGCAAGGAAGTTACGTAAGCTGGTTGCCCAACCGGAGACTACCCTCTGTGTCGGCGTATGGGATGCCTTCAGCGCCCGGGTTGCCGGGAAGTTTTTCATCAGGGGCAAGTTGAGGGCTGACTTTACCAGTGGGGAGGTTAGCGTTGGTGATAAGCTCTTAGAGCTAATGCCTAGTACGTACAGCCTGCTTTATCAGTTGATGACAAACGAGGGGAAGATACCCTCCAACCAGACGTTCCTGGAGAAGATGTGGAGGCCGGAGCACAAAACTGACATTGAATATCTCCGGTCATGTATCACGAGACTTAAGAATGAACTGGAGAAGGAGCCTGGCACCCCAACCATGATATTCGATGAGGGAGGGATGGGCTACAAATTCATCGGTGGGTAAGATTGTCCGTATCGATTTGACAAAGGGCCGTCTTAGCTTTTGTCCACCGCAAGTAATACACTCTTGGTGCCCCCAGATATCAAAGCTCACTGTTCAAATTATATAAGCTCCGCTCATTATGTGTTGGAAATTAGCTACAACTGTAAGCAGGGACTGGTGTGAGTGTTTGACCTGACTCCGTTATCTCATCCTGTGAAGGTGTTTCTGCTGATCCAATCGCAGGCGTTAGTGTTTCGGTTGATGGTTTTACGCAGTCGGAAATCAAGAGCATGATTATCAGAATACCAAATAATAATCTCTTGCTCATAACTTTATCGCCAAGCAGTCCTTATCCATGATCAAAATATATTCTAAGTAAGGAAACGGGTAACAATCCGCTAAATCGTGTAATGAGGTAACGTGGTGACAGATTGTTTAACCCGGGTGTCCGATATCAAACTGGACACAAGTGGCTTCACCGGATAAAACTTGTATCAGAACCATCAAGGTGACTTTACCGGGGGGGCTGGCGGCGGGGTCTGGCGGCGGGGGCTGGCGGCGGGGTCTGGGCTCGACTGTGCTAAAATGTCTTGAGGATAGTCCGTGAAGCAGGTATACTGAATCTAACCTCGGTCAGGTTGGCGGCAATATTGAAGACGGCGTGGAGAAAAAACTGGAGCATCCCATCGTTGACCCCCTCTGGCGGGTGTTCTATAGCGCTCTTGAAGGAAGTGGATAACGAGCCGGTATAACCGTAAATATGGCAACGGAAGGTTGAGATGGCGATAAGGGTAACTCTAATAAATCCCCCTCAGTTTACCCGGTATCCCCAGCCGCCGATGGGGCTGGCCCAGATTGCGGCGGTACTGGAGACAGGAGATTACAGCGTAAGCGTGGTTGATGCCAACGCCCTGGGACTAAATCCGGAGGAAGTGGCGGCATACCTTACCGATACTGATGTAGTGGGCCTTACGGCAATGACGCCCACGATAAATGCCGCCATAAGCATTGCCCGCGCCGTAAAGCAGGCTAGTCCGGAGCTACCGGTAGTGTTGGGCGGTACCCATGCTACGCTCCTGCCTGCCGAGACATTAGCCAGTGCCCCCGAAATTGATATTATTGTTCGTGGTGAAGGCGAGGCGGTGTTTATCGACCTGCTTAAAACCATGGCGGATAAGGGGGAGTTAAGGCACGTGCCGGGAATCAGCTACCATAAAGACGGCGGCATCATTCATAACCCCATACCGACCACCAAGGTTGAACTGGACTCCCTGCCTTTTTTAGCCTATCACTTGTTACCCAGAGATAAATACCGCCCCCACCCACCGCACGGCAGATCCTTCCCCTTCGCCGCCGTTATTACCAGTCGGGGTTGTCCTTACCACTGCAGTTACTGCTCCAAACCCATCGGCGGCACAAAATTCCGGGGTCAAAGTCCGGAGAGAGTGATTGCGGAAATCGCTCACAACATGACCGACTTCGGAGTGAGAGAAATCGCCTTCTATGATGACGTGTTTACGCTGAATGCTAGGAGAGCCCGTGCCATAGCTGAGGGTATACTCAGCCGTAATTTAAAGATACCCTGGACGTGTGAAACCAGGGTGAACCTGGTGGATAAAGAACTACTCAACCTGCTCCGCAGGGCAGGTTGCTATGCCATTGCCTACGGCATTGAGTCGGCCTCTCCTGAAATCCTGTCCAGCATCAGTAAGGACATTACCCTAGAGCAGATTGACGAGGCGGTAGCCATCACCCGAGAAGCCGGTTTGCAAACTATTGGCTATTTTATGATTGGCTCACCGGGGGAGACGCCGGAGACCATCACAGAGACAATCAATTTCGCCCGGCGGTTAAAGCTTGACTTTGCCCAGTTCTCCATTACCACCCCCTTCCCCGGAACCGAACTCTACCGTCTTTACTTAAAGGACAACGCTCACCGGCCGGTGGATTGGGAGAATTTCACTTACGCCAGCCTGGGGAAAAAGCCGGTGCCCCTTTTTGAGAGTGAACAACTTAAACAGGCTGACCTTCAGAGATATGTGGGAAGAGCCTACCGGGAATTCTATCTGCGCCCGGCCTACGTGTGGCAGCGCCTGAGGCAGGTCCGGTCACTCGGTGACTTGCAGTTTAACTTAAGAGGAATTGCCATGCTGGCTCAGAGTATTAAACCCTAGTCAGGAATTTCGTAGTGAACGTACTATTTGTCCACGAAGTGGACTGGTTGAAGAAGGTAGTGTTTGACATACACACCCTGGCTGAGTCTTTGTCTCTGCTCGGTCACCAGATTTACGCTATCGACTATGAAAACACCTGGCAGCGGGACGGCTTATCGGGGTTAGGCACCCTTAAAACGCTTGAGATTAACGGTGTCTCGCGGGCTTTTGATGGGTCATCGGTGCATTTGAGACGCCCCGGCTTCATAAAAATCCCGGGCCTGAGCCGGCTGTCCGCCGGTGTAACCCACTACTTTGAAATTAAAAAAACAACTAAGGAAAAGAATATTGACGTCATGGTACTTTATGGAGTTGCCACCAACGGGCTACAGGCCGTCCGCCTGGCAAAACAGCACAAAGTACCGGTGGTATTCCGGTCGATAGACATCGCTAACCAGCTGGTGCCCTATGCCCATTTACGTTACCCTACCCGAATCCTGGAAAAGAAGCTATACTCCAGGGTAGACATGATTTTAACCCTTACTCCAGGTCTTACCGGGTACGTTACCAAGCTGGGTGCCGAAGCAAAGAAGGTGAAGTTGCTACCGATGCCGGTGGATACCAAACTGTTCTACCCGTTCCCTCCCCCGACTGAGCTTGCCCGGAGATGGGAGATTAAGCCGGACGACCCGGTAATTCTCTATATGGGTACCCTGTTTGATTTTAGCGGCCTGGACCTGATGATTCGTCAATTTCCCAGAATCGTACGGGAGATACCCCGGGCGAAGCTGCTTATTGTCGGTGACGGGCCTCAGCGCCCGAAACTGAAGAGCATTATCCGTGAAACCGGACTGCTGAAAAAGGTATCCATAACCGGGTTTCAGCCGTATGACACGATGCCTCAGTACCTTAACCTGGCGACGGTATGTGTGAACCCCTTTCTGGTTACCGGGGCGACTCGTGACATCTTTCCCGGTAAAATAGTGCAGTACCTTGCCTGCGCCAAGCCGGTAGTGGCGACACCACTACCGGGATTAGTGGCGGTAACCCCGGGTGAAGAGCAGGGGATGGTGTATGCTGCAAATCCCGAGGACATGACGGATAAGCTTATCAGGCTACTTAAAGAATCCGAATATAGACAGAAACTGGGAAGTAGCGGACTGGACTACGTTAGGCGAGTGCACAGCTACGAAAGCATCGCCGATCAGCTTGAAGCCAGATTAAGGGAGGCAATAGACGCGAAATGAATGACTGCTTGAGTGAATATAAAGGCAAAAATATCCTGGTTACCGGCGGGGCTGGTTGCATCGGCTCAAATCTCACCCGAGCCCTCATCAGGTTGGAGGCGGCTAAAATCGTGGTCCTGGACGACCTCTCCGCGGCGGAGAGGTGGAATATTCCGGATGACCCGAAGGTGGTCTTCATTGAGGGCAGCGTTCTGGATGAGGCGGTATTAAAGAAAACCTTCACCCAGGGGCTTGATTTTGTCTTTCATCTTGCCGCTCACTTTGCCAATCAGAACTCGGTTGACCACCCCGAGACCGACCTACTGGTCAACGGACTCGGTATTCTGAAAGTCCTGGAATATTCCAGGCAAAACAAGGCCGGTAAATTCATCTTCGCCTCTTCGGGGTGTTCAGTTTACGGCAGCCAGGCACCACTTCCCCTGAAAGAAGACTTCATCTCACTTCACCTGGATACTCCTTACCAGATAACCAAGCTGCTTGGTGAGCTTTACTGTAACTTTTACTATAATTATTATGGTTTACCACTGGCTATCGCCCGCTACTTTAATGTCTACGGACCGGGTGAGGTGCCGGGGAAATACCGCAACGTTATCCCTAACTTCATCTGGCGAGCGCAGCACCGGCAGCCTCTCCCGATAACGGGAACCGGAGAGGAGACCCGGGACTTTACCTTTGTAGATGATATTGTTGACGGTACACTGCGGGTGGGCGTCATCCCCGGGGCGGTGGGGGAAGCCTTTAACCTCGCCTCCGAGACGGAGACAAAGGTTATTGATATCGCCCGGGTGGTAAATGAAGTTAGCGGCAACCCGGGTGGCGTGGAGTTCATTTCCCGGCGTGACTGGGATAAGATTACCCGCCGGCGAGCTTCAATTGAAAAAGCAAAGAGAGTGCTGGGCTACGAACCTAAAATGAAAATTGAAGATGGTATTAAAAAAGTCTATAACTGGATTGGCGAGAATCATGGTAAAATAGAGGGTAATATTGATTTGTAAAGAGAAATAAGAGTGCCTGATAAGCTTAAGATTGGTATTGTTGGCTGTGGTGCCGTCGCCAGAGAGCGGCACATTTCCGGCTTCCTTAAGGTGAAAGGGAAGGCGGTTCTCCAGGCTACCTGCGATAAAAATGAAAATCTTGCCCGTGAGATTGCCGGGCACTATGGCATCCCCGGAGTTTACTCTGATATCTCAGAAATGCTCGATAGGGAGAGGCTGGATATCGTGGATATTTGCGTGCCCCAGCAGATACACGCTCCCCTAGCAATAGCGGCTTTGGAGCGTGGCTGTCATGTGCTGATAGAAAAACCGATGGCGCTTAAAACCGCCGAATGTGATGCCATGATTAAGGCTTCCCGTAAGAGTGGCGCCCGGTTATGCCTCGTCCATAATGTTCTCTTCCACTCGCCATTTCTCAAGGCGAAGGAACTGGTCGCCCGCGGCGCCATCGGCGCGGTTACCGGTATGAGAATCTTCCTGTCCGACCACCGGGACGAGGTGTTGACCAAACCAGACCACTGGATTCACGGTATACCCGGTGGTCTGCTCGGCGAAACTGGCCCCCACGTAGCCTATATGTCGCTGGCTTTTATCGGCAAGGTCAACCGTGTTGACGTAATTGCCCGCAGTTTCCGTAAACACCCCTGGGCGCCATTTGATGAGTTCCGTATCGAGATGGAGGGAGACAAGGAGCTCAGCTCCATCCTCATCTCTTACACCAGTAACCATCATAACGCCTACGTTGATATCATGGGTACCGAAGGCGCCTTACATCTGGACCTTAACAGCATGCTGCTGATACGTCAGGGACAACGTGATTCCCTGCAACCGGTTAAATTAGCCCTCGACTCACTGGGAACAGCAATGCAAATAACCAGGGGTGTGGCATCTAACGCTTTCAAGGTAATCCTGGGGCAGGCAAAGCTCGGTCATGACGTCATTATAGAGAGATTTGTGGATAGCGTTCGGGATGGCACTGAACCGCCGGTCACTGACGAGGAAGGCAGGGAGACCACACGAGTCGTGGAAATGATGGTGGAAAGACTGCGCCGGAAATATGGTTCTCAGGAAGAAAAGGCGAAATGAAAAGAATTTTACTTATCGCACCGCCGTTCTATCGTCTGATGGGCAGCCATTATAACGGGCTTCACCTGGGGCTGGGTTATATCGCTGCCCTTCTGAAACAGCACGGATATGACGTTGCGGTATATAACGCTGACTACTATGGTACTACGGAATACGCCGACCAGATGGAGCTCCTGAAAAACACTACGGTCTATAAGACAACCCTGGCTAACCTTTCCCATCCTATCTGGCAGGAGATAAAGGATAAGATTTCCGGTTACGCTCCCGACTTTGTCGGCATAACCATGCTGACGGCAAACTACGCGGCGGCACGAAATATAGCCAGGATTACCCAGGATATCGATAAAAGGATAAAAATTATCGTCGGGGGCACCCATCCCACACTGGACCCGGAGGGAACTTTAAGCGTAGCCGAGTTTGACTACGCCATCCGCGGTGAGGGTGAATTTACCTTTTTGGAACTGATAAACGGACTGGATGAGGCAGAAATCAAAGGCCTTTCCTTAAGAAAGGATGGTAAAGTTGTCCATAATGAGGATAGGCCATTCATCCAGAATCTGGATGCCCTCCCCTTTCCCGAACGTAATAGTTTTCTAAATGAGACAACTTACCTTGAGCTTGGCTCGGTTCTTACCGGACGGGGATGCCCTTTTTCCTGTTCCTACTGTGCCAGCCCTCGTCTGTGGTACCGGCAGGTCAGGCTCAGGTCGACTAATAATGTACTAGCCGAGCTGGAATGCCTGAAAACACATTATCATTCTTCTTTTATTCACTTTACTGATGATACCTTCACCCTGGATAAGGAAAGAGCCAAGGAGATTTGCCGGCAGATAATAGACCGACAACTGGGTATAGAGTGGGTCTGTGATACCAGGGTTGACTGTCTGGATAAAGAACTTCTCATCCTGATGAAGGCAGCGGGCTGTGTTCGGGTGAAGATTGGCGTTGAGTCCGGTAGTGACCGGATACTTAAAAGAGTGCATAAGGGCATAACCACGAAAAAGGTCCGTAAAGCGGTAGCGCTCATAAAAGAAGCCAGACTGCCCTTAACCGTTTACCTGATGGTTGGTTTCCCCGGAGAGACCAATGATGACCTGGGGCAGACCATTACGTTTGCTAAAGAACTGAACGCCGACTATTATAGCCTTAGTATCCTCGCGCCCTACTACGGGACGGAGATATTAAGTGAACTGGAAAAGTCAGGAAAAAAGCTGGACAAGAAGCACTGGGAATATTTCTATCACCAGAGCCAGGAGATGATACTCAACCATAATTTAGACCCAAAGCTGCTCGACGAGTATTTTACCCTGAACGAATGGGGGGAAGGGAGCAGGGTATGAGGCGTAGGGAAATTCCGATATTAAGGTTGCCTTACACTGAGGAGGAGATGGCTTATATCTCCAGCAGTATTGTGGATGTCCTTAAGAGTGGCTATCTGACCATGGGGAAAAAAGTCGTCCGGTTTGAGCAGACGTTTGCTGATTTCACCGGCGTTAAATATGCCGTTGCCACCAATAGTGGCACCAGTTCGCTGGAGATAATCCTCCGGGCAATCGGAGTTGAAGGTAAGACGGTAGTCGTTCCCTCCAATACTTTCATGGCATCACCCATGTCGGTAATACACGCTGGCGGCAGGGTTATCTTTACCGATTGCCAGCGTGAAAACCTGCAGCTTGCCCCCGGGGATCTCAAAAGAAAAATCCGCGCCGATACCGCGGCGGTAATGCTGGTTCACATTGGTGGTATAATCTCCCCCACCCTTAACGAGATTAAGGAGATTTGCCGGAGTGCAGGCGTGTCCCTAATCGAGGATGCCGCCCACGCTCAAGGGGCTACCATCGACGGCGAAAAAGCTGGTACGCTGGGTGTGGCCGGTTCGTTTTCCTTCTATCCGACCAAGGTCATGACTACGGCGGAGGGGGGCATGATTACCACTGATGACGAACGTATTTACCAGGTAGCGGTCACCCTGAGAGACCATGGTAAGCCTGATCCGGAAATTAACGCCCATACCGAGATTGGCTATAACTGGCGATTCAGCGAATTGCACGCCGTGCTGGGTTTACAGCAGATGATGAAGATAGCGTCAATCCTTGCCGAAAGAAGAAAAATCGCCCGGCAGTATGATGAGAAACTGGCCGGGATAAAAGGAATAAGCAAGCTTCACATTCCGCCCCGTGTGGTATCATCCTACTACAAGTATATCGTCTTCCTGGAGGAGGGCTTTGACCGCGATGAGGTGAAAAGGGAATTGAAGGATAAGCACGGTATTTCCCTGACCGGTGAGGTCTACGCTCACCCGTGCCACAGTCAGCCCGCCTTTACCAAGTACCCCCAGGTAGTGGCAAACAACCCGTCGGATACTTTCCCCAACACTGAATATGTAACCCGGAGGCATATCTGTTTACCCCTCTATCCGGGACTAACCGAAGAAGATATTGATTATGTTGTCGAGTCATTGAAAAGGGTGCTCTCATGAATATTCTGGTTACCGGGGGAAGCGGCTTCATCGGCAGCCACGTCGTGGATAAGTTAGTTGACGCCGGACATCAGGTAAGGGTATTCGACCTTAAGCGACCCTACCGGGATGATGTTGAATTTTTTCAGGGGGACATTACCTGCAGGGATGACGTAACGAAGGGCTTGAGTGGTAGGGACGTCATCTATCACATTGCCGCCCTTTCCAATGTTGACCTGATTAAAGACCACCCCCTGGCTGCCGTTGAGCAGAATATATTGGGCACCGCTTATCTCCTGGAGCAGTGCCGCCAGCAGGGGGTCAAGCGTTTCATCTTTGCTTCCAGTGTCTTTGTCTTTGATGAAAGGGGGCACCTGTATACCACCGGTAAGCTGGCTTCCGAGTTACTATGCAAGAACTACCACACTTTATTCTCCCTGCCCTACACTATATTGAGATACGGGACGGCTTGTGGCCCCCGAAGCCGGGCGGCTGACGTTATCTCGCGCTTTGTCCAGAAGGCACTAAAGGGGGAAAATATAGTTATTCACGGCTCGGGGAAGCAGAAAAGGCGCTTCACCCATGTGGAAGACCTGGCTCTGGGCAGCGTGGCGGCTCTTCAACCGATTGCCGAAAATAAGACCTATACTATCGCCAGCCGCCCGCCAGTAAGCATCGAGAGGTTAGCTGAAATAGTTAAAGGGTTGCTGAATAATGAGATTGCCATTGAATATGACTCTGCCCGGGAAGACGACTATGGTGGCGCGGTCCTGGATATCAATCTGGCAAAGAAGGAGTTGGGCTGGGAGCCGATGGTTGATATTGAAGAGGGGATAAAGAGGTATATTGAGTGGTATCAAGCGGATGCCGGGTCATCCCCAGCCAGTCACCGGAGTAAAATAGACTAATGTTCGCAGGAACAAGAACCGTGAAACGTAATATTGGACTGCATAATCTCAGACTTAAGGCAAAAGCTTACCTTCGGGAAAGCCGCTATCTCAAGTTACACTTTGGCAAAATAGCGCTGAGGAGAAAAATGTCCCTCACATTTCCTTCCGACCTGTATATTGAACCGACCAATAATTGTAATTTGAACTGCATAATGTGCCCGAGGAAGCTCAGTTCAAGAAAGATAGGGTACATGGATTTTGAACTCTTCAAGAAAATAATTGATGAGAGTGTTCAGTACGGGAAGCGGCGGGTAATAACCTTGCATAAGGATGGGGAATCTCTGCTGCATCCCAGACTCGCCCAGATGATAGCTTATGCGAAACAAAGGAAGGCGGCTCATATATTGCGCCTCAGCACCAATGCTCTGCTCCTGAACGAAGCCAAATGCCGGGAACTCATCCGCTCCGGATTAGATACGGTTACCGTAAGTCTGGATGGAACAAACGAGGCAACATACGAGAAGATTAGGGGGGGAGATTACGGCAAAGTTGTCAACAATATCGCTCGCTTTATCAAAATCAGAAATGAGCTGGGCCGGACTCGCCCGTGGGTCACCCTTCAGATGATTAAGATGGCAGGCACTTTAGAGCAAATACAACAGTTTAAAGAGCAGTGGAAGTCGGTCGTAGATGAAATCGCCATCAAGGAATTATTAAATTGGGGTGGGGCTATTCCCGCTGAAGAGAGTATGTTGCCAAATTTAGATTTAAGGGAACCGTGTGGGGATTTGTGGACGTATCTCACGGTAAATTGGGATGGTAATGTTTCCATCTGTTGCCTTGACTTCGATTGCCAATGTATTGTCGGAGATGTTAATAGTCAATCCTTGAAGGAGATATGGGGGGGTAAAGCTATCAGCCGGTACCGCTTAGCTCACCTGGACCGCCTTTGGCAGCAAGTACCCCTGTGTCAGGATTGTAATGTCTGGCAAAATCAACTTCCGGTGTGGAACCGGCGTATGGCAAAAAAATACCGGCTACACGCCTTAACGACACTCGGCGAATGAATCGTTGGTAAGGTGATGAATAAACTGGGGAGCTGGATTTACCAGCCTGATTCTCTAACCTACAAAGCTTTGAGGTTATCGCTTTACTTCAAGATTTTCCGGAATACTTATTCTTTTTTGCAAAAATCTCAATGGTGGCGGAAGGAGCAGTTGGAGGAATACCAGTTCCGGCACTTAACCAAGTTACTGAATCATGCTTATGAGAGTGTTCCCCACTATCGGAGAATGTTCGATGAGAGAGCTTTGAAACCCAAAAACATACAGGACTTTGGCGATTTACGTAAGCTGCCATTCCTGACCAAGGAGATTATCAGGGACAACCTGAGAGACCTCATCGCCAGTAACTACCCGCCGCATAGACTGGAGTACGTAACCACCGGAGGTTCCACCGGTGTCCCTCTTGGCTTCTACTATGAGAAAGATATTTCACGAGTTCATGAATGGGCATTCATAAAAACTCAATGGGACCGGGTTGGCTACCGATTCCGGGATAAGTGCGCGGTTATCAAGGGTAATGTTGTGGAATCAGCCAGCCGGGGAAAATTCTGGGAATATGCTTTATTGGGACGCTGGCTTATCATGTCATCCTACCATATGACTGATAACACCCTACCGGGCTACATCAAGAAAATGAGAGAGTTCAGGCCGAAGTTTATTCAAGCCTATCCTTCGGCGATTACGATTCTAGCCAGATTTATGAGACAAAACGGGGTAGAGCCTTTCCCCAGCCTTAAAGCAATCTTGTGCGGTTCGGAGAATTTGTATCCGGCGCAGCGACAGTTACTGGAGGATACCTTCCAGTGTAGAGTCTATAGCTGGTACGGGCATGCCGAGCGAGTTGTCCTGGCGGGAGAGTGCGAGCGAAGCACTTATTATCATGTTTTCCCCGAATACGGGATAACCGAATTAGTTAGAGATGACGGTAGTTCGATAACCAATGACAATGAGACCGGGATAATCGTGGGAACCGGACTGGATAACTATGCTATGCCACTCATCCGGTACCAGACAGATGACCTCGCGGTTCGGGCTAAGGAAACGTGCACCTGTGGTAGAGAATACTCCCTGCTTAAAAAGGTTGAGGGCAGGTGGTTGCAGGAGTTCATAATCACCAAGAACGATAGACCTATTTCCATCACCGCAATTAATATGCACTCAGACGTCTTTGACAACGTCGGGCAATTTCAGTTTTATCAGGATAAGAAAGAGGAAGTCGTCCTCAATATTGTCCGGAAAGGAACCTATACCGGCCGGGATACGGAGTACATCAGAAGAGAGTTGTTAAAAAAACTGGGGGACGACATAAATCTGGTTATTCGCTCTGTAGACCATATCCCGCGTACCCAAAGGGGGAAACACCGATTTTTGATTCAGAAATTACCGATTGCGTTTGGACAATACAATTATGGCAATACAGAATAGCAAACCAACCATAGCTTTCCTCGGGGCACTGCCACCACCGATAGGTGGCATTACGGTAGACTTACAAAGACTAACCGAAAGATTAGAGACGGAAGGCTATGAATATACCGTCTATGATTTACTAAATCAGAGAAAGATTCGCCCCGGTGGTGTTAGCGTAAGGATAAGGAACCGGTTGTGGTGGATGTTCAAATACTTTTTCCTTGCCCGGGAAGATTTAATCTGCTGCCATCATGTTGACTGGAGAGTACGTAGTGCGGTCGGCTTAATGACATTGCTGGGAAAGAAAACGCTAATATCGGTCGGTGGGCAGCGTTTGAGTGATGACCTGGCCCGAGGGAACTGGCTCAGAAAAAAAATCATTGCCTTTTCCCTAAGACACTACTCGTATGTAATTACGCATAACCCGGTCATCAGGCGACGATGCCTGTCGTTAGGGGTGAAAGCAGAACGCTTGGAGATTATCTATGGCTTTATTCCACCGCGGGTAAAAGAAGAGGAAATCAAATCAATTCCGGAAGAAGTATGGGATTTTGTGGACAGCCACAACCCGGTGATTTCCGTAAATGCATTTAAGATAGTTTTCTACAAGAACCAGGACCTCTATGGGATAGACCTGTGCGTAGACCTGTGCGCAAATTTGAAAAGCGCTTACCCCGGAATCGGCTTTGTTTTTTGTCTTCCCAATACAGGGGATGCTGACTACTTCCAAAAGATGAAACAAAGAATAATAGATAAGGGTATAGAAGGTAATTTCCGGTTTGTCACCGGGTCTCACCAGTTCTATCCAATTCTCATGAAAAGTCAGGTATTTTTGAGACCGACAAATACCGATGGGGATGCGACGTCACTTAGAGAGGCGCTATTCATCAAGGTACCATCAGTAGCCAGTGATGTCTTTCCCAGACCGGAAGGGACAATTCTTTTCCGGAACCGAGAAATCGACGATTTTACCTCAAAGGTCAAGGACTTACTGGATAATTATGAACGGTATAAAAATATACTGAATACGGTAGAAATTGAGGATAATTTTCAGAAACTCATAACAGTCTACCAGAAGCTAATCAGTCATCATCGGTAAGCCGGTAGCCGGGGGAATAAACAGCGCAACAAAAGTAAAATTCCGGTGCCATAGCATCGTCTATATCCTGGGAAAGCCGCCTTTAATTAAAGAAGCACCAAAGCTAAGACAGAAAAAGATGAACCGTAATAATTAAAATACCGACAGCGAGAGCAGACCAATTATGATACTCGGCTAAAAATATAAGAACAGAGACGAGATGCTGAGATGCGAGGCAGCCGATGGCGCTAAAACAACAAGAACACGCGACAGCATGGTTTATCTCTATGCTGAGTGAGCGCAAAGATACGTCCAAAATTTATGTATTTGATGGAAGAGCCATCGACAAGATTACGAGTCAGGTAGGAATCTCGTGGAAGCTGATCGGGGGATATCGGTACCTTGGTGATAAAAAACACGAGGACAGGTATATCTATGCAGGCCACAGTAATGTGGTGAGGGGCGAAATCACACTACGGGGGGAGATTATCAATTTTGGTCCGTATGCGAGGGAACTGACACGTAAAAACAAGCTCTATGCTAATGGAGGTTCGGAGATATACCGGTGAAGCTGAGGAAGATAGCCATGCTGCTACCCATTCGCTACGGCCCTAATATGCGGGTAAATCCGCAGATTGGGATAGCCAGCTATCTGGTTAATTTCGGTCATGAGATTACCTGGATTCTATTTTCTGAGAATTGTCCAACCACTAAGCGCGATACTTACCATGGGATTGATGTATATGCTACCCCCAATATTCGCTACCTCAGCGAGACCTCTGCTTTGGGCAAAGGCTTTAATCTAATTCCAGCCATCCTCCGTAAGCTGCGCATCACCCTCCAAGTTATTAGGGAAGGGGAATACGACCTACTCTTTGTTAGAGAAGATACCGTTGACGGTCTGGTCGGCACCTATATCAAGAGAAAGCACAAGATTCCCCTCGTGTATGAACGGACTGACCCGCTGGAACAAGAAGCAGCCGGCTATAGAATCGAATCCAGGAAACCCCTGTTATTATGGCTGATGATGGCTAAGATAAAGGCCTGGTTAAAAATATATACTATGCGGAGAGCCGACCTCGTCCTGCCCACCACCGGATGGTCCGAAGAGGAACTGGCTAAACAGGGAATACCAGAGTCGAAGTTGATGCCTTTTCCTAACGGTGTGGATATGGATTCCCTTAGCAATAAAAAGGACAGGGACATTCGGAAGAAGTTATGTCTCGTAAACTCGAAAGTAATTATCTATGTCGGTGTCATGGGAAAGATGCGGAACCTGGATGTGCTGATTCAAGCGTTCGCCCTGGTCAAGCCGGTGATAGGTAACATCAAGCTGCTGATGGTCGGTGACGGCACCGGCCGGGGAGACCTTGAGAAACTCGCCGCTGAGACGGAGGTGGAAAATGATGTTATTTTTACCGGGCAGGTACCCCAGTCGGAAGTCCCCGGTTTCATTGCTGCCGCGGACATCGGCGTATCTATTGTTCCGCCGTTATCCTTTTATAAGGTAAGTTCTCCCATCAAGATGCTGGAATACATGGCAATGGCCAAGCCAGTGGTGGCGAATGAGGAAATCCTTGAGCATAAAGAGGTTTTGGAACAAAGCCGAGGTGGGATTATAGTATCTTATACTCCAGATGCGTTTGCCAATGCTATTATTAGGTCATTAGATAATCCCAGTGCTGCTGCCGAAATGGGACGAAGGGGAAAGGAGTGGGTAGTGAAAAATAGGAGCTATGAAGTTTTAGCACGAAGGCTTGAGGAACAATACATTCATCTTCTTAAGCATTATTAAGTACTGTTGTGACAAGAACGTAAGCGCTCTAATCGATAATAAAAGCGAGTTGACCGATATGAAATTATGCTACATTGCTGATGCCGAAAGTATCCATACGCAAAGATGGGTAAACTACTTTGCCCATCGGGGTCATGAGGTTCATCTTATTTCCTTCAAGCTATGGGAAGGCTACCCCAAGAGTGTCCGGTTTCATAAACTGACTTTACTGACAAGACTCTGGACAGTATCAAGATATATCAACTGGCTACTCTGGTTCATACAAATTCGGAGGTTTGTCCACCGGATAAAACCGGACGTCATTGATGCCCACTACATCACGGCGTACGGTTATTTAGCCATCGCCTCCGGTTTTCACCCGGTAATTATAAATGTATGGGGCTCAGATATACTTATTAGTCCCAAGCAGAAGCGATTGTATCGATTTCTCACCAAATACGCCTTAAAGAAAACGGACGTAGTAATTTGTGATTCAGCGTTGATGCAGAGCGAGCTTTTGCAATTAGGCGCAAATCCCTCTAAAATAAGAATAATTTACAATGGTATTGATACCCAAAAATTCGGTCCTCATTGCGGACAGAGATTTAAGGATGGACCGGGTATACCGGAGGGGGCGATGGTGATATCCACCCGGAATTTAAGACCGGTGTATAATGTCGAAATGCTAATTAGAGCCGTGCCCCTGGTCTTAGAACGGGAACCACAAACCAGATTCATGATTATCGGTGAAGGTGAACAAAGGAAAGCCCTGGAGAATTTGGCAGTCTCCTTAGGTATTTCGGCAAATGTCAGTTTTATAGGCTGGATTCATCATAATATGCTGTCGGACTACCTGGCTTCATCGGATGTTTACGTCTCTACTTCGGTATCCGATAGCACCTCGCTCAGTTTACAGGAGGCAATGGCGTGTGAGGTAGCTCCAGTGGTTACTGACCTGCCGGCCAACCGGGAATGGATAACGGAAGGGGAGAATGGTTTTCTGGTGCCGGTTGGCGATGTACCTGTACTTGCCGACCGAATCGTTTATTTGCTCAGGAATAAGAAGCTAAGAGAAAGGATTGGTCAGGCAAACCGGAAAATAATAATGGTAAGAGCCGAGTATGAAGAGGAAATGAGCAGGGTGGAAAAAATTTACCAGGAACAGGGTGAAGGTAAAAAAAGATAAGGAATAAGTGTATGCAGATACCAGCGGCAAAGATATATTTCCCGGAAGAAGATAGGAAAGAGTTACTGAATCAGATTGGCGGTATACTGGAAAGCGGACAGTTAACACTGGGTAAATACGGCCGGGAATTTGAGCAGAAATTCGCTGAATATGTGGGCACAAAGTATGCCGCGGCGGTCAACAGTGGCACCAGCGCCTTAGAGATAATTCTCAGAGCACTGGATATTGAAGGCTCTTCCGTAATCGTGCCTACCAATACCTTTTTTGCCACGGCAGCTTCGGTAATTCACGCTGGAGGCAAGGTTATTTTTGCCGATATTGGTGATAACCTTTGTCTGGACGCCAATAGTTTACGGCAGAACATTCGGAAAGATACCAGGGCAGTCATTATGGTTCATATCGGCGGGCTGGTACCACCCGAAATTGAGCAAATAACCAAAAATGA
>CAYFGR010000016.1:0-20939 GCA_964343135.1 uncultured Dehalococcoidales bacterium
CCTTTGACGAACCAGTGGAAAATCAGACCCGCGTCGCCGAGCTGGCGCTGGAGAGAGCCAAGCGAATTGTGGAAAGCGGCAAGGACGTGCTTATCCTGCTTGACGGCATTACCCGCCTCACCCGCGCCTATAACCTGGCGATGCCCTCCAGCGGGCGGACGCTATCCGGGGGTATTGACCCGACGGCGCTTCATCCGGCCAAACGATTCTTCGGCGCTGCCCGCAATGTGGAAGAGGGTGGCAGCCTGACTATCCTTGCCACCTGCCTGGTTGACACCGGCAGCCGAATGGATGACCTTATCTACGAGGAGTTCAAGGGAACCGGCAACATGGAAGTGCACCTCGACCGCCGCCTGTCCGAGCGCCGAATCTTCCCGGCGATGAACATCGAACAGAGCAGCACCCGCCGCGACGAATTACTGATGGACGAGGACACGATAAAAAAGGTGTGGCTGCTGCGGCGCATGGTTTCCATGATTGCCTCTGACTCAGTCAACTTTGCGGAAGCCACCTCACGCGTCCTGGAACGGATGGCACGGACCAAAACCAACGCCGAGTTCCTCAACAGCTTAAACCGGGATGCCTAGCTGGTTCCACCACGGCGGTCTTGTCTTTGCGAGGCATGCAGTGCCAAAGCAATCTCAGAGGGGCAGGTCAAAGAAGGAAATAAGCATGAGATTGCTTCGTCCTTCAGTGAAGGACTCGCAATAACACGCGTAATGACAAGACCGGGAAGCAATGTGTCACTAATCATAGCAAAAAGTGCTGATGAACGAGTACCAAGAGCTTGACAAAAAAATATTTTATGTTAAATTGACTCTAAGGGCTTGACAAATAAAAATTCTGTGCTATAGTAAACATAACTGTCGCAAGACAGAGTAGTGCGAAAAGGAGGTGATGGTATGCCCGCAACCCGCAAGGGGAGAGAGTAATAATACTCAATAGTCGATAGTAACTGACCTTATCTCCATGAAAAAAGAAGAGGCAAGTGTTATGTGTCTTTGTTGTGGAGACAGTGATATACAAATCTTTAAGGAGGAAAACAACTAATTCGATGAAAATTAAAAGAACTATAATCGGCGTTGTAATGACCGTGATGCTGCTGGGCAGCCTCATGGCCGTTGCCACGCCCGCATCGGCCTTGACGCTGGGCTGGGGCAATGAGGACTTGCCCTTTGACAAGACTCTGGTCCAGGTCGAAACCGTTGGCGACGATATTATTGATATCGCCATTGCCGACGATGGGAGTGTCATCTATGCGGCTACCGGTGCGACCAACGGTCTCTATCGCTCAACCGATACCGGCAAGACTTGGGCACAGATAGACACGGATAACAATACCGACTTTATTGCCGTCGCCCCGGACGATACCGACTGGATTGCCTACGTTGACAACGTCACTCAGTTGGTTTACATCTCCGAGGACGCCGGTGCTAGCTGGGACGCCCTGCCCGCAATCGCTGACGCCACCGATGATCTGGAGGTTATCTATGACCTCGCCGTCTCCGCCACGCGCAGCGACGTTCACTACGTCGCCGTTGCCGGCGCCGATACAGATGGCGTCGGGGCTGATGTGTTCGTCTTTAATGTCGGCGCCTCAGTACCTGCCTGGACCTCTAAAGCGGATGACACTGGTCGTGGCGCTACTGGCACCGACAGTGCGGCGGTAGCCGTCGCCTTCTCCCCCAACTACGCCTCGGACAAGGTCATGACCGCCGTTACCGTGGATTCAGGTGACCCCGCCGTCTACTACGAGGTTTACAGCTTCGACTCCAGTTCGTGGAACGACTCCGCCGCCTTCACCGATGATTACCCGGCGTCGCTGACTACCGAAGCCGGAATCTCATTTCTAAGCTCAGCGTCAATTGCGCTGGCCCCGGACTATCTGGGCAGTGATGACGGCATGCGTCTCGCCTTCGTCGGCGTGACCATTCAGGGCTCTGCGGCCTCTGAGGAAGACAGCGGTGTTTACCGCCTTGATGACGACTCTGCGAGTGCAATCAGGGGTGACAGGCGAGTCCACAGCATTGCCTATGACGGCACCAATCTGGTCGCCGGACGATGGGACGGTCTCTCGGTTTACCGCAGCGATAACCCGCTGGCAACATCACCCACCTTCAAGACCTCGGCTACTCTGAAATCCCCGAGCGGTGTTAATATGACTCAAGTTGGCTGGGCTGGCGATGATGTTGTCGCCGCTACCTCAGGCGATGAGAGCGCCTTCTCCATCTCCCGCGATAACGGTAAGGCATTCAATAGCATCAGCCTGATTGACACCGAGATGACCATCTTGAAGGATGTCGCCGTCTCCGCGGACGGCAGCAAAATCTTCCTGTCATCAAATGATGGCGCTGACTTCAGCCTGTGGCGTTATGATAGCAACTGGGAGCGAGTGCTCTCCGTTCAGGCTGTAACGAACTTCCTCGTTCGCGTGGCTCCGGATGACTCCGACGTGGTCTATGTCGGCACATATGATGGCACGACCATGTACTACACCGCTGATGCCGGCGAGACCCGCTGGCAGAGCCGCGTTGCCAAGGTCGCTATCCGGGACTTAGTCGTAGAGAGTTCGGATATCATCTACGCCATAAGAGCGAGTGACGGCCAGGTAGCCCGCTCCACCAACAGCGGCTTCACCTGGGGCGGCCGAAATAGCTCTGAGTTGACCAGCGGCAATACTTTAATCAGCCTCGGTGAGGACAAGCTGCTGGCGGGCAGCCAGAATGGCTATGTCTCCTACTCCACCGACGGCGGTTCAACCTTCACCCTGCTCGATGACGACCTGGGCGATAACGTCGTAGCCGCGGCTACCGGTACGGATGCTGGTGACTTTGTCTTCGCCGCCAGCGATACAGCCAATGACAATCTCTATTACTGGGAGCTGGGCAGTGATGACTCCTGGGACGACACAGTCGCTGTTGGCGCTGGTTACGAAGTTACCGGCATGGTCTACTTTGACGGCATCCTCTACGCCTCGGCAAGCCACAATACTACGGACGATAGCAAGCACATGCGCACCACCAATCCAACCGGGTCCACCGTCTATTGGAGAACGGAAACCCAAGCTGGTAAGAGTTTCGGGGCTACCCCGTCCGCGCTGAAGACAAGCTCCACCACCGACTACACCAAGCTGTGGGCGCTGGCTACTGACGATGACCAACTTCGCAGCTACAAGGACACCCTGGTACACACCGTCCCGACGCTACTTAAGCCGGTTGACGGTTTCAACATCGGACACTACCGTGAAGCCGGCAAGGCCGAAACCGTTCTCTTCACCTGGGAGAACCCGTCCGACAATACCAAGGGGTACGACGTCGTGGTTGCGCTGGACGAAGGCTTCGATGAGGTAGTCGTCGACGGAACCCTCGCTGACGAGTGGGATGAGGGCGACATCGTCAGCCAAACCATCGGTGCTGACAGTGTTGGTGTTCTTTACGATTACGGATGGCAGCCAGGCCAGACCTACTACTGGAGAGTAAGGGTCGATAGTGCCGAAAGCCGAAGCGGCTGGTCTGAAGTGCGCACCGTCGTAGTCGATGAGGAAGAGGCCCCGGTGCCGCCGGCACCACCGGTGAAGATTGAAATCCCACCGACGCCGAAGATTGAGTTACCTCAACCCAAAGTTACGATAACGGTACCTCCACCCACCGAGGTGAAGATACCTCCGGCGCCGCCACCACCACCTCAACCGGCTCCGATTACCCCGGCCTACATCTGGGCGACCATCATTATCGGCGCGGTACTGGTTATCGCACTGATTATCCTCATCCTTCGCACCAGACGCGTGTAATAAACCCGGGTTAGTACCTGGAACCCCGAGAGCCCCCCGAGAAATCGGGGGGCTCTCTCTTTATGTGCACCCCCCTGGATTGCTTTGGCACTACCTTGCCTCGCAATGACGAGGCAAGGTAGTGTACAAGTGCGTAATATTAATTTTTGTCTAATGCAGGTGTAAAATTTATCACGTGCTAAAAAGCAGGCTTACCATCGGGCTACTCTTACTGAGTCTATTCGGCGCCACCTTCACTATCGCTCCCGCCACCGCCGCTGCGGACGAAGTGAAGTGGACCAGAGTCAACATCCCCACTGAAGGCGAAGCCAGCCACTTTTTGCTAGCCAGCGGCTCGGATATCCGGCACCTGACCATGGCGGCTGACGGCACCATTTACGCCCACACCGACCCCCCCCGGGGACGAACTACACACTGTATAAATCGGCCGACGGTGGCTATAGCTGGTCTTACACCGGCGAGGTTGAAGACACCATAGTTGATATTGCCACCGCCCCCGATGACGCTCGCGTACTCTATTACGCAACTACATCCCAGATTTATAAACAGCGATGGTGGCAACCGTTTCGAGTCTCTGGTTGCCAACCCGGGTGGGGCAGGGAGCAATAACATAGAGATTACCACCATTGCGGTTACCTCTCTTGATAGCCACTACCTATTACTGGAAAGTAAGAGCCGTCGGTACTAATACCAGCAGTGAATGGAGTAGTGTTGGTGCCTTTACCGTGGCACCGGCGCCCTCATCCCCACCCCTACTATCGCCAGCACCAGAACCACATCCACCGCCAGCGCTCCTGCCCCCACCCGCACCACCTTTCCCACCAACCACAACCCAACCCGACATTCCGTATTGGGGGAGTGGTCTACCTGATTGGTGGCCTGATGCTTAGCCTAATACTGTTCTTAATTATCATGCTGGTGCTGGTAACGGTAATAAGGCGACTGTAGCCCGGTCAATACTCCAGTAAAAAGACCTGGGTATTATCCGGCAGGCTCGGCTTGGTGAAGGATAGCTTGGTCTGAGAATTAATCTCTTTTACTCCAATCTCCTTAAGAAACCGGTCAACTGGCTCCAGAGTCCGATTGAGAGCCGGGATTTGATAATGCATCGGTATTACCACTCTAGGATTAAGCTGGCGCACTACCTCTGCCGCCATCGGAGCATCAATCGTGGAGACGCCACCTACCGGGAGCAACAGCACATCCACACTACCCAATTCTTCCACCTGCCTGGTGGCAAGCACATGCCCTAAATCACCAAGGTGGCACACCGAAACACCATCTACCTCCATGAGATAGACGGTGTTTTTACCGCGCTGTCTGCCGCCCTCGGTATCATGATAGGTAGCAATACCAATAATCAAAACACCATTAATTTCATACTCACCAGGACCAGCTACCAGCCTTGGTTCCCCACCAATACCCTGGACATAGGCATGACCCTCATGTTGATGGCTTACCGTAACAATATCTGCCATCGCCTTACCCAATGAGCCCAAGGTTGGTGAGAACGGATCAGTAACCACGGTAACCTCACGACCTGCAATTCTGAAGCAAGAATGTCCTAACCAGCTAATATTCATAAACTAACCTCACTGATTAAATATATCAGAGCCGGGCATATCAGTCAATTTCGGATTGGCAGGTAATCCGAAAGCCTTATACCCGGCTCTCCGTTCTCGGAAAAGAGCGGTTTCTTAAAGAAACATAGTCCACCGGGTAAATTTAGCTACTTACTCATCCTTGACAAACCATGGTTAAAAATGGTAGTTTAATATAAGTTAGCAGTCTCAAGGTTAGACTGCTAACTTAAGAGAAGGGGAATAGAAAATGTTATCTCCCAGAACCGGAACAATACTCAGGTCTATAGTAGGACAGTATATCGTCCGGGCGACGCCGGTAGCTTCATGGAGCGTAACCAAGGCCTGTGAACTGGGTGTTTGTCCCGCCACGATTCGTAATGAGATGGCACGCCTAGAGGAAGAAGGTTACATTTCTCGGCCTTACCCGTCCGCCGGCAGCAAACCCCTGGACAAGGGCTACCGCTATTACGTAGACTCAATAACCGATATTGAGCTCCCCTTAACTGAGCAGCTCTTGATAAATCACCTCTTTTACCAGGTGGAAATGGAGTTTGAGAAATGGCTCAGCCTGTCGGCAACAATTATTGCCAAACTGGCACAAAATATGGCGGTAGTAACCAAGCCCAAGCCAGCCAACAGCCAGTTCAAACACATAGAATTAGTTACCTTGGAAGACTCGCTGGCGCTAATGGTGCTGGTTCTTCATGGCGCCAGAGTAAAGCAACAATTAGTAACCTTTGACCGGATTATGACTCAATTGGAGCTAACGGCAATCGCCAGCAGATTAAATGCTGCCTATGCCGGCCTGACCCGACCACAAATCTTGGCTAAGGATGGTGAGCCCTCTCCTACCGAACAGGCGCTAACTAACCGTTTACTGGAGATAATGCAGGCGGAAGATAAGCAAAAGCATGACGAACCTTACCTAGATGGCTGGCATTTCATGCTCAATCAGCCGGAGTTTACCCACAATCACCAGGTATTAGCCCTAATGGAACTCGCTGAGCAACGAAACCTACTAAATATCATCACCCCACCCGGTCTGTCCAACCACGGATTATGGGTTTCTATAGGCAAAGAGAATAAGTCCGAGATTATCCATGAATACAGCGTGGTACTCGGTCAATTCGGTCTTCCCGAGGAAGCCGTCGGCACCATTGCCGTCGTTGGGCCAACCCGGATGCCCTATACCCGGACCATTTCAATCATATCCTATCTTTCGTCGGTGTTAAGCACGCTGGTAGCCGAGCTTTACGGGAGAGAAATATCAACTCGACCCACCGGTCATGACGTTCATTATTGAGGAGTAAGTAATAGTGACCGAAAACCAAAACGCTAATTCAGAAATAGATTTGGTTAAGGCAAGTGATGCCGAAACCTTAAAGATAGCACTGGCTGAAGAAAAAGTAAAAACTGACGCCAATCTGGCTGGCTGGCAGCGGGCTCAGGCTGACTTTGTTAACTACAAGCGGCGCAGTGAGCAGGAGAGAACCGAAATCACCAGATTTGCCAACAGCCAGTTCATGCTCAATCTGGTGCCGGTCCTGGATGACTTTGAACGTGCCTTTGACTCCATCCCGAACAACCTGGCGAATACGGTTTGGGTAGACGGAGTCAGGCTCATTGAGCGTAAGCTCCGGTCAGCCCTGGAAACACAGGGGCTGTCGCCGATATCAGCGGTGGGAGAACTGTTTGACCCCTACCAGCATGAAGCCATCCGGCAGGATAGAGGCAAAGAGGGCATCGTCATTGAGGAATTGCAAAAAGGCTATAAGCTACATGATAGGGTCATTAGGCCCAGCCAGGTGGTGGTGGGCAATGGGGAAGCGACGGAAGAGGAGTAAAGCAACACTTTTAGCTCTGTCGTACCGGAAAAAATCATACCTTTAACATAGGAGGCATAAAATGGGCAAGGCGGTAGGAATTGATTTGGGAACCACATTTAGTGAAGTGGCTGTTATGCAGGGCGGAGAACCGGTAGTTATCCCTTCGGCTGAGGGCGGTAATCTGGTACCCTCAGTGGTGGCGATAAGTAAAAATGGCGAACGCCTGGTGGGACAGGTAGCCAAACGGCAGGCTATCGTTAATCCGAATAATACTATCCACAGTATAAAGAGATTCATGGGCCGCAAATTTGAGGAGCCGGTCGGACGAGAATTACCAATAGAGGAAGATGCCAAGCGTAAAACCTATAAGGTAACCAAAGCGGCTAACAATGACACGCGGGTGGTCATGGGTGAAAAAGAGTACAGCCCGCCGGAAATTTCGGCAATGATTCTACAGAAGCTCAAAACGGACGCCGAAGCTTACCTTGGCGAGAAGGTTACTGACGCCGTCATCACCGTGCCCGCTTATTTCAATGACGCCCAGAGGCAGGCAACCAAAGATGCCGGTACCATCGCCGGTTTTAACGTACTGAGAATCATTAACGAGCCAACGGCAGCTTCCCTGGCCTACGGACTAGACAAGAAGGGAGAGGAGACTATCGCTGTCTACGACCTCGGTGGTGGCACTTTTGACATCTCCATCCTTGAGATTGGGGAAGGTACCTTTCAGGTAAAATCTACCAGTGGTGATACCCACCTCGGTGGTGATGATTTTGACCATAGGATTATGGACTGGCTGTGCGATGAGTTCAAACGAGACCAAGGCATAGACCTGCACCAGGATAAAATGGCGCGGCAGCGATTGAACGAAGCCGCCGAGAAGGCTAAAACTGAGCTATCCACGGTCCAGCAAACGGAGATAAATCTCCCCTTCATCACCGCTGATGCCAGCGGCCCCAAGCATCTTACCATTACCCTTACCCGCTCCAAGCTGGAACAACTGATCATGGATTTAGTAGAGAAGACCCTGGAACCCTGCCGCCAGGCGTTGTCTGGTGCCGATAAAACAGCCGCCCAGATTGACGGCGTAATTATGGTCGGCGGTCAAACCCGGATGCCGCTCGTGCACCAAAAGGTAAAGCAATTTTTCGGAAAAGAACCCCATAAGGGAGTAAACCCGGATGAGGTCGTTGCCATCGGTGCCGCCATTCAGGCGGGCGTGCTCAAGGGAGAAGTAAAGGAAGTATTGCTCCTGGATGTCACCCCGCTTACCCTGGGTATCGAAACGCTGGGCGGCGTGGCGACGCCGCTTATCCCGCGCAACACTACCATCCCCACTTCCAAGAGTCAAATCTTCAGCACCGCGGCCGATAACCAGCCCGGCGTGGAGATTCATGTCCTCCAGGGAGAGAGACCCATGGCGGCGGATAACCGGACACTGGGACGTTTCATGCTTGACGGAATCCTGCCAGCGCCACGGGGCTTACCTCAGGTTGAGGTTACCTTTGATATTGACGCCAATGGCATCCTCAGCGTCCGGGCTCAGGACAAGGGCACCGGCAAGGAACAGAAAATCACCATTACCGCCTCCAGCGGGCTATCCAAGGAAGAGGTGGAGAAGATGCAGCGTGAAGCCGAGGCTCATGCCGCTGAAGACACCAAAAGAAAAGAAGAGGTGGAAATACGCAACACTGCCGATACCACGGCTTACACTGCAGAAAAAACTCTCCGGGAGAATAAGGATAAAATACCCTCAGAGCTGAACCAAGAGGTAGAAAATAAAGTAGCGGCGGTACGTTCGGCATTGCAGGGAACCGATATCGACAGTATACGTCAGGCAAACCAGGAGCTGTCTGACGTTATGCAGAAAGTAGGCGCCGCTGTATACCAGCAGCAGCAACCACCCCCACCCGGCGGTGAGACTCCACCAGATGGCGAGGCTCCGCCGGATAAAGGCGAGGAGGAGGGAACCGTAGAGGGCGAGTTCCGCGAGGTCTAAGCAGCTAAAACCCTCGTTAGTTAAGGAGACACGACGACGACAACGGCATCACAGTTATCAAAAAATTTGAAAAACAATTCCTATCTAATTAGCTGTGAATCGTTTTTCTAGTTATGTAAAGGGAAGGGATAAAGGGGATAGGGTACTAGAACATGTCATCAAATCATGATTATTATGAAGTCCTCGGTGTAAACAGAAATGCCACCGATGAGGAGATCAAGAAGGCTTTCCGTAAGCTGGCCTTCAAGCATCACCCCGACCACAACCACCATGATGGGGCTGAGAAGAAATTTAAGGAAGTAAACGAAGCTTACCAGGTGCTCTCTGACGCCGATAAGCGCGCCGCCTATGACCGCTTTGGGCATAGTGGCGCCGAAGGTGTCTTCGGGCGGGACTTCGAGGGGTTTAACTTCGGTGGCTTTGGTGATATCTTTGATGCCTTCTTTGGCGATACGGCTACCGCCACCCATCAGTCACCCCGACGAGGGGCCGACCTGCACGACCGAGTCATGCTCAACTTCGAGGAAGCCGCCTTTGGCAGTGACCAGGAAATAACTATAACCCGCACCGAAAATTGCTCCCTTTGCCACGGCATCGGCGCCAAACCGGGTAGTCAGCCCAGCCGATGTTCCAACTGTAACGGCACCGGTCAGGTAAAGCGAGTTCAGCAAAGTATCTTTGGTCGCTTCACCAATATTGCCACCTGCTCCCAGTGCCAGGGCGAAGGCAGAATCATTACCGAACCCTGTCCGCAGTGCCGGGGTGGCGGCCGGGAAAGGCAACAACGCCGCATCTCGGTCAAAGTCCCCGCCGGAATTAATAATGGCTCTCAAATACGAATGAGCGGTGAAGGTGATGCCGGTGCCAGGGGCGGTTCCGCGGGTAATCTCTATATTTCCATACTGGTGAAGCCGCATCAATACTTTGTTCGGGATAATGATAATATCCTCTATCAGCTCGCCATCAATTTCACCCAAGCTGCTTTAGGCGCTGAGGTTGAAATACCCACCCTGGATGGTAATACCAAGCTGAAAATACCCGCCGGCAGTCAAACGGGAGATGTCTTCCGGCTTAAAGGTAAAGGTATCCCTCACCTCAACCGGCACGGACGGGGTGACCAGCTCGTTCCCATATTTGTGGTTACCCCGGAAAAACTGTCAAAAAGGCAACGTCAGCTACTCGAGGAGCTTACGGACAGCCTGAGTCCGGCAAACCTGCCCAAAAACAAAGGGAAGGAAGGGTAGATTTAAGAGCGTTTATGGTGCCGGATAAAGGAGAACAGCTTCCACTTTCTTCCGGAGAATTCGTGCTGAGTACCCGCACTCATCAACTGAAGTACCGCCTGGCTGGGGTCAACACCCTCATAGAGCACCTGATATATCTTCTCCGTAATCGGCATCTCCAGGCCGAGCTGCCGAGCCAGAGACGTGGCCGCAATGACGGTGCTCACTCCTTCCGCGACGCCATCCATGGTATCGGTAATTTCCTGCAGAGAACGCCCCTTGGTTAACTCCTCGCCGACATAATGATTACGGCTCAGCGAGCTGGCACAGGTAGTAATCAAGTCACCCAGGCCGGCTAATCCAGAAAAAGTGAGGGGGCTTGCGCCCAGGGCAACGCCGAGCGCCGTAATCTCGGTCAGGCCACGGGTGATGAAGGCTGCCTTGGTATTATCACCGTAATTCAGCCCGTCCGCCATGCCCGCGCCGAGCGCGATAATATTTTTTAAGGCCCCACCCAACTCCACTCCAACAACATCGGTATTGGTGTAGACACACAGGTTAGGCGTGCTTAACAACCTCTGGGCCAGTCTGGCGACCCCGTCACTTTCAGCCGCCACTACCGTCGCCGCCGGTAGACCACGGAGCACCTCAAGCGCTAGGTTAGGCCCGGAAAGTACACAAACATTGGTGTGAAACCGAGGGGCTATTTCCTCGACAATGACCTGGGACATTCGTTTATTGGTGCCAATTTCCAAGCCTTTAGCCACGCTCACCACCAGCATCGAGCCGTTAAGGTGCGACGCTACTGATTTGAGGTTTTGTCGCATCGTCTGTGCCGGTACGGCCATGATTACGGCTTTTGCGTCCTTGACGGCTTCGCTCAACGAAGTGGTAATTAATAGCTGAGGTGGAAAGTGGGTATCAGGCAGTACCGCCGAGTTACCGTCCGCAGTGGTCAACTCATCGGCTTCCTTTTCCGTCCGCGCCCATAATTTGACCTGTAATCCCTTACGGGCTAACACTACCCCCAGGGTCGTCCCCCAGATGGTAGTGCCGATTATGGCACTCTTGAGCATATCTTATAATACCACGGATTTCACCAAGAGTCACTAAACAGTCTCAATTTTAACCGGTGACAGACCAGCCTAATGTCTAAACCCGTTTGCCTATCTTACGTTCTTTACCCGTAATTAAGCGGGTAATATTGTCACGGTGCGTGACGATAATCAGAACGGCGCTAACCAGCCCAAACACTGGATACTCCACCGGAATTCCCCCGAAAACCGTCAGGGCTAAAAGCATAATACAGGCGGCAATTACTGCCGATATCGAGCCTACGGAAACGTAGCGAGTCAGACCCGCCCCGGTAACCAGAACCACGAAGCTAATTACAGCGGTAACCGGGTGCAGAGTTACCAAGGCGCCAAAAAAGGTTGCCACTCCCCTTCCGCCACGAAAGCGAAGAAAAACGGGCCAAATATGACCGACTATCGCGGCTAACGCCGCCAGTACCTTCGCCGCCGGCATACCCAGACTAAAACCGCCGATTAAGAGAGCATTAGTGCCGACAATCCAGCCGGCGAAAGCAACTGCCAGCACTCCCTTCAGGATATCCAGTCCGGCCGCAATCACCGCCGCCTTTTTACCCGCAGTACGCAGAATATTGGTCGTCCCCGTCCGGCCACTACCGTGCTGCCGAACATCCACACCAGCCATGCGCCTGCCGACTAAAACGCCGGAGGGAATGGAACCTAAAAGATAGCCTAGTATAATTACGGTGATAAATTCAGCAATAATCACGACTCACCTCTTGATTTGAAGATTAAACGCAGCGGAGTGCCGCTAAACCCAAACGCCCTACGCAACTTGTTCTCCAGATAACGGTGATAGGAAAAATGGATTATCCGGGAATCATTGACAAAAAAGATAAAGGTAGGCGGGTTTACTTCGGCCTGGGTGACATAGAGGATCTTTAGCTGCTTACCACCCATCCGGGGGATATTGTGACTGGTGACCGCCCGCCGAATCACGTCATTAACTTCCGCCGTCGGCAACCGCTTTAACCTTTCCTGATATACTTGATGCACCTGCGGCATTATCTTACTTACCCCTTCCCCGAATTCAGCCGAAATATAAAGCACCGGGGCGTATGATACAAATTTAAGGTGGCTCCTGATGTATCGGGTGCATGCCACGGTGTTTTTATCTTCAATCAGGTCCCACTTGTTGATAACTAATATAATACCCTTGTTTACCTGCTGAGCATAACCGGTAATGTGTGTGTCCTGAGCGGTAACCATCTCCGCGGCATCAAGAACCAGTAAAACGATATCAGCACGGTCAACGGCGCGCAGGGCGCGGATAACACTGTATTTTTCTATCCCCATCCCCACTCGTCCCCGCCGCCGAATGCCCGCGGTATCAATCATCAGCACACTTTGCCCCTTAAAATCAAGTAAGGTATCGATAGCGTCACGAGTCGTCCCCGGCGTGTCATCCACGATAACCCGCTCTTTACCCAGCAGGGCATTCAGCAGCCTCGACTTACCGACATTAGGCCGGCCCACGATAGCCACCTTCATCATTTCCGGCTCAGCTTCCGCCGGCGGTGCCGAAGGCAGTAAAGGAATAACCCTGTCCATCAGATCAACGGTACCCAGACCGTGATGTGCCGAAATTGCCAGCGGCTCTCCCAGTCCCAGGGCATGAAATTCCACCGCTCCGGTCTCCAGTTTGGTATTGTCCGCCTTATTTGCCGCCAGTATCAGGGGTTTCCGGGACGGACGGAGCATGTCCGCAATCTCCTGGTCAAGCGGAATAAGCCCATCCTTGACATCCACCAGAAAAATAATAACGTCGGCTTCGGCAATAGCTACCGCTACCTGCTCCCGGACACTCTGGTTAACGTACGTTTCCGGTCTTATTTCCAGCCCGCCGGTATCAACCAGGGTGCACTCAACCCCCTGCCAGGAGACATTGGCAAATATCCGGTCACGGGTAGTCCCTGCCCAGTCCTCAACAATGGCAATCCGGCTACCGGCAATCCGGTTCAACAGGGTGGATTTACCGACATTCTGCCGGCCGATAATCGCCACAATCGACTTGCTCACTTCAACCTCCAACCCCCTCACCCTTTATTTATAGTAGCCAAGACATCATCTGACAGTTGAGATCTCTCTGACAGCATTATCTGTCGGCTGTAACCTGTCCAGCATCTTTTCATCCGCCAAGTTCTTGCTGTCGAGGAATGTCTGGTACGGTGTCTTGCCGAAGCAGTATTTCCCTGAGTGTGTCCGTTCCGTATTATACTCTTCTATCCATTTGTCCGCATCTTCCTGTATCTCGCCCAGGCTGTGGTATATCTTCTCCCGGAAAGCGACAGCGTAAAACTCATCCTGTATCGTCTTGTGGAAGCGTTAACAGATACCGTTTGTCTGCGGTGACCTGGCCTTCGTCTTTGAATGGTCGATATCCTCGATGGTCAGGTAGAGCTGGAATTCGTGGCGTTCCCGGTTACCACAGTATTCCGTACCTCTGTCCGTCAGGACACGCAACAGGCGTACGTCGTTTTCTTCGTACCAGGGAATAACGCGGTCATTGAGCATGTCGGCGGCCACCAGGGCGTTCTTGCGGTCGTAGAGCTTGACGAAGGCCACCGTAGTGTAGGTATCGATGAAGATCTGCTGGTAGATTCTGCCGACGCCTTTCAGTATACCCACATAGTAAGTATCCTGAGATCCCAGGTAACCGGGGTGCAGACTCCCGACCTCTCCATGGGATTCCTTCTCAGCCTTGGTTTTTTCCAAGGCTCTCAACTGCTCCTCAGTGTAGATAAGTTAAACACATCATATTATTACTTCAGATATGATGCTCGGTCAACAATCTGACGTTATGTGACTTGGTTATTATCGGTAGACCGTACATGTCAAAAGGTAGCACTAAACCCTTCTCTAAGCCCTTCGCTCTTATCTACTGAGGTTCGAATCGCCATAATTGGATATTGGTTGACAGTTGACAACTACACGGGGAAGGGATAAAGGGGATAGGGCCACCACTAAACAGGGGCGAAGCCCCCTCTTCTTCTTTTCCCCCCCATACCAGCAAGATATTCCTATCATGGAGAGAGGGAGACACAAATGGTCGGCAGAGTCGCCTCCGGCGGGGTCAGGCAGATAACTACTTCACCAGCGGTAACTCTTTAGCTAACTTAACGGTGGGGGGGTCAATCTTAGTACGGGTAATCTTTTTGAATTCAGCAATATTGCCCCGGAAATCCTGAACGAAGGCGTTATACTCCAGAATAAACCGGTTATACTGCGCTACCGCTTCCCGCGGAATCTCAAATCTGCCCGCCACCTCAAAGAACTGCTCGACAAACTCATAATGATGATTGTTTATCAGCCAGAGCTCATTCAAGTAGGTACGCAGGTAAAGGTGAAAATTCTTGGTCCTGAGGTCGCTCTCAATACGGTCGATGAAGCTATCGCACCAAGCATTGAAAACCCGCTGTGACATCTCACATGCCCGTGCCCAGTTCCATACTTCGGGGTTTTCCATACTGAACAAACCATCGATAATGGTGAAGATAGACAGCGAGGACTTACCGGTAAATCGACGGGTAAAATACCCGGCGAGCTGCCGCAGTTTTTGTGATGAGAGCTCTAGTCCCTGCTCCCGGACATTCCCTATGCCCACGACTAAACCAAACACCAGGATAATAATAAGTGGGGGAACTACCCCCCAGACTGGCCACTGCTTTATAAGACCGGTCACCGCCAGCGCGGTAATGACAACCGGTAACCAACTCCAATATAATATCGTCTTTACGGGATACATATCCCCCCTACCGCTGGCTGGTCAGTGGAATTTCCAGACCACCCAGCAACTGCGCCAGCAGCGCCTTTTGCGCGTGCAACCGGTTCTCCGCCTGGTCAAATACGACCGATTGCGGACTGTCTATTGTGCCCTCCGCTACCTCCTCGCCATGATGCGCCGGCAGCGGGTGCATAACGATGGCATCCGCTTTTGCCCGAGACAGCAGTTCGTTATTCACCTGATAGCTGGCAAATATCCGGCGCCTCTGCTCCACCTCAGCCTCCTGGCCCATGCTGGCCCAGACATCAGTGTAGACGACGTCCGCCCCCTCAACTGCCTGATGTGGGTCCTCAGTATAAAATACTTCACCACCGCTCTCTTTTGCATATTGCTGAGCCAGGCGTAGTATTTTCTCCGGAATTTCGTAATCCGTCGGAGAGGCAATCTGGAAGTTCATCCCGGTAAGCGACGCCGCCAGCAGAAGACTATTAGCCACATTATTGCCATCACCAACATAGGCAAGAGTTATCCCTTCAAGCTCACCCTTATGTTCATAGACCGTAAGCAGGTCAGCCAGTGCCTGGCACGGGTGCTCCCGGTCAGAGAGGGCGTTTATCACCGGTATGCTGGAGTAATCCGCCAGAACCTCCAGCGGCTCGTGAGAGAAGGTACGGCAGGCAATACAATCAATATAGCGGCTTAACACCCGGGCGACATCGGAAACCCGCTCGCGTTTACCCAGACCAACCTCCGCCGGAGACAGGTAAATAGCCTGTCCGCCCAACTGCCGCATCGCCAGCTCAAAACTGACCCGCGTCCGCAATGAAGGCTTCTCAAACATAATAGCCAGCACCTTTCCAGCGAGCATGGAAAGCCAGCCGGCCGCCTTCAAATCCATCGCATTCGTTATCAGCAAACGAATGTCCTCACCCCTCAAATCGGATATTGAAAGTAAGTCTTTTCCTCTCAACGCAAACCCCCTCTCATGCTCTACAGTATAGCAGAAAATAGGCGACATAGGAATGTTACCGTTCGGGATAAGGGGTTTTAATACTTTACTTTTATAACGGGAGCTGTTTTAATTAGGCATTGGTAAGTACCGGGAGCAGGTAGATGACGCCTCTTATCATTACGGTAACTGTGTTGACTATCGTCGTTATTGTCCTGATGGTGCTGCTGTTCGCCAGAAAGCCTCACGACTATATGCAGTCGTTCACCCTTCTGCAGCAACGAATCGGGGAAATTGAGGAGCAGGTTAAAAAAAGCGTCTCTGAAGGTAGCGATACCGTCAGCGAAAAATTTGAAAGCTCACTCAAAGTAATTGGCGCCATCAGAGAGACCCTCGGCGGTTTAGCCGAAACCAACAAGCAGATGTTGGATATCGGCAAAAATATTTCCAGCCTGCAAGACCTGCTTAGACCGCCTCAAATCAGGGGCAGCCTGGGCGAACTTACGCTCGGTAACATACTGGCACAACTCCTGCCCCAAGAACACTACCGGGAACAACACCGGTTTAAGAATGGCGTAATTGTTGACGCCGCCGTCAGAATTGGGGAGAAATGGGTGCCGATTGATTCCAAGTTTCCCCTGGATGACTTCCAGCGATACCATGAATGCCAGGAGGAGAGCGTCCGGAAAACGCTTTTGAACAAGTTTGAAAGAAACGTTAAGGATAAGGTCAATGAAATCGCTGCCAAATACATCCTTACCGACGAGGGAACCTATGATTTTGCCCTGATGTATATTCCGTCAGAAAACGTTTACTACCAGACCATTATCAAGGAAGATATGCAGATTGATGGCAAAAGCATCGCCGAATATGCCGTGCAAAAAAGAATCGTGGTCGTCTCGCCCAACAGCATTTACGCCTACCTTCGTGTGATATGCTTTGGACTTCGCGGGATGCAGGTGGAGAAGAATGTACGTAAAATAATGGATGATTTTGGCCGATTGAACCGGGAGTTTGGCAATTTCGCTACCGAATTCGATAGGCTAGGCACGCATTTAACACACGCCAGTGACACCTTCGGTAGAGCCGACAAGCAATTGAAAAAGTTCTCCAGTCGGCTCACCCTTATCAGCGAAACTACCGAAGTTGGCGAAGCTAAAGCACTGGAATGACCGACAGAATAAATTAATAAGGGGGCGGTGGTGTCTAGTGAAAAATTTACCATATCGGGCGGTCAGTTGTTAGACAAGGTAAAACAACTGATACACGAGGGTAATATCAGGAAGGTACGTTTATTGCACGACGGGAAGACCGTCCTCGAGATTCCGCTCAGCATCGGCGCACCGGCAGCCGCCCTCGGTATCATGATGGCGCCAATCCTAGCCGCTATAGGTGCTTTTGCCGCTCTGATAACGGAGTGCACCATTGAAGTGGAGAAGGTAGACGAGCCATAGGTGACAAATTGAGGGGAAGCTACGCGCTGCTGATTCAACTTCCCGAGGCGCAATCACTTAACGTCGGCAGCCTGAAAGCGATTGCATTCCCGCGCGGTAATTACGCTTACGTTGGTTCAGCTATGGGCGGGTTTAAATCCAGATTAAACCGCCACCTTAAAAGCGACAAAAAGCCCCGCTGGCACATCGATTACCTGCTGGACCGGGCATTTATCAGCGGCATTATCCTGGCCAAGACCGGAGAACGACTGGAGTGTGCCATCGCCCAGGCGCTAAACCGCCAATTTATGTCTGTCCCCGGCTTTGGCTGCAGTGACTGCCGGTGCCGGAGCCATCTCTTTCTGGCGTCTGAGGAGATGGAACCAGTGATACTGGCAACCCTCAACCGTTTGAACATAAAACCGGAATCAGTAAGAGTGAGGTCACGGCATGACTGAAATTATTCTAGTAAGGTGCGGGGAAACGGAGTGGAATGCGCAGGAGGTATTTAGGAGTAGAACTGATATTGAGCTAAACCAGACCGGAGCAAAGCAGGCAGAGCTACTGGCGGAATATTTAGGCAAACGCAGTCTTACCGCCATCTTGTCCAGTCCATTACAGCGAGCGGTAAAGACGGCAGAGCTAATCGCCGACTACCAAAAGTCTGATGTGGAAATTGTGCCCGAGCTTATTGACATGGACTTCGGGGAATGGCAGGGCTTATCGCATCAAGACGTAAAAGACCGATATCAAGCACTTTATACCGAGTGGATTAACCACCCGGACCGGGTAAGAATGCCCTCCGGCGAAAGTCTGGACGATGTTGGGCAGAGGGCAAGAAAACTGGTCGATGATGTCATTGCTAAATACGAGGGGATGGTAGCCCTGGTATCTCACCGCGTGGTAAACAAGCTTTTAATCTGCACCCTGCTGGGGCTGGATAACTCCCGTTTCTGGCAAATAAAGCAAGACACCTGCGCTATCAGTACCTTTTACTGTGACCGGGGTTATTTCATACTTACCGAGCATAATAACACATCGTTCTTGAAACCGTTACCACCAGCTTCCCTCAGTGACTTTTAACCGTCCATATCACCACCTTCGGCATCATCAGCCCGATGTCTTTCCCTTCCATGCTCAGCTCTTGGGCGAGAAGAAAAATGTTATAATCAAATAAGGGCTAATCAGAGCTGATGTAGGGAGAAATATACCTAGAGTTTTGGTTGCCGGCGCTACCGGCTATCTTGGTAAATTTGTAGCGCAGGAGTTCAAAAAACAGGGTCATTGGGTTCGGGCGCTAGCACGAAATCCCGAGAAACTTGAGGAAACCGGCCCATTTCTAGAACCGGCGGTAAAAGACCAGATAGATGAAGTTTTCGTTGGACAAGTCACCAAACCGGAAACATTGCACGGACTTTGCGATGGCATTGATATTATCTTCTCTTCAATTGGGATCACCCGTCAGAAGGACAGGCTTACTTACCGGGACGTTGACTATTAGGGAAACAAGAACATTCTGGATATTGCCCTGGGAAAATCAGTCGAGAAGTTTATCTACGTGTCAGTCTTCAAGGCACATGTGTATCAGTATCTAGAAATTGTTAACGTCAAGGAGGATTTTGTCAGCGATTTACAGGATTCCGGACTTAACTATGCGGTTATTCGTCCGACAGGCTATTTCTCAGATATGAGTGAATTCCTTCAAACTGATTCGACCATTTAACAAGCAGATGTCAGACCTGGCTCAATTTTTTATAACTGCGGACCAAAATGATGGTGTTCCCCCGGCTACAGGTACACGCACACTGAAGAGCTACTATGAAGAATTGGCCTCACAATTACTAGAAGAGAAATGAGTCGGCACACAATAGCGTGCTTACGGGTCGCCCATCTGGCTCACCAAACCCCAAAACAGCATATGACAGCGGAGACAAAGGAAAGAGGGGATAACCCATGGCAAAAATAAACCTGAAAAATCTAACAGTATTGGTGTTCTCGTTATTACTGGTTACGAGCTTTGTTCTAACCGGCTGCGCCGGTACTGAAACCGTCGCTCCACCGGAAACACCGAGCCAGATAATTAAGGATATCACCCCGCAGGAAGCGGTTTCCTTAATACAGAACAACCAGAATAATCCCGACTTTATCATTCTTGACGTACGCACCCCGGAAGAAGTTACCGGGGGGTACATCAAGGACGCCACCAACATAGATTACTATCCGAAAAGCTTCCGGGATGAGCTTGACCGTCTGGATAAAAACCAGACGTATTTAATCTACTGCCGGAGCGGGGCGCGCAGCAGCAACGCCCAGGATATCATGGCGGAGCTTAATTTCCGGGAAGTCTACAATATCCTGGGCGGGTTTATACGCTGGCAGGCGGAAGGACTGGAATCGGCGTCCTGAAAAAGCTGAGTCCAAAGAAGAAGTGAAATTAACCGAAAAGAATCAACCACATAAATGTGCCAAAGAACTTTCCCTTTCACTAGCCAGGTAAGAAGCCATAAAGTTAAGGTTTTTCCATTTTTACCCCACGCTGTGAATTGCACACTCCTTCTGTCATCCTTCCTTCACTCTGCTATAATTAGGCTATGATCAAACCCCATCTGATGCTGTTTGATGGCAATGGTATCGTCCACCGCGCCTATCATGCTTTTGAGAAGACTAGGCCACTCACGGTGCGCAGCACCGGTGAGGTGGTCAGTGCCGTTTTTGGCTTTACCCAGATGCTGCTCAAGGTGATAAGCGAACTGAAACCGACCCACTACGCCATTGCTTTTGATAAAAAAGCGCCTACTTTCCGACACCGGCTTTTTAACCAGTACAAGGCGCACCGACCCGCGACTCCTGAAGAGTTGGTTAATCAACTGGGACGGGTAAGGCAACTGGTGGAAGTCTTTAATATCCCCATCTTCGAACTGGACGACTACGAGGCAGATGATGTCCTGGGCACCCTAAGCCGGCAGGCTAGCGAACAGGACATGGAGACCATCATTGTTAGCGGCGATGCCGATACCATGCAACTGGTGTCACCTCGCGTGAAGATACTCTACCCGAAACCGAAAAGCGGCTTCAGTGACACCATACTCTACGATGAGGCGGCGGTAATTCAGAAATACGGGGTTAAGCCAGAACAAATTGCCGACTTCAAGGCACTGGTGGGCGACCCCTCGGACAATATCCCCGGCGTCCCCCAAATCGGTCCCGTAGCTGCCACTAAACTGCTTAACCAGTTTAGTTCTATCGACCAAATCTACACCCGCATTGACGAAGTAACCCCACCCAAGCTCCAGACGCTACTTCGCGAGAATGAAGCGGCTG
>CAYFGR010000017.1:0-20118 GCA_964343135.1 uncultured Dehalococcoidales bacterium
TCCATCGAGAAAGCTGTATTGCGAATGGACATGAAGATGAATAAAATCCATAGTGGAATCCTAGTCGAGAACTTTGCTGAGGAACCACTGCTCACTAAGCCGGTGAAGCTCATAGGTGCCAGTGCTTGAATTGGTAGCATTGAGCCGAACACAAAGGCGAATTCTGCTTCCGTTCCACCACTCGGCTGGTTCCCGCCACCAGTCGATAACCTCATTAACCCGGTATAGCCGTTTTCTCCATATGAAGGCGGTTATCACCGAGTCCTTTTCTTTAATATGGACTTTAACTGGCTCTCCAATACGTTTTGACATATAAATGGTTCCCCCAAAGCAGGGACTACTATTATAATAGAACATATGTTCCATTGTCAAGTCATGGCTTTCATCACTCCGGTAACACAACTAACGGTCAGGGCTTACCCTTAACTTAAAGCCAAGCATATACCGCACTTCAAAGTGTCACCCCTCTATCTGAACTGCTTCAATCATCCGGCTGGTATTAAGGGGTACTGGTAAAGGGTCGTATTCCTTGTTGCCGATTTGTCGGTAGTGTTACAATAGATTTCAGGTGCAGGAGAAAATATGGCGCTTGATTCCATAATTGTTAAAGGGGCTCGTGAGCACAACCTCAAAAATATTGATGTCGTTATCCCCCGTGATAAACTGGTGGTTATCACGGGTGTCTCCGGCTCTGGCAAAAGCTCGTTAGCCTTTGATACCATCTATGCCGAGGGGCAGCGCCGCTACGTGGAGTCGCTGTCGGCCTATGCTCGCCAGTTTCTGGGCAGGATGGAAAAACCGGAAGTAGACTATATCGAGGGCTTGAGTCCGGCAATTTCCGTTGACCAGAAGGGGACAAGTCGTAATCCGCGCTCTACTGTGGGTACGGTTACCGAGATTTATGACTACCTGAGGCTGCTGTTTGCCCGGGTAGGTCATCCTCACTGTCCCAAGTGCGGACGGGAAATCACCATGCAAACCGTGCAGCAGATTGTTGACGCCATTCAAAATCTTCCGAAAAACAGCCGAATTATGATTCTGGCACCACTGGTTAAGGACCGTAAGGGTGAGTATCAGACGGTTTTCAGTGACCTGCGTGGGGCAGGCTATGTCCGGGTGCGGGTCGATGGGCACATCCATGACCTCTCCGAGGAGTTTCAGCTTGATAAGTATAAGAAACACGCCATTGAGGCCGTGGTCGATAGACTGATCATCGGGCAGAGCGATAGCCAAAGCCGGATTGCTGACTCTGTAGAAACGGCGCTGAAACTTGGGACGGGGGTAGTGCTGGTATCGATAATTGATGGTAAGGAATTACTGTTCTCTGAGCACTTTGCCTGTGTTTACGATGGCATCAGCCTGGGGGAGATTGCCCCCAGAACCTTCAGTTTTAATAGTCCTCATGGCGCGTGTCCGGAGTGCTCCGGATTAGGGGTGAAGTTGGAGATTGACCCTGACCTGGTTCTACCCAACCGGGAGTTATCTCTTGCCCAAGGGGCTATCTGCCCCTGGCAATTCTCATCATGGTTCATTTCTCAGCTTGAGTCTCTGGCGGAGCGTCACGGATTTTCCCTGGATAGTCCGGTAAAAGACTTAAGCGAAGAGCACCTTAATCTTGTTCTGTACGGTGGCGGTAAGGACCCCTACCGGTACCGTAACCGTTTTGGGCGGGTCCGGGAGTACTACTATGATTTTGAAGGGGTTGTCCCTCGCATGAGGAGGCTCCACCGGGATACGGAGTCCGAGTATTCCCGGACGGATATTGAGCGCTACATGGTATCCCGGCTCTGCCCGGTATGTCAGGGTAAACGGCTTAAGCCGGAGTCACTGGCGGTAACCATTGGTAACCGGAATATTGTGGACGTTGGTTCAATGTCGGTGAACCAGATATTGGAGTGGGGGGAGGTTATTGAGGGCACGGTTTTTAATGAGCGCGAGCAGATAATTGCCCGGGAAGTAATCAAGGAGATTCGGTCACGACTGGGTTTTCTCAGGGACGTAGGGCTGGATTACCTGACTATTGAACGTGCCTCGGCGACTCTGAGTGGCGGTGAGGCACAGCGAATTCGACTGGCAACGCAGATTGGTAGCGGGCTTATGGGGGTGCTCTATATCTGTGATGAACCTACGGTGGGTTTGCACCCTGCGGATGACTACCGTTTAATCCGGACGCTGCAAAGGTTGAGAGACCTGGGTAATACCCTGCTGGTGGTGGAACATGATGAAGCGATGATGCGGGCGGCTGACTACATTATCGATATGGGGCCCGGGGCGGGGGAACACGGGGGTTGGATTGTGGCTACCGGGAAAATGACCGATATTATTAACTGTAAGGAATCACTAACCGGCCAGTATCTTGCCGGAACGAAACAGATTCCGTTACCCGGTGAGCGGCGCCCTGGTTCCGGTGAGGAAATAATCATCCGGGGGGCGCGGCAGAATAATCTGAAAAACATTGATGTCCATATCCCATTGAGTAAGTTTGTTTGCATCACCGGCGTTTCCGGTAGCGGCAAGAGTACGCTTATTAATGATGTTATGTATAAATGGTTGGCCAGGGTGTTTTACCGGGCACGGGAAAAGCCTGGCGATTGTGACGAGATTATTGGTGGTGAGCACGTTGATAAGGTAGTTGATATTGACCAGTCACCCATTGGACGCACTCCCCGCAGTAATCCGGCGACCTATACCGGAACCTTTACCCCTATTCGTGAGCTTTTTGCCACCGTTCCCGAGTCGCGGATGAGGGGCTATGCTCCCGGCAGGTTCTCGTTTAATGTTAAGGGGGGGCGATGTGAAGCCTGCCGTGGCGAGGGATTCATCCAGATTGAGATGCAGTTCTTGTCTGACGTAACGGTTCCCTGTGAGGTTTGCCATGGAAAGCGCTATAACCGTGAAGCGCTGGAGATTAAATTTAAGGGTAAAAACATCGCCGAGGTATTGGATATGACCGTTGAGCAGGCCCTCGCTTTCTTTGAACATTTCCCCAGGATAAAGAATCGGCTGGTGACATTGCGTAATGTGGGATTGGGTTACATCCACCTCGGTCAGCCGGCGCCGACTCTTTCCGGCGGTGAGGCGCAGCGGGTGAAACTTGCTACCGAGTTGTCAAAACGGTCTACGGGTAGAACGCTGTATATCCTCGACGAGCCGACTACCGGTCTTGCCTTTGAGGATGTGGCGGCGTTGCTCAGGGTCTTACAGTGCCTGGTGGATACGGGTAATACTGTAGTTATTATTGAGCACCACTTGGATGTAATGAAAAATGCCGATTGGATTATCGATCTCGGTCCCGAGGCGGGCGACCGGGGAGGCTACGTGGTCGCCACCGGCACACCGGAGGCAATAGCATGGGAGACGGACTCTGCCACCGGTCAGTATTTAACCATGGTACTTCATTGAGATACGGAGCGTGCTTCATCCGGTTGACGGCCCGCTGCCTTAATGTCAATTATAACTCCACCACTGGCGTATGGAACAAAGTTTAGTAATCGCCCATCCTTATCAGCGACCAGGCATGATTGGTCACAAAGAATATTATGATTGAACAAGAAAGTAACGTAAATGCCTGAAAAGAAGAACCCCGGGATTTTTTATGGTTACATTGTAGTTGGCGCCGGTTTAATGGTTTCCGGGTTGATTATCGGTACTCAGAATACCTTTGGCGTCTTTTTGAAACCACTATCGTTTGAGCTTGGCTTGACGAGGGCGGCGACTTCAGCGGCGTTCTCAATTAGTTTTCTCATCTTTGGCTTATCCAGTATTGTGGTGGGGCGGTTAACCGATAGGTTTGGTCCCAAAATAGTGATAACTGCGTGCGGTTTACTCACCGGTTTGGGATATATACTGATGTCACAGGTTACTTCACTCTGGCAGCTTTATATTTTTCTGGGGATAACAATCGGTGCTGGGATGAGTGCCGGTGATACTCCGGTGTTAGCCACGGTAGCCCGGTGGTTTGTCAAAAAGAGAGGGATGGCAATCGGTATTTCTAAAGCTGGTGTTGGTATCGGTATGTTAATTGTGCCACCACTGGCAAGCTGGCTTATTTTAAGCTACGGTTGGCGCGTTACTTATGTCATTATTGGTCTCATCTGTCTGGCAGGTATAATCTCAGCGGCCATGTTTATGAAGCGAGACCCGGCGCAGATAGGCCAATTTCCTGACGGGGCAGTTAAGCAGGTGGAGACTAAGTTAGATGTTGAGACCCGTCTTTTTTCACTGCGTCAGGCAATTGGAACCAAACAGTTCTGGTTATTCGCAATATCGTGGTTTATCGTCTCATTTTGTGCCATGATTGTTCTGGTGCATAGTGCCCCCCGTGTTACCGATATCGGGATTTCTGCAACCGTTGCCGCCACTATTTTAGGAGCGATTGGTGGGTTCAGCGTGGTGAGCCGGCTGGTTATGGGTATTATCAGTGATCGGATAGGGGTTAAAGCGGTGTTTATCATCGGTCTTGTTCTGTTGGCCGCGTCTCTAACCTGGGTACAATACGCTAAAGAAGCGTGGATGTTTTATCTCTTTGCCGGCGTTTATGGAGTTGCTCACGGGACGTTATATACCGTATTTACGCCGCTTTTAGCGCAATTGTTCGGACTGAGGTCGATTGGAGTAATTGTGGGTGTTTTTGTTTTCACGGGCACCCTGGGTGGTTCTATCGGGCCGATTCTGGCGGGTCGTATATTTGACATAACTAATAGTTATCAGCTGGCTTTCGTATTAAGTTTAGCGCTCTCTATTATCGCACTTGTGTTAATGTGTTTTCTGAGACTGACCGGTGACGAAGCTGTAACCAGCCGATAATTGGCTTTAGTATATCGAGTAAGGAATTAAAACTTGCTAGAGAAGAGAACCTCCAGATTCTTCTATGGTTATGTTGTCGTTGTTGCCAGCCTGTTTGTTTCGTTGTTGATGGTGGGTACCTACCATTCTTTCGGCATTTTTTTCAAACCGTTAACCGCTGAACTTGGCTGGACGAGAGCCGTCACCGCGGGAGCTCGCTCGATTGCTCAGCTACTGCGTGGGTTTCTGGGTATTATTGCGGGCAGACTAACTGATAAATTCGGGCCACGGGTGGTCTTAATCGGCTGCGGTTTGTTTCTGGGATTGGGTTATCTCCTGATGTCTCAGGTTAATTCAGTCTGGCAACTTTATCTTTTCTATGGACTGATAGTGGGTATTGGAGCCAGCGGTATCGATACGCCGGTGCTGGCCACAATAGCCCGGTGGTTTTCTAAGCGGAGAGGGACGATAACCGGTATTGTTAAAACTGGCGGCGGTATTGGTATTTTAAGTATACCGCTGCTAGTAAACTGGCTTATCTTAAGTGATAGCTGGCGTAGCGCCTACGCTACTATTGGCCTCATCACCATAATTGGGGTGACAGTAGCTGCCCTGTTTCTAAAGCGTGACCCGGCGCAAGTAGGCCAACTACCGGATGGCGCGCAAAAAATAATGGGAATCGATTTAAGTGTTGACGCTCGCCAATTATCACTACGGGATGTATTATCCACCCGGCAGTTCTGGATAATGTCGGCAGTGTGGTTTTCCGTTTCATTCTCGCTACAGATTGTTCTGGTGCATACGGCGCCCCATGTCTCTGACCTTGGAATATCAACTACTAGCGCCGCCACCGTTGTGAGTATGATTGGCGGTTTTAGCATTATAGGTAGGCTTGGCCTGGGTGTCGTTAGTGATCTGTTAGGTAAGAAGCTGACATTTATCATCGCTTTATTGTCTTTGGCCGCATCCATTATGGTGATACTGTACGCACGGGAGATGTGGGTGTTTTATGTTTTTACTTTTCTGTACGGCGTCGCTCACGGTTCTTTTTTTACTCTGATTTCACCGATGCTGGCGGAGTTGTTCGGACTGGGATCGCTCGGCGCTATCCTGGGTGCGGTCATGTTTGTCGGTACCTTCGGAGGTTCCGTAAGTCCGGTCTTGGCCGGTCGTATTTTCGACGCCACCGGAAGCTATCGGATTGCTTTCCTGCTGTGCCTTGCGCTCAGTATGGTTGCTATTATTCTATTGTTCTTTTTAAAGCCGGTGAAGCATCCCGTTTTGGGAAATGTACGTAACTAGTTTTACTTTAAGCGAGGTATATTAGAGCGTGGCTGAAGATAGGAGCCTCAGGTCCTTCTACCGTTACGTTGTCGTTGCCGCTGGCTTCATTGGCTCCGGGGTGATATGGGGCACCTATAGAACCTACGGTCTCTTTTTTAAATCCTTGTCATCCGAATTCGGCTGGACAAGTGCGGAGACATCGGGCGCTTTCTCACTGGCTTTTCTCCTGTTTGGTGTTAGCAGCATCGTGGCCGGTAGGCTCAGTGATAAGATAGGGCTGAAATTAGTTTTTATTACCAGTGGTCTGGTATTGGGTGCCGGTTATTTCCTGATGGCAGGGGTTAGTTCAATATGGGAGCTTTATCTTTTCTACGGAGTAATCATTGGTATCGGTATGAGTGGTATTGATGCTCCCGCGCAATCAACAATAATCCGGTGGTTTGTCAAGAAGCGGGGGATGGCAATTGGCGTTGCCAAGACGGGTACTGGTATCGGTATGTTTATTTTGCCACTGCTGGCAGTATGGCTGATATCCAGTTATGGCTGGCGAAATGCTTACACCGCCATCGGTATTATCAGTATAGCGGGCATTATGTCGATAGGCCTGTTTTTAAGGCGCGGTCCCGATAGTGGGGCGAATCTGCCTCATGCCACTGGCGAATCAACTAAAGTGACCCCGCAACGTGTGAGTCGTCAGCTTACCCTGCGAGAAGTCTTCGGTACCCACCGGTTCTGGATATACTCGACAATTTGGTTCATTCTTGGTTTCAGCACGCAAATTATCATGGTGCACATTGCGCCTCATGTTATGGAACTGGGAATATCAGTAACCACGGCGGCGTCTATTTTAAGTGTGACGGGTGCTATCAGTATTTTGGGTAGGATTGCGATGGGTAGTTTAAGTGACCGAATGGGAAATAGATTGGTATTTATTATATCTATTTCCTTGTTGGTCGTTTCCTATGCCTGGGTGCTGTATGCTCGAGAGGCGTGGATGTATTATCTGTTTGCCGTAATCTATGGATTTGCGCACGGGGCTGTTTATACGCTGTCTTCCCCGATGCTGGCGGAGCTGTTCGGGCTAAAATCACTGGGTGCTATCATTGGTGCCGTGGTTTTTATTGGCACCATCGGTGGTTCTATCGGGCCGTATTTATCAGGCAGTATATTTGATATAACGGGCAGCTACCGGACATCTTTTCTTATCTGCCTGGCGCTGAGTATTGTCGCTCTTGTATTAATGGCCTTTTTAAGACCGACCCGGGAATGAAATCTGAAGTGAAACACGGAGTAAGTTATTCTGGGATGGCTGCGGGTTGGTTTCGTATGGTATAATGGGGTAATTATGAGAAGTGGTGGTTATGGCCTCGTATTATTTTTAGCATCGGTGACTGACAGGAGAAATAGGTGACCAGGGAAGAGGCTCTCGATTCGATTAAAGTTAATGTGGAGAACGCCAATCTGGTTAAGCATATGCTGGCTACCGAATCTATCATGCGCGCACTGGCCCGGCGTTTTGGTGAGGATGAGGAGGAATGGGGGCTTACCGGACTGCTCCATGACATTGATGTTGAGCTTACTGAGGGGGATATGAATAACCACAGCAAGCTAGGAGCCGACCTGGTTCGGGAGTTGGGAGCGAGCGAGGCGATGGCGAATGCTATTCTTTGCCATAATGAGGTACACGGTATCCTCTGTGAGACGAAACTGGCCAACGCTTTGTTTTGTGTCGACTCGCTTACCGGACTGGTTACGGCGGCTACCCTGGTTCGTCCCGACAAAAAAATGGCTAACCTTGAAGTCAAGTCAGTGAAAAAGAGGTTTAAGGAAAAGAGCTTTGCTGCCGGTGCCAACCGGGAGCAGATTGCCCTGTGTAGTGAAATCGATATTGAGCTTGACGAGTTTATTGAGCTTGGGCTGGCCGCCATGCAGGGAATTGCGGCTGACCTGGGTCTGTGAATCAGTTCATCGATATGGTTGAGCCCTGGGCGGTTTTAGTGATGTCGATGCGGGTGGGGAAGGCATCCCTGAGTTCTTCGACATGGGTGATGACCAGTATCATTTTAAAGTCGTCCTGAATGGAATTAATCGCCTCTTTCAACTTCTCGATGCCGGTGCTATCCTGGGTGCCGAAGCCCTCATCAATGACCAGTGTTGGCAGCGGGGCGCCGGCGCGGTGGGCGAGTAATTTAGACAGGGCGATGCGGATAGCGAAGTTAATGCGGAAGGCTTCACCCCCGCTGAACATTTCATAGTTTCGGGTTCCCAGTTCGTCAGCGATATTAATATCCAGAGTTTCCACCACGTCTCCCTTCTTGGTTTCGCGCTGGGTCTCAATTTTTACGTGCATTCTATTATCCGTCATCCGTCCCAGTAGCTTATTGGCTTCAGTTTCAATCTCGGGAAGTGCCGTTTCGATGAGCAGCGCCTGTATTCCTTTTTTGCCAAAGGCCTGAGCCAGGTCCCGATAGATTTTCTCCTCCCGTAACGCCTGACCCAGTATTCTTTCCTTCTCTTTCCGTTTAATCTCCAGTTCGGAACTACGCTGCAGCTTGGCTTCTACCTTCCACAATATCTCCTGTGCCTGCCTTTGCCGGGTAACCAGGGCATGATATTCAGCTTCTGTCTGGTTTAGGTCGTTGATCAGCTGAGGCAGCCCACTAAGTTCCGCGGTTAGTGTCTGATTTTTCTGGTGGTTTGCCGACAGGTTACGGCGCAGGTCCCGGGTGGCTTCCCCGGCACTGGAGATGAATTCCTGCTCCTGACCGAGCAATCTGGCGGCTTCTTCCAATCTGCGCTTTAAAGTATCATACTGTTCCAGGGTGCTCAGTCGTTGCCGCACGGGCTCGTGCTGTTGTTCGGTATAGTTAAGTCTGGTCAGTTCGTCTTCAAGCTCTCTTAGCGCCTCTTGTTCCGAAACGGCAAAAACTTTCCGGACCATCTTCTCTTCTATTCCAGCCAATTTCTCTCCGGCCGCCTTCAGGTTGAGACCGGCCTCTTCAGCTTCAGCGATATCACGCTTAAGGATACCGGCTTTACTTTCGGTGGCAGCTTTACCAGTACTCAAGGTAGTTTCCAAATGTAAAGTTTCCTTTTTCAGGGACTCAAGGTCACTTTGGGCTTGCGTTAGCCCAGCCTGATTTGATGTTAGAGATCTAGCTTTCTGCTGTTTTGCCGCTTTATATTTTACTTCGATAAGCACTAGTCCTTCGGCGCCAACCTCCGTCTCGCATAGTGGGCACCTGGTGTCTTTTTCAGTCAGCAGAAGGTCGAGTTTCTCATCTATTGCCTTTATTTCCTGTTTGAGTTGATGTCTGCCGGACTCCAGATAATTAACCCGTGCCTGCAGGTCCAGACTGCTCTGTCTTTGGTGGCGTAGCACTGCCTCCGCTTCTTCTAAGTGGTGCCATTGAAGCTGTAGTTGCTGATGGTCGCTTTTTAATTGGGCTAGTTTTTGGGCCCGGGATTCCAGTTCCATAATTTTGTTCCGGACTACGGTATACTCAGAACTCAGACTTTCTCTAGCCTGGGTAATAACTATCTCTAAACGATGTCTGCGTTCGTTCAGCGCCACCGACTTTCGGAACTTTTGCTCTAATTCGTCACTTAATCTCTTTACCTCCGCAAATTCGGCATAGCCGGCGGCTATAGAGTCGCGCTGCGCAATCAATTCTTCATACTCTTTGAGCCGGTACTGGTGCTGCCTGACCTGTTCATCCCAGCGTTCCAGGTCTCTTTCGGTATTTTTTAGCTGCTCCTGCAGCTCAACAAGTTGCCGTTTTTTATTTTCCAGCGATTCCTTTTCCTGCCGTTGTCTTTTGAGCCGGAATTCCTGCTCGCCGGTTTCTTTCTGCAGTCGGGAGCATTCACTCTGTGCCCGGGTATATTCGGTCTCATAGGCTTGTTTTTGGGCTAGTTCATCGTCAATTTCCTGAATGGTGCTTACCATTTGCGCCTTTTCAGTCTCCTGCTCTCGGACTAGTTCTTTGGCTTGCGCTTCCAGTTCGTCGTAGAGGGATAGCCCCAGAATATCAGCGAGCACCTGTTTGCGTTCCGAAGGGCGTTTAATGGTGAATTCATCGGCATGGTTCTGCAGTAAAAAGGCGCTGTTGGTAAAGGTGAGGTAGTCCATGTGCAGGACATCAATGATTTTCTGCTGTGTCTGGGTGACGCTATCTCCGATAATTGACCTGAAGCCGTCCCCGCTAGCTGTCTGGAATTCCAGGATAATTTGACCGGCACCGCCGCGCCGTTTGGGCTTGGCGCGTTTACGAATAATGCGGTAACGGTCTGTGCCAACGGTAAAGTCAAACTCTACCTCCATTTCCGGTTGTCCCAGATGAACGAGGTCATCGTCACTTTTGGCTCTGGCTTTACCCCATAGCGCCCAGGTCATGGCGTCGAGTAGGGCTGATTTGCCGTTGCCGTTATCACCGGAGATACAGGCGGTATGAATGCCTTCAAAGTAGAGCGGCGGCACGTTGTCCCGGTAGCACATGAAATTACGCAGGGATAATTTCAGGGGAATCACGTACAAAACTCCTCAATCTTAAGCACCACACCCTCATTTTAGCATAGTCAGATTTGGTTCTTTTATAGGTCCTTTATTGGGAGGGCTGCTTTTTGATCTGACCGGTGACTATGCTATGGCTTTCTTAGCTACAGCGGTCATTAGTGGCATCGGTATGCTAATAGTACTATTGTTAAAGCCGATTGGTAGATAAATCTGCTCTTTCTTTAAACGCGATATCAGTGATAAAGAGTAATTCTATTAAAAACACGCCATGCTTTTAAGGGCGCTAGGATTTTTCCTTGTGATGGCTTATCTGGGTATCTACCAGCCTCGTTGTGGTTTCTTTAAGTGCTTCTAATTCATCAATGGTTAGATTATCCAACTCCCCCAGGTTATATTGGATCGCACCGATAAGTTCCCGGGAAGGGCGCCGGTGGGGGAGCATGAAGTAGGAGTAGAGAGTGCCAATTATTACCCCAAAGAAAGCGATCGTACTGAAAATTGACCAGAATCCGCCAATCATCATTCCGGCCGTAGTAAGCGGTCCGGGGGCATTGGCTCCCTGGGTCTGCATGGCGGTGAAGCTCCACCATAAAACATAGGTGTAGGAAGATAACTGTTCGTTTACGTTGCGCTCAACCAGATAAATAGCCCAAGATGAAAGTAGCCATAATGTAATGAGAACGAGAAGCAGGGGTAGCAAAGGGGTCTTGGTAATCACATCACCGAGAAATCTAATGACTCCAGGGATATTAGGGGTGATGCGGAGTCTTCCACGGGACCTCCGTCGGCGAATACGAAGTACCTTATCCCCCGATAACTTTCGTTCTATTTCCTGGAATCTCTCTTTTTCTTCCATCTCCCACTCCCAGGCTAATTTCGATAGCGATTCATCTATTATACATCACTGGGGGAATTCTACTTATCTACTTGCCAGTTGTCAATTCCGGTGAGTCGTTCCTTGGGCTGTTGCGCGCCCACGTTTCAGCCGGTTTGAAAAATTATTTGATTAGGGCATAGCAGTCATCGGGATTGGTATCTTCGGTCAGGGTTCAAACCTCAAACATCAGGTCAGCTACTCAAAATTTCACTAATACAAATATGCTTTAATTACACGTAAAATGCATTTCTGGCGTATTTTAGTACTTCTAGGCTTGCTTTAAACCCTGGCTTCCGCTGCCGGCTCGATGACGAACTTTATTGTTAATGGATTCATCCTTTAAAGGGGAGGGAAGGATACTAAAAAGAGGGGCATTACCCCTCCTAGGCTTTGCCTTGATTGAGCTTGAGTCTAGTCCAGGTAGTCCCTCAGTCGGCGGCTGCGGCTGGGGTGGCGTAGCTTGCGGAGTGCCCTGGCTTCAATCTGGCGGATGCGCTCCCGGGTTACGTTAAATTCCCGGCCCACTTCCTCCAGGGTTCGGCTGCGCCCGTCCTCAAGACCGAATCTGAAACGGAGCACCCGGCGCTCACGGGGAGTGAGGCTGGAAAGTACGTCGTCGATTTGCTCCTTGAGCAGTTGTTTGGAGGCGGCGTCAACTGGAGGCATGGCATTGCGGTCCTCAATAAAGTCACTCAGGTGGCTGTCCTCCTCTTCACCGAGGGGTGATTCCAGTGATACTGGTAGTTGAGCTACCTTGACTATTTCTCTCACCTTATCCGCGGGCAGCTCGATTCCCAGGCCGATTTCACTGGCGGTAGGTTCGCGCCCGTATTCCTGGGCCAGGCGGCGACTTACCCTGAGCAGACGGTTAATCGTCTCGACCATGTGGACCGGGATGCGGATGGTGCGTGCCTGGTCGGCGATAGCCCGGGTAATTGCCTGGCGAATCCACCAAGTGGCGTAGGTGCTGAATTTGTAACCGCGGCGGTAATCAAATTTCTGCACGGCCCTGATTAATCCGATGTTGCCTTCCTGGATGAGGTCGAGCAGGGACATGCCCCGGCCAATGTGTTTCTTAGCTACGCTGACTACCAGGCGCAGGTTAGCTTCGGTGAGATGCTGTTGGGCTTTTGTGGATTCTTGTTCAAGGTTGTCAAAGTGAGCCTGGAATTGAGTTTCACTACTGCGGATTGAGTTGATGAAATCAGCAGTAGTTATCAAATTCACCATATCATCGAGGGTAGCGCCGCTGATGCCATTTAGGGTTTCCCGTGGCAGCAAGCTAATATTAACGGTGAGTTTTATAATTAGCGCTTCGGCTTCGGCCAGGGATGCATTCATCTGGTAGGCAACATCCTGAACCATTTGCTGGTCCGACTCACTATTAGTACTGTCCAATAATTTGACTCCGGAGAGGCTGTCTTTAAGGTTGTCGGTTGGTATTAGATTGAGATATTTCCGGATAATATGGATTACGGGAGCTGCCTGTGCCAGTTCTTCGAGCATGGCGAGAATTGTTTCCGTCGTTGAAGGCGAAGTATTCTCTTTTCGTAAGTAATCCCGTTTAATGTCCCTGACGCGTTTACCTTCCTCCATCTTTTTTGCCAGGATCTTTTCATCGGTGGCGGTGAGGAGGCGCACTTTACCTATTTCATGAAGGTACATATGAACCGGGTCATCCGGGCTCTCCTGTGTTTCATGTGGTTCTACGGGAGATTCTAGCGTTGCGGTTAACGGAGGCACGAGTGGTTCCACCACATTTTTTTCTGGCGGTGACTCCTCTTCTGGCATATCAGGTGAAGGTTTTAAATGGTTATAATTACCGGTGTTGTTAATTTCCATGTCTTATTCCCCCCCGGTTCCCGACTTTCCCCGTTTCTTTTGGGTAAATAATTCTTTTAGTTGGGTGCTGGTTTCGATACCATGCTCTTGGAGCTTAGCCAACTCAGCGGGCGACCCGCCTGATTCGGCGGCTGCGGCGAGTGCCTCCGCCTTCTTCATCTCAGTACTGCGCAGGAAGTTTAGCCGTAATCTCCGTACGCATTCGGCGTATCTCTCCTCTATTTTGGTATCAGGCAGGCTTTTGATTAACAGGGAATCAAAGTAATCGTGAAGTTCAATATCGGTTTCTTCCTTGATTAATTTTACATCGTCAGCCTGCCAGCAGGCAATAAATATTTCACGGTTCTGGGTATCCGCAAAATACTCGGGTAGGGTTTCCGGGTACTGCACTTTGAGGTCCGGGTGCTGGAGCAGGAGAGATAGGCAATTTTCTTCAACCGGGTTGGATATGGTAGAGCGTATCGCAGGAGTGAGGTCGTTTTGTCCCAGCGGCTGCTTGGTCCTTCGTCTTGCCCTATACGCGGCCAGGGAACTCTCGATTTTGCTAATATTTACGTGGAATTTTTTGACCAGTTGTTGCAGGAAGTGGTCTTGCCGGACACTGTCCTTTATTTTATCGGCGATGGGTAAAAGCTTTTCTATGGCGGCAGATATATCACTAGCTGTGGTCAGGTCAAGGTGAGCAGTAACATGATTAACCGTATAGTTAACCACGGGTTGAGCATGGTCAAGCAGGCGCTGCCAGTTTTCGGGGTCTTCTTTAATAACGTTGTCGGGGTCTTTGCCGCCGGGCAGGACGGCAACTTTGATTTCAGCGTTGAGTATATTTTCATGGTCAACGCACCGCAGCATGGCTTCCTCACCGGCAGCGTCGGCATCAAGGGCCAAAATTATGTTTATGTTTTTAGACAATCTATTCAGGGAATCGATATGTTTCTCGGTAACCGCGGTGCCTAGGGTGGCGACCACGTTGGTAAAGCCATGCTGGTGGGCGGTGATAACATCGATGTATCCCTCGACGATAACTGCCCGGGCTGTTTGACGGATAACCGGGGCGGCGAAATTTATACCGTACAGGATGCCGCTCTTATCGAAGGTTATTGTCTGTGGGGAGTTGAGGTATTTGGGTATGGCGTCGTCAAGAGCTCTTGCCCCGAAGCCGATGACACGTCCTCTGATGTCACATATTGGAAACATCAGCCGATTTCGAAACCGGTCATGGGTTCCTTTCTCCTCGGTGACCACAATTAGACCGGCTTCAACTAACTCACTCTCGGTATAGCCTCTCTCCAGTAGGTGTGGCTTTAGCGCTTCCCAGCTATTCAGGCTGAAGCCGAGTTGAAATCCGGTAATGGTTTGCAGGGATAGGCCCCGGCTGCCGACATAAACTCGCGCCCTTTCCCCGGCCGGAGTGCTTAGCAATGTATCTTGAAAGTATTGGGCCGCCGCCTGATTAACCTGGTATAACCTTTCTCTTTTCCCGCCTTCAGCCTCCGGGGTAAATCGTGAGGGGATGGTAATTCCTGCCTTCTGGGCGAGAAGACGCAGTGCTTCACCGAAGCCGGTGCCCTCTTTTTTCATCACGAAGGAGAAGACGTCGCCACCCGTGTTGCAAGCGCCAAAGCAGTGCCAGGTTTGCTGGTCAGGATAGACGAAGAAGGAGGCGTGTTTTTCACTGTGGAACGGACACAGAGCCCTGAAGGTACGCCCCGATTTGGTTAAAGTGGCATACTGGCTGATGATGTCTACAATGTCGGTTTTTTCTTTTACTTCGTCGGTTATGCCCATTTTATTATGTGCTACCTCTCCCCCTTTATCCCCCTCGCCTTTGAAGGCGAGGGGGATAAGTTATATAAGAGAGACTTCGCCTCTCTTTGACTCTCCTTTACTACATAACTCCCTCAAAGAAGAGGGGACAGAATTATTTCTAAGGAGGGCTTTGCCTCTTCAAATTTCCATTGATAATGGCGTTTGTTCTTTATTTCTATAACAATGGTATTTGTTCTTTAGCCTTACCTTTAGCCTCGCCTTTTAGTGCCAGTTCCTCTTCCATTCTTAATGCATAGTGGTCGGTCATGCCGGCGATGTAGTCAACCACCCGTCGTGCCGTGTCGTCACTAGCCAGGCGGTACTCTGGCGGCAGCTTATCCTCGTGCCTTATGTAGTATTGGTATAAGGAGCGCACTATCTCCCTGGCTTTTTCCGATTCTTCCAGCGCTGAACGTACATTATATACCTGTTTAAACAAGAAGTCACGCAGTCCGTTGGTTGCTTCCAGAACGCGGTGGCTCATACCTATCACTGGCGATTCATCGGTGTGGTCACCTCTGGCTGTCCAGGAGTATTCGATAACATCACAGACCATGGTATTGATACGCTGGGAATGGAAGCGCCCCAGGACACTGATGTGTCCGATTGGTAAACTATCGTCGGTAATTATGCCCGCCCGTATGGCGTCGCCGATGTCATGGTTGATATAGGCGATGGCGTCGGCAAGTTGACACACCAGACCCTCCAGGGTGTTTGCTTTGTTAGAGCCTTCTCCCAGGATGTCCGCTCTAATTTTGGAGTGGTTAACGATGCCGTCCCTTACTTCCCAGGTTAAATTAAGTCCCCGTCCGTCCTTTTCCAGGAGGTCAACAACCCGCAGGCTTTGTTCATTGTGCCTGAATCCCTGGTGATGGAGTTCGCCAAAAACGTCCTCACCAACATGTCCGAAGGGAGTATGACCTAAGTCATGACCTAATGCAATTGCTTCGGTCAGGTCTTCATTCAGGTTTAAAGCGCGAGCTATCGTCCGCCCGATTTGAGACACTTCCATGGTGTGGGTAAGGCGGGTTGCGTAGTGGTCGCCCAGCGGTGTAATGAAAACCTGTGTTTTATGCTTGAGGCGACGGAAAGACTTGCTGTGAATAATTCGGTCCCGGTCACGCTGGAAGACGGTGCGTATGGGGCAGAGCGGTTCGTCTTTAACCCTGCCCCGTGATAACCGGCTTTTTACAGCATAAGGGGACAGCGCGTCTTCCCTTGTCTCGGTCATTTGTCGGATGTTAAGCCGACCAATCATTTAAGGTTTAATCCCTAATCCCTCTTCTGCCTTGGCTATTATCTCGCGTGTGATATCAATCATATCCGGGCTTACCGAAACCGAAGTGATGCCCCATTCGACCAATTTTTCAGTAAGCTCAGGGTAAACCGAGGGCGCCTGACCGCAAATGGAGGAGGTAATCCCCAGGCTTTTCGCTGTTTTAATTGCCTTCTCCAGGAGTACCAGTACCGCCTCATCCCGCTCGTCAAACGTATCTGCTAATTTAGCGCTATCCCGGTCAATGCCCAGAGTAAGCTGGGTTAAATCGTTGGAGCCGATAGAAATACCATCAATACCGACGGCGATAAACTTTTCCAGCAAGATGACATTGGATGGTACCTCAACCATCATCCATATTTTGAAATTCTCAGAGCGCTTTAACCCCTCGGATTCAATAATTTTTACCGTTCCCGCCAGTTCCTTAACGGTGCGGACGAAGGGGATCATAATCCACAGGTTGTTATATTTTTCCCTTACCTTCTTTATGGCAGCCAGTTCAAGCTTGAAAGTTTCAAGATCCTTGATATACCGCGAAGCCCCCCGGTAGCCAATCATGGGGTTCTCTTCAACTTCTTCGTAGGCTTCTCCACCTTTGAGGGCTCGATACTCGTTGGTCTTGAAATCATTGGTTCGGTAGACTACCTGGCGGGGGTGGAATGCCTCGGCAAAGGCGGTTAAGCCGGCGGTAAGCTTATCGACGAACTCGTGCCCCCGGTTCTGGCTAATCATGTAGCTGGGGTGCTCACCGATATCGGCGATGATGAACTCAGCGCGCAGTAGACCAATACCATCTACATTACGGGGCGCCACGCGGTCAACCAGTTCCGGTTGTGCCAGGTTTGCCAGTAGTTTGGTCCTGGTCTTGAGGCCTATCCTGACTTTGGGTTTTTCCGCTACCGTAATTTCCACCTTGCCGTTATAGACTTTGCCATTGGTACCATCGATAGTAATTGTCTGCCCGTCTTTGAGGATAGTGGTCGCCTTTTCCGAGCCGACGATACAGGGGATACCCAGTTCCCGGCTGACAATAGCGGCGTGGGCAGTCCTACCGCCACGGTCAGTTACAATAGCTGCCGCTCGCTTCATGGCGGGGACAAAGTCCGGCGTTGTCATTTCAGATACCAGAATGTCACCGTCCCGCACCTTATCTATCTGGGAGGGGTCCATGGTTATTTTTACCCGGCCCGAGGCTATACCCGGGCTGGCGGGTGATCCGGACAGCAGTACTGGCGCGGTGACTTCATGGGTGGTCTCAGTCATTTCCTGGATAGTAGTTACCGGCCGGGTTTGCACGATGAAGAGTTCCCCGTTTTCCTGCGCCCATTCAACATCCTGGGGGAATTGATAATGCTCCTCCAATTGTGCCCCTATTCGGGCTAAGGCGAGAATATCAGTATCGCTTATTTTTTGTCCAGATTGCTGCTCAGGAGTGAGCATCACGGTGATATTTGCATCACCACCCTTATCATGCTCGTCTTTTATTAACTGCCATTCCTGGCGTTTGATTTCTTTGGTGATTATTTCAAAATCGGACTTGCTGACAATGTAATGGTCGGGGGTTACATCTCCCGAGACGATGGTTTCCCCGAGTCCCAGGACAGCCTCGATGGTAATCTTACTCTGGTCACTGGAGGTTGGTTCCAGAGTAAACATGACCCCGGAGGCATCAGACTGTACCATCTTCTGTACGGGAACGGCGATGCCAACCTTGAAGTGTTCGAAGCCTTGCTGCTCACGGTAGAAGATGGCTCGCGGTTCAAAGAGAGATGCCCAGCATTCCTGAACGGCGGATACCACCTTTTCCGGACCTTCGATATTGAGGAAGGTGCGTTGCTGACCGGCAAAAGAAGCCTCCGGCAGGTCCTCGGCGGTAGCCGAAGAACGGACCGCCACCAGCCCTCCGTCCATTTTGATATAGGCTTCCTTAATCTCATCGGCCAGTTTCCGCGGCATGGCGGCGTCCAGAATTACCTGTTTAACTTTAGCGGCAATTTGCTGAAGTTGTTTACTGTTATTAGCATCCAGCGGCTGCAGGAGGGTGCGAATATTATCGGTGATTTTAGTCTCTTGCAGGAAGTCAAAGTAGGCATTAGCGGTTACAATGAAGCCGGGTGGCACGGGAATGTTAGCGTTAGTCATCTCACCCAGATTGGCACCTTTACCGCCAACGCTGGAGACATCATCTTTACCTACTTCATTGAACCATACAATTGCTTTGGGGTTTGGATCCATAACTGATTCTCCTCCGTATCCTGCATATAAGATGCAAACTGTTTTTTATTTGGGACTATCCTTATTATAGCACAAAAGATAGTGCGGTCTACTTACTGCCGGTTGAAGAATAAAGAGGCTGCCAGAGATTGGTAAATTATCTTTGTCGTAATTGACAGTGGTAGTGGTCTGGGGTAGAATTTAAATGGTGGGCCATTAACAGGGGGTAGTCATGATAGAGATGTCGATTGATAGCATTCGCGTTAGTTTAATGAATTACCAGCGGGTGGTTATTCTGAAGGAGAAAATAGCGGACCGTTATTTGCCGATCTGGATAGGGGCGGCAGAAGCCGATGCTATTGCCGTAAAACTACAGGGTGTTACGGTGCCCCGGCCGTTAACTCATGATCTGCTGCGTTCGGTCATTGATGTCCTGGGCGCCGATATCAATGCAATCATTGTGAGTGACCTTAAGAACGACACCTTTTATGCCAAGTTAGTTCTTAATGTAAATAGCGGGGAGATGGAGGTTGACTGTCGTCCCAGTGATGCCCTGGCGCTGGCAGTAAGGACAGAGGTGCCTATATTTGCCGAGGATGCAGTTTTAGATAAAGCGGGCATTCTGCTGGACAAAGAGACCGGTAAACCTATTATCGATGAGACCGAAAAGGGTGAGGGTAGCAGCAAGGGTAAGAAGGTAAGTGAGGAGGAAATGAAGCGGAAGTCGGCTTTTTATGATTTTATTAATACCCTCGATTTAGAAGATTTTGATAAGCGTCAATCGTAGGACAGAATACTAAAGTTGTGGGTGGCTTAGAGATTGAGTTGGGGGAAGAAAGCCTTATCAAAACCCTGATTACTCTGGTGGAGTGTGGTATCTGCGGCCACCATTATGAAGTAGACAACGTAAGCGTCCTCGGAAGTAGTCATGATTCTTGGTGCCTGAAGGCGCACTGTTCAGTGTGGCATACTCAGTCTCTGGTAGCCGTGGTGATTACAAGAGACGGGATGTCTGAAAATGTCACTGATCTTACCAGGACTGAGTGTGGTAAATTCCGGGGCGCGGGAGTACTGCTCCCGGATGACGTGCTGGACATGCACAATTTTTTAAAAGACTTTGGCGGTGACGTTTCTCAGCTTTTCAATAAAGAGTAGCGGTTCAAAAAAACTATTGTTCTGACGTATATTCTAGTAGAGCCGAAGCCCGGGAGAATAATCCCAGGACTCTTAGTTTACTAGGGAAACAATATCCGTTAATAATAAATCTTATTTACACCCTAAGGGACGGATACTGGCGATAAACCGGTCTTATGGTTCATTTGAATCTGAGAGGCGGGTCTGGTATGCTGCTGATGGTTAGTAGCTTTTGAGGTTGCCATGAGCAGGTGGGGTTTGGTCCTGAGACTGACGGGAGTTGGTTTTTTTATTGGCGGCTCTATTGTGGTGGGCGTGGTGGCTGGTCTCTGGCTGGATAGTAAGCTGAATACCGGGCCGATACTGGTGGTTGGCGGGTTA
>CAYFGR010000018.1:0-19911 GCA_964343135.1 uncultured Dehalococcoidales bacterium
GTGTCTGACCAATCCGGGTACTGTCCGGAAGTAACCATTATTGAGGCAATGACCCCCATCGCCGGTGCCATCATAACAGTTCGATTCACGCCAGCCACAATATTGAGGTTGGGCCAGGGGGTAATGGTATTTTTGAGTGGGGTGGGGGGAGGGGCGCTGCCACTGGCAGCGCCCCGTAAAATTTCCAGACTACGGTATTACATTCCCGCCAGAGCGGCTTCGACCTTTTCGTAGGCATCATCGGTGACCCAGGTCTTCCACCGGTCTTCGTAGTTCTCCAGGTAGTAGACGGCCGCCTTTTCCCAGTCCTGGACTTCATTTTCCACGGCCCAGGCGGCGGTTACGTTGATGGGCTGCAGCCCGACGTTCATCTTTATCAGCATCTCCCTGACGTCAGGGGCGATATCTTTGAGACTCTTGTTGAAACCCTTTTCGACGGGTAGGGTCTCGTAGGCACAGGCTTCACTGAGAGGCCTGAGGCTTTTATCGTCCCTGGCGGCAATAATCTTATCCCAGGTTTCCTTGTTATGTTCAGGCTCCTCCAGGACGTGCCAGTCGTATGCCCCCAAGAGCGCGGTGGGCGCCCAGTAGTAACCGAACACCGGCTGCTTCTTCTTCTGGGGACCGGCCATAGCGGCCTCCTCGGCTCCGGCACTGCCCGGCGAGATGATGTTGTAGTGGTCGGTGAGTCCGTAAGCCTGCATCTTCACCGTGTTAATCTCGGCACATTGCCAGCCGATGATGCAGTTAATGAAGGCGCCCTTTTTGGGGTCTTCGGGGTCCTTGAACAGTTCCCAGTGCTCCTTCATATCAAATATTGTCTTGATGTTGTACTGATCGGCAACCCACGTGGGTATGATAAACATCTGGGGTCCGCCCTCGTAGGTTAACCTACCATTCTCGATGTTCCCCTTGGATATCTCTTCGTTGTACCAGTTGAGGATGTTCTGCTGCCACAGCTCCAGCATTACATGGATGTCGCCGTTGGCCAGAGTTACTTGCATGATGGGTGTCGTCATCTCAATGGTCTCCACGGGATAGCCATAGCCCTTCTCGATAATGAATTTGGCTATGGCATTGTTAATCCACCCGGACTCAAATTGAGTGTCGCCGAATTTGATAACGGGTTTTTCCTTGGGCTCTGGTGCCGGTGCTGGAGCTGGTTTGGGTGCCGGTGCTGGAGCTGGTTTGGGTGTCGGTGCTGGTACTGGAGCCGGTGCGGGCGCTGGTTTTTCCGCGGCACAGCCCGCAACTCCTAGCAGGATAAGTAAAGCACCAAGCGTAATGATAACAATTCTGACTAATAGTTTGTTTCTGGTAATCACTATTATTTACCTCCTACTTCTCTTAATTTGTTTGACTTTTCGCGGGGTAAAAAGAACCCGGCTGGCGAAAAGCGTTCTAGTGTATGACGATAAGGTTTCCTCCTTTCAATTCTCCGTTCAGCGGCGATATACCGCGCTCAGTACCGGCATTACCGACGGTGGCGCTACGTGGCGGTCTGCCTTCCTGGCTTTTTGGCAATTTCCTGGCTGACACGGTCCAGGATGATAGCCAGGAACACGATACTGATGCCGGCGATGAAGCCTCTACCCGGTTCTACCCGGGCGAGGCCATTGAGGACTTCCACGCCCAAGCCCTTGGCGCCAATCATGGAGGCAATAACCACCATGGCCAGCGCCATCATGATCGTCTGGTTTAATCCGGCCAGGATGGTGGGTAATGCCAGGGGTATCTGGACCTTGCTGAGTAACTGCCAGGGTGTGGCGCCGAAGGCCTGGCCTGCCTCAACAACTGAGGTGTCCACCTGGCGTATTCCCAGATTGGTGAGGCGAATTATGGGGGGAATGGCGTATATCATGGTCGCCATTACCGCCGGTGTCATTCCCAATCCGAAGAGCATCAGCGCCGGAATGAGATAGACGAAGCTGGGCATGGTCTGCATGCCGTCCAGAATCGGCCGTACCGACGCTTCAAAACGGTCACTCTTGGCGGCGATAATTCCAATCGGGATTCCCAGCACCACACACAGTAGGGTTGCCGTCAGGGTGATGGCGAGTGTCAGCATGGCCATTTCAAGTAGTCCCATGAAACCCATGTAGACCAGGAACAGGGTGGCGGTTACGCCAAACCACCGGTTTACCACCCGCCAGGCAAGAAATCCCGTCCCGGTAATTACCAGCCACCAGGGAAGCCAAAGCAGGAACCCCCGAAAGGGAATCAGAATACCCAGGACTACCGTCCTGATGGCGGTGAAGAAGGGGTCCCAGTTTATGACTGCCCAGTCCACCATCTTGTCAATCACCTTGATTACTTCCCATCCAAAAACCCACTGTTCGGGAAAATCAAACATAATTTGTCACCTTTCTAAGCAGTGTGATACAAATATCACGCCGGTAAAACAGGGGGAAGTGTTTCTATCACTTCCCTAGCTACCGGTTATCTCCGTTAGTCTCGTCACCCGGGTGCATAGCGCTGATCACGGCGGGGCGGGTGATTACCCCCAGTAAGTGTTGTTCTTCATCCAGTACCGCTATCGGCACATCTCCGTCGGCAACCATATTCAGACACTGTTCCACCCGAGTGCCGGATAGGGTGAAGTCAGCTCCTGGTTGTACTGTCTCTCCGGCTTTATTCGAGCCATTTCGCGCTGCTGATATCGCCTGCTCCATGGTCACAGTCCCCTGGAGCTTATTGTTAGTATCAACCACAAAGGCTACCGTCGCCCGCTTCGTCTTCATCCCTTCTATGGCGCGTTCAATGTCCTCATCACTTTTAACTACTACCGGGGGTGGTTCCATGATACTTTCGGCCGAAATCACCTTCCCTCGCGGTACGTCTTTAACGAACTCACTGACATAATCATCAGCTGGGTTGGACACTATTTCTTCGGGGGTGCCAGTCTGCACTATCTCCCCATCTTTCATAATGGCGATGCGGTCACCGAGTCTAAGGGCTTCAAGAAAGTCATGGGTGATAAATATCACCGTCTTTTTAACAACTGACCGTAGGCTGGTGAATTCATCCTGCATCTGACGGCGAATGAGCGGGTCCAGGGCGCTGAAAGGTTCGTCCATCAATACTATTTCGGAATCAACCGCTAAAGCCCGGGCCAATCCCACCCGTTGCTGCATGCCGCCACTCAGTTCATAAATACGGCTTTTTCCCCAACCCGAGAGCCCCACTACCTCGAGGGTCTGCATTGCCTTTTGATGCCTTGCCTTTCGGCTATCTCCACGAACTTCCAGACCGAAGGCGATGTTGTCCAGCACCGAGCGGTGAGGCAGCAGCCCGAAGTTCTGAAAAACCATGCTTATCTTGTGGCGGCGGAGTTCTTTCAGTTCGTTACCGTCCATCCGGGCGAGGTTTGTGCCATCAATCAATATATTGCCTCTGGTTGGTTCTATCAGCCGGTTGATACAGCGGACCAGGGTTGATTTACCGCTGCCCGATAATCCCATGATAACGAATATCTCGCTTTCGTTAACCTCAAAGGAGACATCCTTTACTGCGATAACATGTCCGGTTTTCTCGAGGGCGTCCTGTTTACTGACGCCATTGCCGATAATATCCCAGACACTTTCGGGATCCGGCCCAAAAATTTTCCAGACATTTTGGCATGAAACTACCTTTTTATCGTTAGACATCTTACCCCCTGAAAATAGTTTGGCAGGAATAGCATTTAGGTAAAGAAAAAATGTGGATTAGTGTTGTTCCGGACTCACCTGGAATAGGGAACGAAAGGGGAGATGGTGGGGAAAGTGGGAAAAACACGTAGTGTTATCCCAGTGCTATTTTTTTGGATGATTCCTCCTTAGCTGCTCACCTGTATTTTGTAAGGTTGCTGGGCAAAGGTTCAAGTATAGCTTACCAAGTTGGCGATGCTATGTCAATGCGGTTGATGGCGATGTTGACTTATGATGCGGTAGCGTCAATAGCGATTCTCAGCGGTATATGGTGCTTTTTCTCTACCATGCCCTGATTAAGAAATCGTCATAACGGCACTATCCGTGCTCCCTTAGCTAGAAAAAAGTGACCTACCGTCCGAACCATAATTGTCTGACAGGCACAGAATTTATGGCGCAGGGGTTGCCTTATCCGGTAATGGACTTCGTTAAGTGGTGAGTCGTCTTTCCACGGCTCGGGCGTGGGCTTCAAGCCCTTCCATCCTGGCAATGGTTGCGGCGGCTTTCCCTAGACGTGGTAGGTCAGCGGTATTTATATTTACCAGACTGGTAAACTTGATAAAATCGGTAACACTGAGCGGTGAGCTAAACCGGGCAGTGCCCCCGGTGGGCAGCACATGGCTGGGACCGGCGACATAATCCCCTAGAACTACCGGTGAGTTTTGACCGATGAATATACAGCCGGCGCTGGTGATTTTGTCAAGGCAGGACTGTGCCCCGTCAAACTGTAGTGACAGGTGTTCCGGGGCAAAGAGGTTGGCTAATTCTAGGGCTTCATCTATGGTGCTGACCACGATAATTTTACCGCTGTGTTCCAGGGATTGGGCGATTATCTCCCGACGGTTTAAGTCGGCTAGCTGTTTAGTAATTTCATGGTTTACCGCTTCAGCCAGTTGAGGTGAGGTAGTTACCAGGATGGCCGAGGCTAGTGGGTCGTGCTCCGCTTGCGCCAGGAGGTCGGCAGCGCAGTATCCGGGGTTAGCCGTCTCATCGGCGATAATTAAAACCTCGCTGGGTCCCTGAAGCCCGTCAATATCAACCACTCCGTAGACGAGTTTTTTGGCTAAAGTGACAAAGATATTGCCCGGCCCGCAAATCTTGTCTACTTTTGGGACAGATTCGGTGCCAAAGGCTAAGGCGGCAATTGCCTGGGCACCCCCGACGCAGAATATACGGTCGACCTGTGCAATATCGGCGGCGACCAGTGTCGCCAGGGGAATTGTCCCTTCCTCCCGCGGCGGGGTAACCAGAATAACCTCGTTAACTCCGGCTACCCGGGCGGGTAACGCCGTCATCAGCACCGTTGACGGGTAAGCGGCGGTGCCGCCGGGTACGTAGGCACCGATGCGCGGTAGGGGACGGATAAGCTGGCCCGTGTCTGTGCCTCCGGTCTCCTTGAAGATATGTTCTTTCTGCCTGAGATGAAAGGCACGGATTCGTTCCGCCGCCAGCTTAAGCGCCGACACCAGTGACGCGTCCGCTTTCCGGCAGGCAGTCTGAATCTGTTCGCGGGTGACTTCCAGTGAATCAAGTTTTAGGCCGTCAATACGGAGGGTGTAATCATACAGGGCGGCATCTCCCTGCCGGCGCACTTCGGTAATGATTTGCCGGACCGCTGCCTCCGGATGGTCAACATCGAACATACTGGTCAGCCCTTGTTTTAGCACCGGGGAGACATCGGGTTCACCCAGGATTTGCCTTGCCAGGACTGATTTTTCTGATTTAAAATTTCTAATGATTATCAACCGGTTTATCCTCCACGGCGGCGCGTAGGGCCTGTTTAATCGACTCTATCATCTTACCCTGGGGCGTATTCAATAAGCTATCGCTACGACCAATCAGGCAGGCGGTTGAGATAAAGAGGGTGTCGATAATCTTGAGGTTATGCCTGGCGATAGTCCGTCCGGTCTCGGTATTTTCGATTAGCAGGTCGGCATCGTCAGGTAAGAAGGCTTCACTGGCTCCCCAGGTAGGCACCACGCGGTACATGCCCAGGTGATTGTCACGGGCATACTTATCGGCAATGTTGACGTACTCCGAAGCCACCCTCAGCGGCATTAAACGTCCGGCGCCGAGTTGCCTCAATTCGGAAACGTTGGTCGCGGGCAATTCCTGACTCACCACAGCGACAATTCTGACTCTACCGGACTTAAGGTCCAGGAGTTCGGTTACCGGGCTGGACGGGAACTGATATCGATGCTCTCTAAGCCAATCACGGCCGGTAATTGTCAGGTCAAAATTGCCGTTAGCGACCTGCAGCGGCATGTCCTGGGGACGGATTACCTTTACGGTAACGCCGTCCAGGTTGATGGTAGGGCGGCGATTACCCGTTGCCGAGGGGTAATCATTAATTGAGATACCCGCCCGCATCAGTAAACGGGTGGTAGCCTCCTGCTGGTGTCCGTCAGGTAGAGCCAGGCGAACAATATCGGTATCACTCTGGTGAGAGGAGTCTCTTTCCGTTTTATCCATCTCTTTCGCAGAAACGGTGTTCGGGTCGAGCAATCTCTCCGGAATTCCCGCCGGTTCAATTACGCCTTCAATCGCCGACACTAACCGACTCAGGTCTTTGGTCTCCCAGCTGTACCGGTTGGCGATTAGAAAGGCGCTGAAGTTAAGGACGCTGCTCAGGGGAAGCAGGTCGTGATTCAGGGGTTCGCCAGCTTGCCGTGAGACCAGCGCTAATTCGGCGCTTTCCGGGGGATAGACCTCCGCCGCCCCCCACAGGGGGAAGATGTTGAATCGTCTCAGCCGGTGGCTCAAGGCAAAGGACTCGGCCAGATTGGGGTACTCACCGGCAATGCGTACGGTATCGGTTCTACCGTATAATTCCTCAAGGGAAAGCTTTCCCTGAGACCGGCTGGCCGCCATGTAGAGCCGACCGTCCCCGTACCCCAGATTTCTTACCTTAACCACGGCTAAACTGGGGTATTTCACTATAAGCTCTTCCACCCAGTCCAGGCCGCAAATCCCTAAATCATAGTTGCCAATAGCAACCTGGATAGGGATGTCCTTTTCCTGAAATACTTTGGCCAGGAGACCGGGGGAATTTTTTGATTTCAGGTGGTATAAGCGTGTCTTCGGGTGGTACGTAGTAAACCCCAAGCCAGCTCTATCCAGCAAAGCGGCGGTCTCATCCAGCAGGCGCCCCTTAGGCAGTGCTATCTTTAGTTGCTTACCCACCTCACCCCCTTAATCTTTACAACCCTATCCCCCCTATCCCCTTTATCCCCTTCCCCTTGTCACGGGGAAGGGAAATTAGTTACATAAGAGAGGCGAAGCCTCTCTTTAACTCTCCCTGCTTAGTAACGTTAGAACCTCACTGGTATCTTTAGTCTCGAATTTCTGGTTATCAATCCGGTCGGTTAAAACAATCCGGGGTTGTCGGCTCTGAATATTGAGCAGCCACTTAAAATTTGACGGTTCCTGGTTACCCAGATTGACCTCAGCCGGGTACCCGTCCCGGTGGAGACGGTTTGCCATGGCGAAGCCTTCCTTCAGCGTTTCCGTCCGGTCTGGTTCTGTACTGATGAGAATTCCCGGTTTGGTGGTCATGGTTGTGGCGGCTGGCTTTACCTGGTTCATCAGGTGGTCAAGGTAGAGGGCAAAGCCGGAGGCAGGCGTGTCAGAACCGCCCATGAGCGGAATAAGGGCATCGTATCGTCCGCCGCCACCTATCTTTTCCTTACCGGAAAAGAGCTGGAAAATCAGGCCGGTATAGTATTCAAATCCTCTGCCGGATGAAATATCAATCGTGTACTGATAACCGAGGGCGTCAAGAAGCTCAACGATATTGATAAAGTTCTGCAGGGAACGCTCCAGTTCCGGCGTCTTCTGTGAAAACAGTGTGGCTAAATTTTTAAGAAAACCGGCGGATTTCCCTTTCTGGTCCAGCAATAGCGATAAGGCGTGGCCTGGTTCGGCTTTCCCCCGCTTTATCCTGGCCAGTGCGGCGGTGTCTCCGTCCAGAAACCGGTCAAACAGTTTTACCTGCTCCTCAGGGCTTACCCCGAGCCGGGCCAGCAGCGCCCCGATCAGGCCGGCGTGTGACAGTCGTATCTCAACACCCGTTAGCCCCAGGCTTTGTAAAGTTTCCAGGGAAAGTATTATCAATTCAACATCGGCGGTGGTTGAGCCGGCACCGATAAGCTCTGCCCCGCACTGCCACCGTTCCCGGGTTTCCTGGCCGGTTTCTTCAAAGATAAAGACGCTGGCGATATAGAAGAGCTTAGCTAGCGCCTTCTCTGACATTTCGTCAATATAAAGCCGGGCAACCGGGATAGTGCCATCCGGTCTGAGCACCACCCTTTCTCCGCTCCAGCCATCCCAGTCGAGGAAGGAATATACCTTGCCCAGCATACCCGGAGTGAGTGTGCCGGTTGAGGTAAACAGGTGGAGATATTCTATGGTTGGTGTTTTGACCTCCTGATACCCCCATTTGAGGCAGCACTCCCGGAAGGCGCCTTCAATGAGGCGGAATACCGCCATTTCCTGAGGCGATAAATCCCGTGTTCCTTTGCATTTCTGGACTCTCATAGTACACCTGTGAAAGATATTTATATTGAATTCTACAATTATTTTAGGTGGCGGTTCAACTGTAAGAGGCAAGGCATCTGTCCTTGATTTCTTTTTTTGCAATCTTGCCGCTGGCGGTCTTGGGCAGGCTGTCGACGAAATCTACTGATTTCGGTGCCTTGAATCGGGCAAGGTGCTGTTTGCAGAAGGAGATTATCTCTTCTTCAGTAGCCGTTTTACCTTCTTTCAGTGTCACCACTGCCTTGATTAGCTCACCCCATTTCTCATCGGGGATTCCGATTACGGCTACCTCAAAAACAGCCGGATGCCTGTAGATAACGTTTTCGATTTCTTTGGGGGAGATATTTTCACCGCCACTGATGATAAGCTCTTTCTTTCGGTCAATTATGTAAATGTATCCCTCTTCGTCAATAGTGGCCAGGTCGCCGCTGTAATACCAGCCTTGTTTTACCGTCCTGGCTGTTTCTTCAGGTAATTTCCAGTAACCATTGGTAACGCTGTCACCATTTATTGTTATCTCACCGGTCTCGCCGGGCATTATGTCCTTATCCTGATTATTGACGACACGCACTTTGAGTCTTTCAAGCGGTCTGCCACAGGACAGGAGCCTCCGTACCCTCTCTTCAGGTCCTTTGAGGGTGTGATCTTCAGCGGGAAGAACAGTAACAATGTAGGTCTCCGTTGTCCCGTATACCTGGACAAAGACACCGCCGAGTAACGTTATCGCCTTTCTCAGCACTTCCAACGGCATGGGCGAAGCCCCATAGCCTATCCAGCGTAGGCTGCTGAGGTCGTAATTTGCCAGGTCGACATATTCGACCAGCCGAAGTATCACCGTGGGTACCGTGTTCCATGTGGTTATCTTATGTTCTGAGAGTGTATCTAATACGATTTTTAGGTTGAACCTTTCGACAGTCACATTGGTGCCGCCGACATAACAGTGGACCAGTAACGGCCAAACGGAGGCTATGTGAGAAAAGGGAGAGGTGTGGAGGGTAACATCATGGAACGTTACCGGAAGAGCTTCGAGCATGTTCATCATGGCGGCGATCAGGTTTCGGTGGGTCATCATAACTCCCTTGGGTAAACCGGTGGTGCCACTGGTATAGTAGAGCGTAGCCAGGTCACCCTCTTCCACGCCGGTATCAGGCTCGGTGGGTGGCTGCTGAGAAATGATTTCGTCGTAGCTCCGTACATATTCGGCGGTTCTTTCAAGGCAAATAATGTTTTTAACCGTGCTTAGTTCGGAACGTATGGCACTGATGAGGTTAAGGTAGTTTTCCCCAATTATTAGCGTGTTGGCTTCAGCATCGTTTAGCAGGTACTGTAGCTCTTCCGGTGCCACTCTGAAGTCAAGTGCGGTAAACACCGCTCCGATTTTCATAGCGGCGAAGAAGGTCTCGATATACTCAAGACAATTGTGCTGGACAATGGCCACCCGGTCTCCCTTATGTACTCCGGAGGCAGTTAAAGCATTAGCCAGGCGGTTGACTCTGGTGTTGAGTTCACCGTATGTGCAACTGGTCTTACGGCTGGCATCAATCACGACGAGTTTATCCGGATAATTGGTAGCAGTATTAAAAAGAACTTTTCCTAAAACTATTTTCTTTCCCCCCTAATGCCCGGTTTTATAGTAAGATATCTAGCTCCACTCGGTATTCTGCTGCCAGACACGGGCTAATTCTTTAGACAGGAGGTGGTGTTCGGGCTGGGCTAAACTCTTATCTATCTCAAATAGCCCTATTGCTTCCCGCCGGGCCAGTTCTAATAGCGGCACATCGGAGAGTTTAGCCATGCGAAGGTCAGGCAAACCGCTCTGCCGGGTGCCGAAGAATTCGCCGGGTCCCCGTAATTTCAGGTCTTCTTCTGCCAGAACAAAGCCGTCCTGGGTCTTTTCTATTATATCCAGGCGTTCCTTAGCCACGACTGACGGGTTCCGCGCCAGCAGCAGGCAGTAGCTTTGCTCCGGTCCCCGTCCCACCCGGCCGCGGAACTGGTGCAGCTGGGACAGACCAAAACGGTCGGCGCTTTCAATCAGCATCACGGTAGCATTGGGGACGTCTATGCCCACCTCAATCACTGGCGTTGAAATCAGGATGTGCAGTTCACCGGAGCGAAAGCGGCGCATTACTTCATCCTTTTCGGCGGCAGACAGGCGTCCGTGGAGCAGCCCCAGATTTAAGTCAGGGAAGACCTCTTGAGATAGACGTTCGTATTCGGCAATCGCCGCTTTTGCCTGAATGGACTCCGATTCCTCAACTAGGGGACAGATGATAAATGCCTGACAGCTGGCCGCCACCTGGCGGCGTAAAAAAGCGTAGGCACTGTTCCGCTGCCCGGGTTGAAGCCATTTTGTCTTAATCACCTGTCTGCCGGGGGGAAGCTCATCAATCACCGATAAATCAAGGTCGCCGTAGAGGGTGAGGGCGAGAGTCCGCGGGATAGGTGTTGCCGTCATCACCAGTACGTGGGGGCTGAATCCCTTCTGGCGGAGTGCCGAGCGCTGGGCGACGCCAAAGCGGTGCTGCTCGTCGACCACGGCAAAGCCCAGTTTATGGAAACCCACTCCTTTCTGAATAAGCGAGTGGGTTCCGATGGTAATATCTATGCTGCCCTCCTGGATACGCTTTTGAAGTTCCAGTTTCTTGGCTTGTTTGATATCGCCAATGAGCAGCGCAATCGTAACTGGGCGGGAGAGAAGTCCGGAGTAGCGTCGCCAGTAGTCCTCCGCCTCTTCCTGACAATCGGCCTGGGATAGAAGCTGGCTGATATTGGTAAAGTGCTGCTCGGCCAGAATTTCGGTCGGCGCCATAAAGGCTCCCTGATAGCCGTTGGCGGCGGCCATAATTAGGGCAGCGGTGGCGACCGCGGTCTTGCCGCTGCCTACCTCTCCCTGTAGTAATCGCGACATCGGCTGCGATTTCTGCAAATCAGCCAGTATCTCCGTGATAACCCGGTGTTGGGCCGGGGTTAACGCGTAGGGCAGACAGCCCAGAAAAGTATCCAGCACCGCCGGTTGGGTGTCTATCGGGGTACCCGGCTGGCTTTCCTGCCAGTCACGCTTCTTGCTCAATACCCCCAATTGGAGTAGGAAAAGCTCGTCGAAAGCCAGGCGGACCCGGGCTTTATCCCGGGCGGTTTCATCATCGGGGTAATGAGCCTGGGTTATGGCTTCGGGGAGCGCCAGCAGGTCACACCGATGTTTTAGTTCTGCCGGCAGGAAATCCTCAAATTGCCACGCCCACTGGTCAACGACCTCTTTCATCAGCTTTCTGACCTGCCGGGGGCGTAGACCCCGGGTGAGCGAATAGAGCGGTACCATGCGTCCGGTGTGAATAAGGTCCCCTTCTTCCGCCGGCTCCCATTCCGGAGATTCAAAAACGGGCCGCCCTTGAAACAGGCTCACCCGACCACTGATAACCAGTTTCATATTGGTGCGCAAAGTTTTCGCCAGGTAGGGATTATTAAACCAGACTACCCGGACATTGCCGGTTTCATCGCCGACGATAGCCTCGGTGCTGCGCCGGCCGCCCGGCATTGTTTGTTTCGCCTGCCAGGCATTGGCAATAATGGTCTGCTCCTCGCCTTCGGTAAGCTGTGAGATAAATTTACACTGGCTGTAATCGAGGTGGCGGTGCGGGAAAAAATAGAGCAGGTCTCGAATTGTTTTCACGCCTAATTTGTTGAACCGGGTCGCCATGTTCGTGCTGATGCCCCGAATTACCGTAACCGGTGCGTCCAGTGATTGATTAACGGCGGGTGGTTGAGGCTTTGCCCTTGGGCGCGGTCGGTGGATAGCGGGGGCGGGCGCGGTTTCATTCTTTTTTGCCTCGCCCGTCTCCGCTTCCGTCAGAAAATCGAGCACGCTCTTTATCCAGTCTTGGCGTTGCTCTCTGGTTAAAGTGGCATAGTTGGCATTGACCAGGTGGAGCTGGCGAAAGCGGTTTAACAATCGAGGACTGTTTATCAACTCCGCAGTCTGAGCCGTCCAGTTGCGCAGGAATCTATCCAGACCGCCGATTACGGCTGAATCTGCATAGTCCTGCTTGTGTTCGTGCTCCAGAATCTTGCGCAGGGATTCAATATTTAGCGACAAGGTTATGTCTCCATTGGCCGATAGTAATTATTTGTCCCCCGGCAAAAATACGGTAAGTAGGCGGGGGCCGGTGGGGGCGCCAATTACCGAACTTGCCCGGGAGCGGTGGATAGGGTTATTGGGAAGTACAGGGTTGATCCGTTCCACCAGTAGCCCGGCGTCATCCGGGTTACTCTACCGAGACGATATAGTTATAGTGCGGCTGACCGCCGTAGACTACCTCAATCTGCAGTTGGGGGTGTTGCTCCCGGATGGTCAGACTTACCTGCTCGGCTTCCGTCTTTTCGGCATCGGCCCCGTAGAAAATGGTAATCACCTCGGTTTTAGTCAAATGCAGCTTGGCGAACACCTGATGCAGGACATCACTGGTAGAGTCACCGGCCGCTACCAGTTCCCCGTCGAGAAGTGCAATGGCCTGGTTTTTCCGAATTTTAAGTCCGCCGATCTCGGTGGCGCGTACCGCCCGTGTAATTTCAATAGTCTGCACCGCGGATTTTGCCTTGTTCATCAGCCGGAAGTTGGTTTTGAAGTCGGCTTCATAGTCGAGAGCCAGCAGGGCGGCTACTCCCTGTGGAATTGTCTCGGTCTTCACTACCCGGACGCTTTTCTGGGTTAAGGATTGAATCTGCTCCGCGGTAGGTGCGATGTTCTTGTTGTTCGGTAGTATGATTACCTTGTCGGATGGTACCGACTCCACTGCCTGGAGAATGTCTTTGGTGCTGGGATTCATCGTCTGTCCACCGGGCACGATAGCGGTTGTGCCCAGGCTGGAGAAAACGTCATTAAGCCCGTCACCGGAGGCGACCGCCACAATAGCGACTTCTACTTCCGGCATCCTCTCCTTCTGCAACTCAAGGTAATCATGGTGCTGCTCATCCATATTCCGAATTGACACCTGGTGCACCGTGCCCAGGGAAGTAGCATGCCGAACAACCGTACCCGGGTCCAAGGTGTGAATATGAACCCTCGCCATCGTTTCGTCACCAACGACGATTAACGACTCCCCTTTCTTATCCAGCTTGGCTCTAATCCTATCCGGCTCGAGCTTTTTCCCTTTGAGTAAGAACTCGGTGCAATACCCATAGGGCACTTCGTCAGCGACTATCATCCGGGGTAGCTTGGCGGCATGTATGTCACTGACGATTATTTGTGGTTTGCGGAATTGAATCTGCTCGGTCTCGCCTTTAAGGTAGTGAAGGGCACCCTCCAGAATGGTGTATAGACCTTGACCGCCGGCATCGACCACACCCGCCTCCATTAATACTGCCAGGAGGTTGGGCGTGTTCGCCACGGATTCATTAGCTGCGTTAACCAATGCCTCGAGGACCGAGACGAGGTCATTGTCAGCGCTCGTCGCCTGCGCCTGGGCGGCGTCGGCGGCGTCTTTAATTACGGTAAGGATGGTTCCTTCCACGGGATGACTCAACCCTTGATACGCCCTAGTTACGGCTTGCCGCAGGGCTTCCGCCAGTTCAGGACCGGTAAATGATTCCTTCTTGGCCAGACCCTGTGCCAGTCCACGCCAGATCTGCGAAAGGATTACCCCGCTATTGCCCCGCGCTCCCATCAGCGCCCCTTTAGCCATTGCTTCCGCTACTGCAGAAGCGTTGCGGTCAGGCGCCCGGTAGGCTTCCTCGATAACCGCGCGCATGGTCAGCAGCATGTTGGTCCCGGTATCACCATCCGGCACCGGAAATACATTCAGGGCATCAATGTCCGGGGCACTTTTCTCCAACCAGGTGGTTGCCGCGGCGAACATTTCCCTCAAGTCTTGCCCGCTTGCCGAATTAATCTTCTTCATCTTCAGCCGCCCTTGGTAGATTATTTACTGATTTACCCCCTCATCCACCTTGCCTTGCCAGTATTTGTTGACTGTGGTAGTATTATAAACGTATTTTACCATAATGCAAGTTATCATGGAGAAGAGTATTGAAGTGCGCTTTGTGTAGCAAAACACCGCAGTTCGGTCATAATGTTAGTCATTCGCATCGTAAGACTAATCGCCGCTGGGTACCGAACATTCACCCGGTTACCATTATGATAGATGGTAACTCCAAACGGCTTAATCTGTGTACCAGGTGTCTGCGCAGTCACTATAAAGTGGCAAAAAAGACTGCCCTTAATCAGGGCTAGCCGGTGTCATCCTCCAATAATGATTTGGCGTTAGCCAGTGCCTGAACTACCTGTTTTGGAGCGGTACCGCCGATGTTGTCCCTGGCTGCCAGGGAAGACTCAACGGTAATGGCGTAAGTATCCTTGTCGAACAGGGGAGAAAATTCCTGGTATTCAGTTAGCGCCAGCTCGCTGAGTGATTTTCCCCTTTCCGCAGCGTAAGTCACCAGTTTACTCACTATCCGATGGGCATTACGGAAGGATGCACCCTTCTTAACCAGATAATCGGCAATATCGGTGGCTAGAATATAACCACGCCTGACGGCCCACCCGGTATTTTCCGCCTTAACCCGAAGCGTCTTTACCATGCCGGCGAAAACTTCCAGGGTTGACAGTAGGGTATCAACAGTATCAAAGAGACCCTCTTTATCCTCCTGCATATCCCGGTTGTAGGTCAGGGGGAGGGCTTTCATGGTGGTTAACAGCGCCACGAGCCGGCCGTAAACACGCCCTGTCTTACCCCGAGCTAATTCGGCGACATCAGGGTTTTTCTTCTGGGGCATGATGCTTGATCCGGTGGCGTAAGCCTCATCAATCTCAATAAAATCAAACTCGGCAGAGGACCACAGAATAAACTCTTCGGCAAGGCGGGAGAGGTGCATCATGCATAGACTGGCGGCCGCCTCATATTCAATGATAAAGTCCCGGTCGGCGACGGCGTCAAGGCTATTCCGGCTTATCCCACTGAAGCCAAGCTCTTGTGCCAGGAACTCGCGGTCAATATTATAGGTTACCCCCGCCAGCGCCCCGCTGCCCAGCGGTAAGACGTCAGCTCGTTTCAAACCGTCATTGAAGCGTTCCGCATCCCGCTGCAGCATTTCAAAATAGGCTAACAGGTGGTGAGCCATCAGCACCGGCTGCGCCGGTTGCAGGTGGGTATATCCCGGCATAACTACTTCTTGATTCGTTTCCGCTAGGCTGATGAGCGCCCGCTGCAGCTCTCTCAGAAGGAGTACGGTAAGAGCGATGGCTTCCCGGATAAACAGGCGCATATCCAGAGCCACCTGGTCGTTACGGGAGCGGGCGGTATGGAGCTTGCCGCCCACCTCGCCCACCTTTTCCATGAGGCGAGCTTCAATATTCATGTGAATGTCCTCCAGTTCCGATTTAAACTGGAGTTTACCTTGCTCAATTTCCTCTCTAATAGACGCCAGCCCCTCAGTAATAATCTCAGCCTCTTGTTCTGAGATGATGGTTTGCCTGGCGAGCATCCGCGTGTGAGCAATTGATCCGGTGATATCATAGGGATAGAGACGCCAGTCAAAGGGGATAGAGGCGGTGTATCTGGCGACCAGATAGTCCATTGCTTTACCGAAGCGACCGCGAATCTGGCTCATGCTGGCTTTCCTCTGTTTTTTTTCGGTGACATAATACTTAACGGTCCCTCAGTCTCATTGATTAACTGCACCTGTGCCTGAGTCCTGACTGGTAACCCCCAGATGTGGATAAAACCGGCGGCGGCGCTCTGGTCGAAAATATCGCCTTTATCGTAGGTAGCCAAACCAAAGTCATACAGCGACTGCGGAGATTTCCGGCCGATGACGGTGCAGTTACCTTTGAATAACCGTAGTCTTACCGTGCCGGTGACACAGCACTGAGAGCTTTGCACGTAAGCTGCCAGGTCCCGAAGTAGCGCGGTAAACCAGAGGCCGTTATAGATGAGGTCGGCGTACTCCATCGCCACCTTTTGCTTGAAGCGCAGTTGCTCTTTGGACATGGTCAAATCCTGTAACGCCTGGTGCGCCTGGAGCAGTGATACCGCGGCGGGCGCTTCGTAAATCTCGCGGGATTTTATGCCCACCAGTCGGTTTTCCACGTGGTCAATTCGGCCCACGCCGTAGCTGCCGGCCAGCTCATTTAGTCGTTCAATCAGGCGGATACCATCCATTTTCTCCCCATCAAGGGAGACGGGTATACCATTTTCAAAGCCGATTTCCACGTAGCCCGGTTCGTCCGGGGTTTCTGCCGGGGTTTTCGTCCAGGTATAAACCTCTTCTGGTGGCTCCACCCAGGGGTCTTCCAGAACCCCGCACTCAATGCCCCTCCCCCAGAGGCACTCATCTATTGAATAGGGACTTTTGACCGTAATCGGCACCGGAATATCGTAACGTTGCGCGTATTTAATCGTCTCTTTCCGGGTCATGCCCCATTCGCGGGCGGGGGTAATTATTTTGAGGTGGGGCGCCAGGGCGTTAACGCCCACCTCAAATCTTACCTGGTCATTCCCTTTACCGGTGCAGCCGTGAGCCACGGCGGTCGCTTTTTCTTCCCGGGCAACATCCACCAGTAACTTCGCCATCAAGGGACGGGACAGGGCGGTAGCCAGCGGGTATTGTCTTTCATAGATGGCGTCGGCGCGTAACGCCGGGAAGATGAAATGATTAACGAATAGTTCTTTAGCGTCAATCACCAGTGCCTTGCTCGCCCCTATCTTGAGCGCCTTCTCCCGGACTGCGGAGAAATCGCGTTCGTTACCCACGTCAATGGTCAGGGCAATGACATCCAGGTTATACTTCTCTTTTAACCATCTGATGGCTACCGAGGTATCCAGTCCACCACTGTAAGCTAACACTACTTTATCGGGCATCTTACGCCTCCGTGTATCTGAGGAATTATCACCATTTAGCACCAAAGTTTTTATTCAGGAATTCAATAATCCGGGGGTAGACCCCGGGGTACTGCCACCGGTAATCATGTCCGGGGGCTTTAATAAAATTGCCGATGGTCCCCGATTGCTCTTTAGGCAGGGTGGCCCCCATTAGGGTTTTAACATTGGCGCGAACCATGGCCATGAAATCTCCCCGGCTAAATGAGTCCGGGGTTATCCCATTGGAATTCAAAACTAAGGTTCTTTCCAACGCAACACTATCATGCCAGAAAGGGGTACCGGTTTGAATGCTGTAAACCTGGGGACTGTGAACCAGTATACGCATCGCTTGGTCACTGATAATGGTGCCGTTGCTCTCGCCAGTGATTAAGACTTTCAGGTCAGGAATGTGTCTGATGAGAAACTGGATTTCATGCGCCAGTTGATTTGCTTTAGAGGAATAGCCGGTAGACATTTCAACCATTTCGTGGAGCCGGCCCCTTAGAGTATTTTTGGTGCGGTGGTAGTTTAAGAGTAACGGATCATAGCCGGTGTAGGTCAGTTCAGACTTGATACCGGTAATGATACTCGACCAGCCGGGTGAAGCGGTGATTAGATTCCACCCCCAACCACCGGGATTGAAAAAAACTACAAAATCCCTGTCTTTGGCTTCAAGATATGTCGCCAGCAGCTGATTTTCATATTCAGCGTCCTGCTCTCGTTCGTCACTAAACAGGGCGCTGGCTACCCGACCGGCGTCTTCGATTACCGACCGCGGTACCGCGGAGACGTCTAGCGCGGTCAGCGGGTCTCCACCACTCCATATCTTGGAGGTGATACCCACATATGAAACTGAAACCGCCATTACCAGGAAGAACAGCGTGATGGCGACAGTCATGCCGAATGTGAAGCGGCGTTTGCCGGGTTTTCTCATTGCGATAAGTCCTCCGCCGTAATATTGCTGAGCGTTCTCTGTAAAATATTGAGCGCTTCTTCAATGTCACTTTTGCCGATGGTGAGCGGCGGCATAAAGCGCAGGGTATTGGGTTTCAGCCGGTTAATCAGTAAACCCTGCTCAAGGCAGGTCATGAGCACCGACTGGGCAATATCCTTACTGAATTCCATCGCCGCCAGCAGTCCCCGCCCGCGGATATCCGTGATAGACGAATATTTTCGTTGCAGGTTTTCCAGTCCGGCAATAAAATATTGCCCCATTTCCCGGGCATTATCGGGAATGTTATTGTCAATAATGAATTTCAGGGTGGCATAACCGGCGGCACACGTTACCGGATTTCCCCCGAAAGTAGAGCCGTGATCTCCGGGGGTAAAGACCGACGCCCGGTTTGTTGCCAGGATGGCGCTGACTGGTATGCCACCGGCCAGACCCTTGGCCAGGCACATTATATCCGGTTCAACGCCGTACTGCTCATAGGCAAAGAGTGTGCCCAGCCGCCCGACGCCCGTCTGGATTTCATCCAGAATAAATAAAATACCCTTCTGGTTACACCAGTCGCGCACCGCGGGCAGATAGTCATTATCCGGTAAGTTTACGCCTCCCTCCGCCTGTATCGGTTCCAGCATTACGGCGCAGGTATGTGCGGTAGTGGCGGCTTTAATTGCCTTAATGTCATTATACACTACATTGACAAAACCGGTGGGCAACGGTTCGTAAGGCTGCTGGTGTTTGGGTTGAGCGGTGGCGGCTACCATGGCCAGAGTACGACCATGAAAGGAACCCATGGCGGTTATCACCTCGTAGGCGTCGTTCAGGTGGAGCTTGCCATACCGTCGGGCTAGCTTTACGGCCCCTTCCGCAGCCTCGGCTCCGCTGTTACACAGGAACACCTTGTCCAGGCAACTGTTCCGGACTAAAAGCTCCGCCAGACGAAGTTGAGGAATGGTATAGAACTGGTTTGAGGTTTGTATCAGGGTGCGTACTTGCTCGGATACGGCGTCAACAATTACGGGGTGGCTGTGTCCCAGGCTGTTAACTGCCCAGCCGCCCACAAAATCCAGATATTCCCGGCCGTTCTCGTCCCACACCCGCGACCCCCGTCCCTGGACCAGGGTCAGCGGAATGCGGTTAAAGGTATGCATGTAGTACTGGTGTTCGATTTCCTGCCACTCACTCATTGTATTACCCTATTTTGCCCCTTTTACCCGTTATTACGTAAGAGTTATCCGCCAGCTATGCCCGGTACTAGAGCTAGTTCGTCACCTTCAGCTATCGGCGGGTTGGCGTGAACGAGAATCCGGTTGAGGTACACAGAGACATCGTCCCATAGCTGCCCTTCACTATCGAATAACACCCTCAGTCCGGGAAAGTGTTCCCGTAAGTAAGCCAGGCATTCGTTCACGTTCTGACTTTTCACGGTTACCATTTTTTGACCGCCCATAATAATGGGAAGCGTGGCACCCGGATGTAGCTTAACGCTCATTGTTATTCCTTTTTACGGTTACCCTGAAGGCCCCGCAGTTACGACGGTGCCACTACCCGGCCCTTCAATTTCCATGATGAGAATGTGCGGCTGCCGGCCATCAATTACGCAGGTTGATGCCGTACTGGCTAAGGCTCTCAGGCAGGCTTTTATCTTGGGTATCATCCCCCCGGATATTATTCCTGAAGCCACTAAAGGTTCAATCTCGACTGGTGTCAGCCTGGGCAGCAAGTTGCCCGAGCGGTCACAGACCCCGACCACGTCGGTCAAGAAGATGAGTCTTTCCGCGCCAAGGGCAGCCGCAATTTCTCCGGCGACGGCATCAGCGTTAATATTTAATATCTGGGGAACCTCAGCCGGTTTGTTGGAGATACTGAGCCCCAGAGGAGCTACTAC
>CAYFGR010000019.1:0-19512 GCA_964343135.1 uncultured Dehalococcoidales bacterium
ACGAACTACGCACTAACCAGAATATTCACCGCGTGCTGCCGCGTGCCTTCCAGGTCGCCGCCACCGAGCCCTGTGGACCAGTATACCTGACGCTGCCACGGGAATTACTCATGGAGAAGATGAAGCAGGTAAAGATTCTTGATTTAGCCCGGCACGCCATCCCACTAACCCCCCAGGCGGATGCCGGCACATTATTAAAAATAGCCGATATACTACTTCAAGCCAAAATGCCGCTCATCATCACAGGCTATTCGGGCAGAAATGCCGGGGCGGTGGCTTCACTTGTTGAATTAGCCGAAACCATCGGCGCACGAGTGGTAACCGATAAATTCCGGATGAATTTCCCCACCTATCACCCGCTTTGTGGCGGTATTAACCCCCATCCCTATTTTCCGGAATCCGACGTTGTTCTGGTTATTGACCATGATGCGCCGTATTTACCAATCACGGCAGAACCCGGCCCGGATACTAAAATCATCCACATCGACATCGACCCGATAAAACAGGACATGCCGACCTGGTCCTTCCCAGCAGACATCAGGGTTGAGGCTGACTCAAGTAAGATGCTCCCCGAACTAACCGGAATCATCCGCCAGCAAATCACACCCGAACGAAAAACGGCCATCCAATCACGTACTCAGCAACTGCAGAGCCAGCATCAGACAATGCAGGCTGAGTGGCATAATCTGGCGATGAGCCAGGCGGAGCATAGTACGATAACCGCCGAATGGCTCTGCCATTGTATTGCTGAAGTGGTAGATGAAAACACCATTATCTTAAATGAATCGATTACTAATTCCCCCTCAGTAGCCCGTCAAATCCCTCGCACCATACCGGGAACCACTTTCAACAGCGGCGGTTCCGCCCTGGGCTGGGGGTTGGGGGGAGCGCTGGGGATGAAGCTGTCGGCCCCCGATAAAACCGTGGTAACCTTAGTCGGTGATGGCAGCTTTCTCTTCGGCCGGCCCATCGCCGCTCTCTGGGCAGCTCATGTCTATCATGCCCCGTTCCTTTGCGTAATCTTTAATAATAAACGATACCATGCGCCTAAAAGAGCCCTGCTTAAAATCTACGGCGAAAACAGTTATTCCACCCGCACCGGAGCCTGGGTGGGCATCGATATTGTGCCCCCTCCCGACTACTCATTAATCGCCGAGGCATCTCATGCCTTCGGGCAGAAGATAACTGACCCGACAGCAATTAAACCAGCTCTGGAGCAAGCCCTGGACCGAGTGCGCCACGGCAGTTGCGTCGTTCTGGACATCATCATTGAATAACGTCTTCGGAACTGTTATTATGTTTGCACGTAAAAAGACCATCCGCTTCTTGACAACCGGAATGGTCAGAATGCCACTAATAAAGTATCAAACAAAATATTAAAAGGGGACGGACTTATTTGTGATAGCCAAAATACTGCGCATTGACCTGACAAGCCGGTCTTGCACGGTTGAGGAGATACCGGAAAAAATTATTAAAAACTATTTAGGTGGCCGTGGACTGGGAGCGTACCTCCTGTACCAGTATGTGCCGGCCAAAGTTAACCCGCTAAGTGAGGCAAATCACCTTATATTTTCGGGTGGACCGGCCAGCGGCACGCCATTGCCTTTTTCATCCCGTACCACTGTTAATACCAAATCACCACTCACCGGTTTATATTTACGGGGCAGCGCCTCCGGAACGTTTGCTCATCAAACAAAAAAGGCGGGGTTCTGGGCAATTGATATCGGTGGTATTGCTGATTCACCGGTCTACATCAGAATCAGTAACCAGAATGTCGAATTTATAGACGCTAGCCATTTATGGGGAATAGAACCGGGTGAAACAGAACGAGTCCTACTTGACGGCCTGTCTCAAGAGAAAGCCGCTGCCATAGCGATTGGCCCGGCCGGGGAAAATTTGGTGCCCTACGCGGTTATCAGCACGGCTTTCCCTCACTACCGCATCTTCGGCAGGGGTGGCGCCGGTTGTGTTATGGGAGCAAAAAAGTTAAAAGGTATCGTTATATCTGGAGACGGGCAAACTGGGGCGGCCGATAAAGCCCGATTTGATGCGCTGAGAAAACATATTACCGGTATGTTGCATGATAAAAAAGAGTGGGCAGCAAACTGGCGCAACTACGGAACTACCATATCGTCCCTGGAATTTATGTGCAAGGCCGGTCTTTTACCGACCAGAAACTGGCAAGGCGGCGCCTTCGAAGGTTGGCACGGTATTGACCTGTCAACAATCCAGTGGCCGCGGAAAAACCGGGTTTGTGCTCCCTATTGCGTTGCCGGTTGTGACCACTACCTGGAGGTAGCAGAGGGGGCATATCGAGGTGCTCATGGTCGTCGTCCCGAATATGAGACGGTATACTCTTTTGGTTCACAGTGCGGTATGGATAAATACGCTGCTATTATCCGTGCCAATCAGATGTGTAGTGAGAGTGGACTGGACACGATTACCGCCGGAGTTACCATTGGGTTCGCCATGGAATGTTTCGAGAGGGGACTCATTACATTAGCAGATACTGATGGCATTGAACTTAGATTTGGTAATGACGAAGCCATGATTAAATCACTCGGTAAAATCGCAGAACGGGAAGGCTTCGGCAGTCAGTTAGCCAGGGGGACAAGAAAGCTATCGCGGGAGATTAGCGGTTCGGAGCCCTTTGCCATGCATGCCAAGGGTTTAGAGCTTAGCGGTTATGAGTGCCGCGGGTTCAACGGGCAAGCCCTGCAGTTTGCAATTAGCAGTATCGGCGGTCATCATAGTGCCTATGGATTTCCGGCTTATGTAGAATTGGGTGAAGGAAACCAGTTGAAAATAGGAGGCAAGGGGGACCAGGTCAAAAAGCTGGCCACTGGCCGCATATTACGTGATACTTTACCCGGATGTGCATTTGGACGAAGGGTATTCACTGACGAGATGCTTCCCGATGCTTACTCCGCCCTGTTTGGCGAAGAATGGTCTGCCGACGATTTAAGTAGGGCCTGTGTAAGAATCATGTGTCAGGAACGCCTGTTTAATATGCGTGAAGGCACTTCACGGCAGGATGATACCCTTCCGGGACGGTTGTTGCATGAACCAAAGCCGGATGGACCCGCTAAGGGGGCGGTTGTCCCCCTGGAAGAGCTAAAAGATGATTATTACCGTATTATGGGGTGGGACTTAATAAGTGGTAATCCCGGTGACTCAATCCTGGCTAAACTCGATATCGAGAGATAAATGCAGGTACTTCATCCGAGTGATTCAGAACCTGCCCGGATTAATATCAGACTAAAAGAACACCTATCATGAGCATTAAGGTACAGATTGATTCAGCACTTCTCCACATTACCGATGGTAATGAGGTTGTAGAAGTGGCGGGGAAGACGGTCGGTCAATGCCTGAACGCCCTGCGTGTCCGGTTTCCTGGTCTTGACTCGGCGCTGTTCCAGCAGGATCAAGTGTGGAGTGATATCGGCATTTTTCTAAATGATGAGAACGCCTATCTAAGTCAATCAGTAAAAGATGGCGATAAGCTGGCTATTCTGATGCCGCTGGGTGGAGGCTAGTATAACCTATTACCGGACAGGGTAAAATCCCGCCGGGAGTAACCACGCCTTAATTTGATTACAACAGCCATCAGGACAGTCCGAAGCAAGTTACTGAGATAGAATCGGTCAGCCTGGTAATAATATTACTGACGAAGAAGCAAGTCTGCAGGTACTACGGGAGCGTTGGATAAAGGATGGTTGTTAGTAATGGCGAAGTACTCATATATTGGCAAGAGCGTACCCCGGCTGGATGCGCGGGACAAGGCGGCCGGAACCGCGATCTTTTCTTCAGATATCCGGTTTCCCGGAATCCTTTATGGCAAATGCAAGCGATGTCCCCACCCCTTTGCCAAAATCCTGAACATTGATGCTAGCCAGGCACTGAAACTACCCGGCGTCAGAGCCGTAATAACCGCCCGGAATGTCGAACAAACCTACTATGGCGAATTTGTCTCGGAGCAATTACCCTTATGCGACCAGTATGCCCGCTATATCGGAGATGAAGTTGCCGCCGTCGCCGCTGTTGATGAAGATATTGCCGAAGAAGCCCTTGATTTAATTGAAGTTGAATATGAGGTGTTAAACCCGGTTTTTGACCCCGAAAAGGCGCTGGAGCCCGGGGCTCCCGCCGTTCACCCCGAACTGGAAACAATCAAACAGAACACCGCCTTTCGGGTTAATTTTGAAAGAGGGAAGGGTGAAGCCGGTTTTAAACACGCCGCTACCATCCTGGAAGATAGATTTACCACCCAGCCCATGCATCAAGGCTACATGCAAACACGGGATTGTGTCGCTCAGTGGAACGGAGGCCGGCTTACGCTGTGGGCCGTCATACAGTCACCCTTCAGAATGCGAGCGCCGGTGGCACGCGCCATTGTCGTTCCTGAAGACTACATCAGAGTAATTCCGGGCTATGTTGGCGGTGGATTTGGCAATAATGCCATCCGTATCTGGCCGATAGCCACCCTGCTGGCCCGGGAAGCGGGGAAACCGGTAAAGATGGTTTTAACCCGGGCGGAAGACTTTATATCAGGTCGCCCCTTTCCCTCCGCAATTATTGACATGAAGATGGGATTCAAGCGAGACGGAATTATGGTGGCCAAAAAGATGGATATAATTGTGGACGCCGGGGCTTATATCGGTAGCTGTATCGGGGTAACGGCGGTGGCTTCCGGTCGTGCCGATAATTTATACCGGCTACCCAATATCAAAACTTCCTGCAAACTGGTTTTCACCAATAATACCCCCCATGGTTCCCTTCGCGGTTACGGAACGCAACTAACCACCTTCGCCCTGGAATGCATGGTAGATATGGCGGCTGCCGAGTTGGGTCTTGACCCCACCGAGATAAGGCTGAAGAATGCCAGCCATAAGGGTGATACCACGGTTCACGGCTTTATCCTGAATAGCTGTGGTCTTGATGAAGCGATAAAGCTGGCTGCTGAAAAAACAGGCTGGGCGGAGAAAAGAAAGGCAAAAGACAAAAATTACGGAATCGGACTGGCCAATGCCACCCATGTCTCCGGACCCCGAATTATATACCCGGTGTTTGAAGGGTCATCAGCCCTTGTTCAAATAGACCAGCTGGGTAAGGTACGGGTATTCTCGGGCGAGCTTGAGATTGGACAGGGGTCTGACACGGTCTTTGCCCAGATTACCGCCGAAGAATTAGGGATAAACATTGAAGATATTAAAATCATCCCAGTTGATACTGATGTTTCGCCCTTTGCCAAAGGCACCTTTGGTGACCGAATTACGGCGCTCGGCGGCGCCGCTGTTAGAAAGGCCGCCATAGACGCCCGGACACAGTTATTGAACCGGGCGGCGGAGATACTGAAAACCGGCGCCGATAAACTGGAATTGAAAAACGGTAAATTCTTCCAAAAAGGCTCACCGGAACCCGTTGCCACCCTGGAGGAAATAGCCTACCAGATTATCCTCAATAGAAGCGGGCTTCCTGTCATCGGGCAGGGTGATTACACGGTTCCGGATAACGTCGTTGAGGTGGGCGGAAAACAGCAATATTACGGTAATTACTCCATCGCCTATACCTTTCTTACCCAGATAGCCGATGTCTGTGTTGACCGGGAGACGGGAAAAGTAGACGTGCGCAACGTATGGTCGGCAATAGACCTGGGTAAAGCCGTAAACCCCAAGATGTGTGAAGGGCAGATTAAAGGCGGAGTAACCATGGGGCTGGGTTACGCCTTAAGCGAAGACTACATTATGGATAAGGGCCGGCTGTTAAATCCCGGATTCACCGACTACAAAATGTACAGCCCCTCCAACACGCCACCAATACACAGCTTCTTTATTGAGACTATTGACCCCACCACACCCTACGGGTTGAAAGCCGTCGGTGAAGCGGTGGGTGACCCCACCGCTGCGGTAATTGCCAATGCCGTTTATAATGCCATCGGCGTGCGGATTAAGGACCTTCCCATCACACCAGAAAAAATACTTAAAGCCCTGAAAGAACAAAATAAAAGCCACAAGTAACTATAGTCACACCGGAGGTAATAATGAAACTGCCAATTAAGTTAACCGTCAATGGGGTGGAAGAGGAAGTAATAATACAACCCTGGTGGAATCTGGCACGGGTATTACGCGATGAACTAAACCTCACCGGAACCAAGATAGGCTGTGGGGAGGGTGATTGCGGCACCTGCACCGTTCTCGTCGATGGTAAGGCCGTAAAGAGCTGCCTGTATCTCGCCATGAAAGCCAGGGGCAAGGATATCGTTACCATCGAAGGACTGGCGGGTGAAAATGGGAAATTACACCCGATACAGGCGACTTTTATCGAGCATTTTGCCATCCAGTGTGGCTACTGCACCCCAGGTATGATAATGACCGCCAAGGCGCTGCTCGATGAAAACCCTGACCCGGATGAAGAACAGGTTAAAAAAGGGCTTGACGGGAATCTATGCCGCTGTACCGGCTATATCAAGATTGTTGAAGCCATTTTAGCCGCCAAAGAGAAAACCGGAAATGCCGGATAAGGTAAGGCAACGGAACAAGGCGCTCAATATGTTTGTCTTCACCCCCGCTTTACTATTTATCGGCGCCACCGGCGAAATTATTCAGGCGGCGATTACCACCCTGGAATAAAATCTCTAAGCACTGGAGGTAGAATCATGGTCAAGGACATGCGAACCTGGATACAACAACTCGAACGGATGGGTGAATTGTCAACCGTGAGTAACCGCGTCAATGCCGAAGTTGACATCGGCCGGTATCTGTTTAAGGAGAAGGAGAGGGCACTATTATTTGATAACGTGGAAAACCACTCCGGCTGGAAAGTGCTGGGGCAGGCGCCGGCCAACTGGCGGCAAATAGGCTTAGCCTTTGATACCGATCCCGCAAACATAGTCCGTGAATTTGCCCGTAGAGTGGATAAAGGGCTGGTCAAGTGCCGGATGGTTACTTCGGGTCCGGTAAAGGAGGTGGTGCTGAAAGAGAAGGAAGTCAATCTTCTGAACATACCGATTCATAAAATTGCGGAAAAGGACCCGGCTCCCTTTATTGCCAGTGCCCTTAATATCATCAAGAACCCCGAGACTGGGATTAGAAATGTGGCGATGCACCGGCATCAGCTTAAAGGCAATAATAAATTGGGCATAATGATGGTTGCCGGTAAGCACACCCACATGATTTATCAGAAATATGAAGCCGTGAACCAGCCCATGCCTATGGCAATCGTCATTGGTCACCACCCCATGTACTACTTCGCCGCTCCCTATACCGCTCCCTTCGGGGTTGATGAACTTGAGGTAGCCGGGGCGCTGCTTGGGGAGCCGGTCGAACTGGTCAAATGCGAGACCATAGACCTTGAGGTCCCCGCTCACGCCGAGATGGTACTGGAATGTGAAATGCTGCCCCGCATCAGAGAGGATGAAGGCCCATTCTCCGAGTTTACCGGCTACTATCCAACCTCAGACGAGAAGAAACCGGAAGTTATCGTTAAAGCCATTACCATGAGGAAAGATGCCATATTCAAGGCTGTCCAGAGCGGAGCGCTTACCGAATCCATCTTCTATAACGGACTGCCCATGGCCGTCGCCATATTTAGAGACCTGCGGAATGTCGCCGGATATGCTGACGTGAAGAGTATCTCCTGTAACTGGGGCAACACCTTTAATATCGTGGTTCAGATGATACCCCGCTTTTACGGTGAAGCCAAGCATGTGCTGCTGGCCACCATATCCAGCCTTTATCTCCACCAGAAGATAGCCATTGCCGTAGATGAAGACGTGGATATTTATGACGCTCAGGATGTTGCCTGGGCAATCGCCACCCGGGTTAATCCCGAAGTTGACATCACTGTTATTCCAGGGGTCCGCGGGCACCCCTTGGACAATGCCCTACCGGTAGTGGACAAACCTGGAGTGAACGTCTGGCACCGCCTGGGCTCCCGGGTACTCATAGATGCCACCATGCCACCCACCTCGGACCCGAAGGCCAGAGCCGGGTTTGAACGGGCACTACCACCATCCCGAAAGTAGTACCAGATAAAGTAGAATATAATATACCGATACGGAGGAGCCCATGAAACTGATTGACCTGGAAGCCCACTTTTATACCGAAGAGTATAACCGGTACTTCCGCCAGCGCAAAGAGTATCCAATACTAGAGACTGTTGAAGATGACCGGCACGAGCAAATAGACCGAATATGGTATAGCCCGGACCTGTTCCGGGCCAAGCCCTCCAAAATGAGTGAACGACTGCTTGACTTGGAAGAGATAAGACTGAGAGAAATGGATGCCGCCGGCATCGACATCCAGATACTTTCTCTAAATGATCCCGCTTGCGAGTTGTTTGAGCCGTCAGACGCCACCGCGCTCGCCCGGCAAACCAACGATGAACTTGCCGCCGTAATCCAAAAACACCCGAGGCGGTTTATCGGACTGGCCGCGCTGGCACTACAGAGTCCGGACGAAGCCTCCCACGAACTCGAAAGAACCGTTAATAACCTCGGCTTCAGAGGCACCAAGATAAGCTCAAATATCGGCGGCGACTACCTCGATAACCAAAAATTCTGGCCCATCTTTGAAAGTGCCGAAAAGCTCAGTGTGCCGGTATGCATTCATCCCACAACACCACCACCATCAGTGATAAAACCATATCTTGACTATGGCGGAGTTTTATCTGGCCCCAGCCTGGGGTATGGTGCTGATACCGCGTTGTGCGTGATGCGGCTGATTTGCAGCGGCGTTTTTGACAGGTATCCCGGTCTTCAAATAGTTCTCGGCCACCTCGGTGAGGCACTACCCTTCTGGATGGAGCGTCTGAATTTGGGCTGGCTTGAGCAAATCACATTCGGGGAGAACCGACCCAAATGTGAGAAACTGCCCACCGATTATCTCAAGTCCAACTTCATCATCAACAACAGCGGCCTGTTTTCTGAGCCTGCCTTCCTGTGTGCCTACCTCGCTCTGGGTGCCGACAGAATGACCTTTGCCGTAGACTACCCATGGGGGGACAATAAACAGGCAGCGGAGTTTATTAAACAAATGCCGATATGCGATGGCGACAAGGAGAAGATCTGCTACTTAAACGCCGAACGGATTTTTAACCTGTAAGCCATTTCCGGTCAATATTTAGTGTTGCCGGAAGACAGTAGCAGTATCTGACTCCGGAGAACCCGGTATGGGGAACATAGATATAAGGCGGCTGCTCCGGTTACATACTGGCGCGCCGGGTAATCAGGCCGTTACCTTATTCCAGTCACCGCCACCGGTTGGTCTCAGGAATAACACGCCAATTAGAGCCAAAATACTGAGTACCAGCGAGAGCAAGAAAGCCGGCTGGTAGCTGCCCGTTGCATCATAAATAATACCGGAGAGAACCGGGCCAACCGCCCCTCCAGTAGTGCCCACGAAAACAACAAATCCCAGAATAGTGCCCAGCGAACGCAGCCCGAACAGTTTAGCCAGCATCGGCGAAATGACGGTGAAAATAGCTCCGTGGGCAATCCCGTATAATGCGGCAAAGGTGAAAAACACCCAGACCTCAACGGCAAACCTCACCAGCACCAGAGATATGATCATTAAAATAATCGCCACGATAAAGGCGACTTTGTTACCCAGCCAGTCAATCAAACCCCCGATAGCCAGCCTGCCCAGAGTGCTCGCCCCCCCGATTATACTGATAACGGTAGCGGCAATAGCTGGTGATATTCCCATCTCAACCACATGCGGCGGCATATGCACCATAACCACCTGCACCGTAAGGGTAAGCTGAAACCAGACCGCGGAAAATATCCATAATTGACGGGTGCCGATTGCCTCCCGCAAGCTAAACTGACGGGTGACAATACCTGCCGCTATCTTCGGCTTACCAGCGTTATCATGGGACACTTGTCTATTCTGTTCCCCGCCACGTCTTAAGAACAGGGCTACGGTCACTACCCCAACCAAACTGATAACACCAAGCGTAATATAACCATTAGGCCAACCGTAGCTGGAGATTATCCAAACTGCCAGCGGCGGGATAATCAGCATACCCATGCCGGCGCCGGTCTTAACAATCGCCGTAGCCGTCCCTCTTTTTCTAACGAACCACCTGGCCACCGTGGATAGCATTGGCGTATCCACACCACCCATCCCCACACCCACAATTACCCCGAAGACAAGATATAACTGCCAGATTAAGCTAACTTGTGACATCAGGAAGTAGCCCAGACCCAACAGTAAAGCGCAGGCAATCAGGACCACCCGGGGACCAAACCGATCACTTAAACGCCCGGCAAAGATACTGGAAACGCCGTACAACAGCACGGAAACGGAAAAAGCCCCCGAAGTCTCGGCGCTCATCCAGCCAAGTTCAGAGGATAATGGCTTAAAGAAAAGACCAAAGGTGCGGTAGGTACCCCACATCAGTGCGGAGATAGCAAAGCCAACCCCGACTACTATGTACCCGTAATAAAAGCCAGGTTTATTATTCACCACCGGCAGGGATCCCAATCGTGTATGTGCAATGTCGTAATAACTCGGTTAGGGATATGAATGTTTTCATCCCAATCATTAAGAAAGGATGCGCTAGTATCGACTTCCCGAATCAACAAAATAGCGCACCGGGATTTTTCCCAATTTGACATATATCCATGCTAATTGTCAATATCCGGTCGGAAATCAGGTTCGGATTTACCGTCCGGACACATAACCCGGCGCCTTTCACCATGAGCGCTTTGACCGGTAAGAGATTGGTATTTCAACCCATAACTGGCACTGTCGCTGAATATTAGCGAGACCTCGACAATCATATCGGTCACATAGCAGAATATCGGCCGGAATGTCATTTCCCGTTCCTGACATCCCTATCCCTTGCCATATCCATGTGATTTATCTGGATTGTAACCACATTGGAACCTATCTGTAACCATTTTTTTACACTCCCTGTCTTATTTTAACCGATTTGTAATCGTATAGATGTATTGTAGTTTGAAAGGTTAAATATAGAATATCAAGCGGAGAGGGCATGGTTCTATCAAACCACGAAAAGGGGGATAATATGGCGGTAGGGAAATTAAAATGCTGTCCTCGGTGTCACGGTGATGTTTTTCTTAACAGAGATTTAGACGGTTGGTATGAAAAGTGTTTACAGTGTTCTTATGAGCGTAAGCTAAGAACTCTGGAGGAATTCGGGGAGCGGCAAGAGACGAAGAAACCAGCCCTGACTTCGAGATAAGCTCTCGATGTTAAACAAAACGGACTTTTATTGAATAGCGCTCTTCTTTACAAACTCACCTGAAAATACTAACTGCCACTTCCCTCGCCAATATCGTAAATACATGCAGCCGCCCGATATATTGGGTGCATCAGATACAAAGCCGCCCCCATGCTAACCTTTCTAACTGCGCTATAGACACAAAGTGGGTAAACCGTTAGACTGTTGGCATGGTTGACAAAGCCCAATTCAGGTTGGCAACAGTCGGGAAAGGCAGCCTATCCCTAAACGGCAAAGCCATCCCCTACGTTGTGAAACGCAGCCCCAGAGCCAGGCACATCAGGCTCGAAATGAGGCCGGACACCGGCCTCGCAATATTCATCCCGGGATTTTACAACATAGACCGGCTCGGTGACCTGCTAAAAGCAAAACAAAGCTGGATTTTGCGTCATTCCGCTACATATAGTAATGTCCGGCCAGCCTCCGCTGGAAACGACATCAAAGCCGGTGACATCATTCCATACCTCGGCCGGGAATTGAAAGTAATGACGACAACGACTGAAAGTGGCAATGGCGGCCATGTCAGGCTGGAACCGGACAGACTGCTGATAGACACCTCGGGCAACAAGAATTTGAACGCGGCATTAGAATACTGGTACCTGGTTCAAGCTGCTAAGCTGATAACGGAAAAAACGGCCAACTGGGGAGCCAGAATACATGTCCGCTACAACAGAGTTACCATACGCGGACAGAGGACTCGATGGGGTAGCTGTTCTCGCAAGGGTAACCTCAATTTTAATTGGAAACTGCTAATGACCCCGGAACCGGTGCTCGATTATGTCATTATCCATGAACTCACTCACCTGAAAGAGACGAACCACTCAAAAAAATTCTGGCAGCTGGTTGCCGAACACTGCCCCTGCTGGCGTGAGCATAAGCACTGGCTCAAGAAACATGAGATTCAATTGTCTGGTGGACTGCTTTCTATTAGGCACTCATCTTGCGCATAATGGTTTTTTGTTCCGAACCAAAGCTGTTTGAATATCAGAAATAGATTTTCCCCTCAGCGCAGTGGTAAGATTTTAAACTATGGAATTATTTTGGCCGCGAAGGTGGCCGCACTATGCCTGGGTAGTTCTGGCTAGCATTATGGTAGTGAACATAATCAGTACCGGAGTAAAGATGTCATTCGGAGTACTGATTGACCCTCTGGTTAACGAGCATGGCTGGAGTCGTGGCGGGATTTCCCTGGGGTACACCCTCCAGTTCCTGGTAGGGATACCAGCAATCCTCATTGTGGGGCGGTTGGCAGAGAAAATAAGCGGCCAGAGCATGGTAGCGGTAGGGACAATCATTTTCGTGGTCGGCATGTTGCTTACCGCTTCAGTTACCCAACTATGGCAATTTCAATTCTACTTCGGTAGCCTCATTGGAGGCATAAGCTCAGCTCCCTTCATGGTACTGCTACCAGTGCTGCTGACCCGATGGTTCCACCGCAAGCTCGGGGTAGCCATCGGCCTTATGTGGGTTAGCCTGAGCCTAGGTCCGGCAGTATTTTCGCCCCTGATAACTTGGTATATCGCAACTATGGGCTGGAGCCAGACCTTTATTATCTTTGGGCTGATTGGTGGGGCAGTAATGCTGGTGTCCGCTTTCTTTATCAGAAATAATCCTCAGGACAAGAAATTAGACCCCTACGGAGACCTGTCTTCAGAACCACTAACGGAAGACATGGATTCTCCTGTGGCACGCCTCAGTCTGCGCCAGGTGATGGGCATGACTAGCTTCTGGCTTCTTTTAGCGGTTCATGCCTTGGGCTGCCTCGGACACTCCGTACTCCTAGCCCACGTGGTCTCAATTACCACCTTTACCGGGATACCGGCTATGGCTGCCGCGAGCACACTCAGTATTGTTATGGTCACTTCCATTATAAGTCGCTTTGGGATGTCACTGGTCGCCGAGACAAAAGGAGGCCGCTTCACATTGGTTCTCGCCTTACTACTGCAGACCGTACCCACTCTAATTCTGCTGGTCGCCACCGATCTATGGTCGTTCTACTCTTTCGCATTCCTGTTCGGGATTGGCTATGGTGGAGAGATGGTTGGCTATACTATCTTCAACCGTCAGTACTACGGAACAAAAACCTCTCTGGATGTTATCTACTCTTACCAACTGGTTAGCGCCATGGTGGGAATGGCAGTGGGGGGTTGGATCGGAGGTGCTCTATTTGACGGGACTGGCACGTATTTCTGGAGCATACTGGCATCCGTGATTGCCGGTTTCCTGGGAGTAGTGGCCGCCCTGAAACTCCCACCCCACCACCGATAATCCAGATTTGTTTCTCAAGCTGGAGATTGAATTTACCCTGGCTTGAGGAGAAATAACCCTTTCAAGACATCCGCTACGCGCTCGCTGATTACGCCTCAGTTTAAGCTGATCCTCCATAGTCTGACGGAATACCCCGCTTTAAGAGAGAGATATATATATAAGACTTCAATACTTCAAATTCTCTTAAGTGGTGTCCGGTGGACAGAACCAGGAACTTCTACTTTGGCTTCTAGTTTAGCTTCTAATCTGCCCGTACGATCCCTTTAACCATCCAGAAAAGATTAAACGGCCTCTGCCAATAATATCGAGTCTGCTATACCTTTATTTCACCATTAACTAATGAAAAGACACTATCTCCGATAGTGTCTTTTCATACTCTTGATTGTATTAGCATATGAGGATTATTTACCATAGTCACTCTATTACCAAACTGCCAGGATTATCCTATGATAGAAGTGGGACATAGTGTATATAGACTTAAGATTACTAATAAGACCGTAGAACAGTAGTTAAAAAGAGGTCCGGCGATTTAAGTAGGATGAGGCTTGATTAGCCGCGAGGTTGTCATAGCATACTGATTTTGGGAAAAGGAGGTGGTGTGGAAATGGCAGACTATCATGGGGGCAATTCGTCAGGGGAGGATTCTATATAAAGCGTTCCACAGGGGAATTTGAATCTGTTGCTAGGGAAGGTGGCTTCCTCAAAGGTGCTGGTAGAAGATATAGTTATAGTGGAACCGGGGTGACAACAGGCAGAATTTTTGAACTGGCGTTCAGGTTGTCTGTTTAGAAAGCCAATATCTTGGGGGCTAGTGCCCTCACGGTCTTCGATACCATCTGAGTTTACCGGGGCACGGCACTTTATGACGCTTTGTTCACTTCAGTAAACGACTTATGTTAGAATTTCATAAACTTGCTTACCACAATACGTCATTTACGATGAAATCACCTGATAAAGGTACCATAGAATTATGAGGCAATTAGTTTACGACCCGGCTAAATCTGGAAAAGTAATGACGATTACCTGTTTTATCTCTGGCTCTAGTACCAATTATAGAGAGATAGTTACCAGGAACCGTAACCATAATTATATTGTATTCACCAACAGACCTGATTGTGATGGAGTGGCAATAGCCCGAGAAAACAAACATGAAGTAATCGAACTTAGTCACATACCGTATCTCAGAGATGCCCGGAAAAGATATGGTTCAGGAAATGTTCCCAGAAATTGTCCGGAACGAGTAAAATATGAACAGGAACTGTGCAGATTAATAGAAAGCAGTATCGGCAGAGAGCCTGATCTGATATGCCTGGCTGGTTATGACCAATGGCTTACTGACTGGATGGTAGACAAATATTATCCAAGAATTCTTAATGTTCACCCCGGAGATACCACAAAAGGTTACGATGGTCTGCACTGGGTACCATCAGCCAAGGCGATATTAGCTGGAGATGAGGCGATAAGATCAACTCTATTCTTTGTTGATAAAGGAGAAGACACTGGACCGGTGCTAATGCAATCTAAACCTCTGAACATAGCCCAAACAGTGGGTAAATTAGAATCGAGAGGAACCGAAGAACTATCAGAAGAATTATATAAAGTAACCGGTTTCGCCACAGTTCATGATATTAAAACTTACGAATACTTTGAAGAAAAAGCGGGAAAAGAACTATTGGGAATGATAGGACATGTATGCCGAAATCTGCAAGACGAACTTAAAGTAACCGGTGACTGGGAAATCTATCCGGCTGCCGTACATGACTTAATAGCGCCGGGACGCGTGCAAGTCGCCGGTAAAACGGTTTATGTAGATGGCAAGAAAATGCCCGAACACGGCTACAGAATAGACGAATACGATTAGAATGATGGGGGAAATACAACCATAGCGAATTGATGAGCTTAGCGTAATGGCTGGACGGATAACAAGTAAATACTTCCCTGAATTCTCCTCTTATTATTTAACAGCCGGGTTTAGACCTGTAGCCGGGTTTAGACCTGTAGCCGGGTTCATATCAGAGGTCTGTCATCCCTATCCCCTTGAAAATAATCAATATAAGGGTGAAATTATTATAATATAGATAATTTAATGATAATGTCAGGCATAAAGGCAATACCCGGAGCAATTGCTCATGATATAGCTAACCGAGTAGAATGGAAGGGTCCGGAATACCCTCTTATTTCTGATAGCGAAGCAGATAATATTGTTATAAAAAGAGGCCTCTGTCCTTATCTGTCAGAGGCAAAACAAGCCCGGGAAGAATTATGGCCGGAAGTTACAGTTAATGGTCATGGCAGTAAAGAACTACAGGAAGTTTGACAGCAGATAAAATCATGCAAGAAGTGAAACATTTCTATCGAAAGATGAAGCCGGGTTTTGAATATTGTTTTAATATTGAAACCTCGGCTCCGCTCACCGCTGACGAATTAGGAATATTGCGATGGCTGCTTTCTGAAACATTCGAGATAGAGAATTTCATGGAAAAATCTTTTCTGGAACCGGTCCGGGATATAATTGAAATCGGTCCTCGTCTGAACTTTGATACCGCTTATTCAACTAACGCCGTCGCCATTTGCCATGCCTGTGGGCTGGAAAAAATAATTCGCATGGAATGTTCAAGACGGTATCTAGTACCGCCGGAAATTGACAGGATAAGTTTCATTACCGAAAATCACGACCGGATGACCGAATGTCCTTATCCTGAACCTTTACAATCGTTTACAACGGGAATTATTCCGAAAGAAGTATACAATGTCCCGCTAATGGCCGGGGGGATTGTTGAACTGAGAAGATTCAACCGAGAGAACGGACTCGGCATGGATGAATGGGACATTGAATTTTACGTAAATCTCTTCACGCAATTCCTTCGCCGAGACCCTACCAATGTGGAATTATTCATGCTCGGCAATAACAACAGTGAGCATTCGCGTCACTGGTTCTTCAAAGGCAAACTAATAATTGACGGCCAGGAAATCCCCAATACTTTACTCCAGATTGTTCAATCAGCTATCGTTAAAAATCCCGTAAATAGTGTTATCGCTTTTAGTGATAACTCCAGCGTAATCCAGGGTTATAAAATCTGGACGATAATGCCTCAGCATCCGGAAACATGCTCGCCATTTAGCTTTAAACAATGTAACTATCACATTCTCTTTACTGCTGAAACCCATAACTATCCCAGCGGTATCCAACCGTTCCAGGGAGCAACGACCGGCACGGGGGGAAGGATTCGTGACGACCATGCCACCGGAAGAGGGGCAATGGTAATTGCGGGGACTGCCGGTTACTGTGTAGCGGCTTTAAACATCCCGGATCATACCATTCCCGGTGAACCGGTTGGTCTAGCCTATCCTTTCGAGTTGGCTTCACCACTGGAAATCCTGATCGAAGCCAGTAATGGCGCTTCAGATTATGGCAATAAGTTTGGTGAACCATTGATTCAAGGTTTTGTCAGGACCTTTGAACAGATATTACCAAATAACGAGCGCCGGAGCTGGATTAAACCGATTATGTTTACTGGCGGCATTGGTCAAATCGATGCACGGCACATCAAAAAAGAGGCACCCAAAAAAGGAATGTGCATTGTACAAGTTGGAGGGCCAGCTTATCGTATCGGCATAGGTGGCGGATCAGCTTCAAGCATGATTCATGGTGAAAATATTGCTGAGCTTGATTTTAATGCGGTCCAACGTGGAAACGCTGAAATGGAGAACAAGCTTAATCGGGTAATCAGAGCCTGTGTTGAGATGGGCGATGAAAACCCACTTCTGGTTGTTCACGATCAAGGCGCCGGGGGGCCTGGCAATGTTTTGGCCGAAATTACAGACCCGTCTGGTGGTATTATCAGGATTCGACGCATTAAACTTGGTGACCCGTCACTGTCGGTTGTTGATATATGGTGCGCCGAATTTCAAGAGCGCTCTGCCTTTTTAATTCATCCGGAGAGAATTGATGAATTCTCAGCAACCTGCCAAAGGGAAAAAATCAATTGTGAAATGTTGGGGGAAATCACCGGAGACAGACGAATCGTAGTCTATGATGATAAAGACCACTCCACACCAGTCAATCTTCCTCTTGATAGGATCCTAGGTGAGATACCCCAAAAATCATTTATTCTCGAAAGGGTTCCCAAGCAGCTGGAACCGCTGCAACTGCCTCAAGGATTGGCCACTGAAGAAGCCACCCGACTTATCTTACGCTTACCCTCTGTCGGCTCAAAGGGATTCCTGGTACGCAAGGTGGATAGGAGTGTCACCGGACTGATCGCTCAGCAACAATGCTGTGGCCCTCTCCAGCTCCCGGTTTCTGATGTAGCCATAGTCGCTCAAAGTCATTTCGGATTGACTGGTGGCGTAACTACCATTGGCGAACAACCTATAAAAATGCTCATTAATGAAGAGGCCGGCGCCCGAATGGCAGTTGGAGAAATGCTCACTAATATGGTTTCAGCCCGGATTAGCGATCTAAGCCACATCAAGTGCTCGGTCAACTGGATGTGGGCAGCCAAACTCCCCGGTGAAGGAGCTAAGATTTACGATGCAGCAGTGGCAATAGCAGAACTGATGACAAAACTTAGAATTGCGGCTGATGGCGGTAAAGACAGTATTTCCATGGCCGCCAGAGTTAAGAATGAAAACGTGAAATCACCGGGAGAAGTGGTAATCTCCGCCTACGCTACCATGCCCGACATTTCTAAAAAAGTAACCCCTGACATTAAAAAGCCGGGGGAAAGCGAGCTGTTTTTTATTGACCTGGCTAAAGGCAGAAATCGGCTTGGTGGTTCGGCTTTAGCTCAGACTCTCGGTCAGATTGGTGATGAATCTCCGGATGTGGATGATCCTTTACTTCTCAGCAACGCGTTTAACGCAGTCCAACGACTGATAGACGATGGTTTAATTCTTGCCTGCCATGATAGAAGTGATGGCGGTTTAATCACCACTCTGGTGGAAATGGTAATAGCTGGTAACTGCGGAATGTCTATTCAACTGCCGGGTGAAGAAGAAGCGATACCCCAGCTATTCTCCGAAGAGTTAGGATTGGTTTTAGAATATCTACCCGCCAATGAAAAAATAATTCAGGGTATCCTGGAGGAATACGGTGTCCCTTCTATCATTTTAGGAAACACTGAAAAAGAAAAACAAGTGGTTATCCGTCACCGTGATAAGATCGAATTTAACGTCAGCACTTTGACACTCCTCTCATGGTGGGAAGCCAGCAGTGACCGGCTGGAAGCCGAGCAGATGAATCCCGTAATTGCAAAAGAACAGGCGCGGTATCACAATCGTCCTGGTCTCAGATATCATCTACCTTTTCAACCTGAAGCAATACCCCTGGAAATACTGCTCCGCACAAATAAGCCCAAAGTGGCTATTATACGGGAAGAAGGCAGTAATGGTGACCGGGAAATGACTTCAGCATTCTTCTGGGCCGGATTTGAGCCCTGGGATATTACGATGACCGATATGCTGGAGGAGAGAATTTCGCTTGACCAATTTCGGGGAGTTGTCTTCGTTGGTGGATTCTCCTATGCCGATGTCCTGGACCCCGCTAAAGGCTGGGCTGGTATCATCAGATTCAACTCAAAGCTCCGGAAAATGTTCGATTGCTTTTTTAATCGCCAGGACACCTTCTCGCTTGGTATCTGCAACGGTTGTCAGTTAATGGTATTTCTCGGTATCATGCCCTGGCAAGGAATTTCTGAAAAAGAGCAACCCAGATTTATTCGAAATTCTTCAGAAAGATTTGAGTCTCACTGGGGAATGGTAAGAGTTTCCGAAAGTCCCTCGATAATGCTAAAAGGTATGGCAGGCTCAATCCTCGGCATCTGGTCAGCCCATGGTGGCGGTCGTCTCTATTGTCCAAATCGCAAAATTCTCTCCGATGCAAGGCTGCAAGGGCTAACGCCTATCGTTTATGTTGACGACAAAGGAACACCAACAGAAAAATATCGTTTTAATCCCAACGGTTCGCCTTTCGGCATTACGGCCTTTTGTTCACCG
>CAYFGR010000020.1:0-18488 GCA_964343135.1 uncultured Dehalococcoidales bacterium
ATACTGCCGGGTCGTGGCCCTGATCCGAGAAAGTGGCGTCGTGCCCGGCGGAGTCTATCGGGTCATGATTTGCTGATAATGTCGCGTCATGCCCCCATGACTGACTGAAAGTAGCGGTAATGCTGTAATTACCCACCATAGTGATGGTGGTATTAGCCGAAGCGGGATTAGCTATCGTGTTCCGATCACCGGTCCATTGAGAAAAGGAGTAGCCGGGGTCAGGGCTCGCTGACAGGTTTACGGATTGACCGAAGGTATAGACAAATTGTCCCTCACCGGGCGCGGTGACGTTGCCGCCAGCAGTGCTGTTTATACTGAGGGTAACATTTCCTGAACTTACAGCTACAAAGTTAGCCATGATGGAGTAGTTATCCGTCATAGTGATGGTGGTATTAGCCGAAGCGGGCTCAGCTACCGTGCCCAAATCACCGGTCCAGGAAGTAAACATGAAGCCGGGGTCAGAGCTCGCTGACAGGTTTGCGGTGCTGTTTATACTGTAAGAAAATTGCCCCTCACCGGGCGCGGTGACGTTGCCGCCAGCAGTGCTGTTTATACTGAGGGTAACATTTCCTGAACTTACAGCTACAAAGTTAGCCGTGATGGAGTAGTTATCCGTCATAATGATGGTGGTATTATCCGAAGCGGGCTCAGCTACCGTGCCCAAATCACCGGTCCATTGAGTAAACTGGAAGCCGGGGTCGGGCCCAGCCAACAGACGTACGAAATCACCGTTAAAGTAATTTAATACGCCTTCACCGGGCGAGGTGACGTTGCCGCCAGCGGTGCTGTTTATACTGAGGGTATAGGGTACGAAAAAGCCAAGATTAAGGCGGCCGGAACCATAGATGTTATCTCTTCCGGCGACACCGAGGTCAATTGCCCGGCTACGAAAGAATTGTCGAATCTCGGTGGAATTATAGGATGGAAAGCGTTGCTTGACCAGGGCGGCGGCGCCGGCAACATGCGGGGCGGAAGCGGAAGTGCCGGCGAAGGCGGCACCGTAGGTTACGCCGCGGACATTATCAGGGGCGACAAGGTCAGGTTTTGTTCTGTTATCTGAGGTCGGGCCTTGGGAGGAGAACGCCTCGATACTCCCGGGCGCATTCCAGGGCACGGCGCCTACCGCTATGACATTGGGTGAATCAGATGGAACAACAAGGCTCATTTCGGCAACCTGGTGTTGTAAGTCATGATAATAGGAAAACAAGTGGAAGGTTACCACCGCCGGAGATGTGTTGTCAGCCGTCGATATTGCCACATTGTATTCTCCGGTATAATTGGCAGTGTAGCTGAGGAACTCCCACGGGTCATCATTACCATCTTGACTTCGATCGGAAGAGGCAATTGAAGTTAAGGTATTATCATACAACCGCAAATTATAGTCGTTGACCGAGGCGCCCCAGGTATCATGCCACTTGAGCCCAACCTTTATTAGGTCCCCGCTACTGGCATTAAAAGAATTAGCCTCATCACCGGCCTGGGTAAATTCATGCCACGTGTCATTATCGCTGTTCAGAAATTCGCCCGACCAGTGCTTCTGAGCAGAGTTGCCAATAGCAGATGACCAGACGATGTCTGCGTTAGTGGCAGTATGGACAATATCATTTATAGGTCCGGTGCCATCACCCTGTCCCCCGACTGGCCAACCCATAGAAAAAGAGATTATATCTACGTTCTGGCTGACAGCCCAGGCCACGGCATTGCCAAACTCAGCATCGGTGCCAAAATTAATCAGATACATCGATGCATCGGGAGCGACGTCATAAACAATCTCGGCGCAGCCAGTGCCGTGGTCTACACCATTACCGCTGATATTACTACCGGCGTAGAAGGATCGCTTGACTACTGTAGCTGGCAGTTCAGTGCCCAGCAGGCCATTATAGCCGGCAAAACCACTATCGAGGATAGCTACTTTTACTTCGTCACCGGTCCAGTTCTCCGCCTGCCAGACATCAGCCTTGATGACTTCCGCGCCCTCGCTGACGATTGCTGGTTGAGCATACATTGGCTGGCGGACAAAGCTGACGCCAGATATGTCGGTCAGTGCGTTTAATTGAGATACCGGCGCCAGCACCTGCACCAGATTTTCATAGCTGGTCTCAACCGTGCCCAGAGTACGGGCGGCTTCAATAACGGCGTCAACGCTATCGGACTCACATTCGATGATTACCCTGACCTGGCTCTCGTCCAGCTCAATACCGTGTTGCTGGGCGAAACTGGCGGCTTTTTCCGGTGTCTCGGCGGCGGCTAGCTCATTTAACTGGGAGTCCAGCTTGGGGTTTACCGGTTGGGGCAGTTCAATTGGTTCAATTGGGGGGAGGTCTACCACCTCTGGATTTTCAACGGCGATAACCAGTTGGGGAGCAGTACCGACTCCCAGTGTCACGGCTAATAAAATGGCAAGCATAACTCCCGTTAATTTAAAATTAAAAAAAGGCTTACTCATTTTTTTCAACCCTCCGCGAAATCTCCCATATGTTAACCAGTTACACAGGATAGCTTACAGTGTACATTAGAAGGCCCACTAACCCAGTAAAAGCACATTAACACAAAGAACAACTATTGTCAATAGCAACAGCGGCGTATAAGGTTATTTATTATTTAAATAAAAGATTTGGTTTCCGCGGGCAATCTGAAATGTTGTTATCGGTGCTCAGTACGATTAGGATGTACATTACGGTACTCAGCCGCATAATGATGACGGGTAAACGACCTCAAGTATTCGTTACCCTTCATTCTGGAAGCGTCATCCCAGTATTTAACCATTTTCAGCGAGTGTTATCGTCTATTGCTCGGGCTGTCGAAATAATGTAACATATCTGTAACGTAGTGCGGGGAGGCACGTCACCGGGTAGAATAACTACGTTCCGGGTACTTCTAGATTCATTACCTGATGAAGGTGAAGGATTAAGATTGCGTATTTTAATGCTGTGTGATTACTTTCCGCCTCACATTGGTGGTGGCGTGGAACGGGTGGCTGAGAAGCTATGCGGCCGACTGGTACGCCGGGGCAATACGGTTACTGTCCTTACTTTGCGCACCTGTCCGGCGCCGGCCGTTGAGACCAGGCAGGGGCTGACAATATACCGGGCACCCGCACTGGATTTGACTCGCTGGCTCGGCGTCCAATTTATGGCTTCGACACCGGTTTTTGGTATGGCAGTTCGACTCATCCGTACTTTACAACCAGACCTTATCCATGCGCACAACCTTTTTTTTCGCACTACCGAGGTAGCCGCCATACTCAGGATGATATTTCGGGTTCCGCTGGTTACCACGTTACACCTGGGCAAATCAGAAGGCAACGGCAAGCTGTTGAATACCCTGATAAGCGCTTACGAGTTAACAGTCGGTAACTTCATTGTGCGCCGGAGTGACCGTATTATTACGGTATCCAACGCGGTTGCCCAGCATGCCCGCCGAATGGGCGGACATTCGGCTCCGCTAACGGTAATCCCTAATGGAGTTGATACCGGCGTCTTCTATCCGGCGCCAGACCGAAACCGTACGGGGCAGACGGTTCTTTTTATCGGACGACTGGTGCCGAATAAAGGGCCGAAGACGTTGATTCAGGCGGTACCTCTCGTTCTGGTCCAGCACCCGCAGGCACAGTTCGTCCTGGTGGGTGAAGGGCCGCTTCGGGCTCGACTTCAAGAGCAAGCCAAGCGGCTGGGTGTCGGGCACGCCGTTCACTTCCTGGGGATACGGCATGATGTACCGGTGTTGATGCGCCAGGCAGCTCTCCTGGTCAGACCGTCAACACTGGAGGGTATGCCCCTAACCGTACTGGAAGCAATGGCATCGGCGCTACCCGTGGTGGCGACGCCGGTTGGCGGCACTCCGGAACTGCTAAAGAACGGGGTTCATGGTTACCTTATCGGGGTTGGTGACCGCGTGGCATTGGCGAATGCCATTATCCGGCTGCTGGGTGACCGATGGTTGGCTGAAGAGATGGGACGGCGTGGACGGAAACTGGTTGAAGACCGCTATACCTGGGATGCCGTTGCCGAACAAACCGAACGTGTCTATACTGAGGCAATACGGTGTCGATAAGTCGTCGTATTTCATCGGCGCCGGTACGCGTGGGAGTGGTGGGGACCGGGTGGGTAGCGACAGCACGCCACATACCGGCTTTTAAGCGAGATGGCCGGAGCACCATCGTGGCGCTACTGGACCGAGACCGTAGCCAAGCAGAATCAGTCGCCCGAAAATTCCGGATTCCCCAATCCTTCAATCGAATGGAGGATTTTCTGGAGACGCCGCTGGACGTCGTCTCGATATGTACACCACCCTGGACGCACGCGCCGCTGGTTGAAGCCGCCATTCGGACCGGCAAACATGTCTTGGTAGAGAAACCGATGACGATGACGTCTGAGGAAGGTAAATATCTGGAAACCCTTGCCCGTGAATCGAGTGTTTTACTATGTCCGGCGCATAATTTGCTGTTTGCCCGGTCGATACAACGGGCAAAATCACTGTTGGAGAGAGGAGAGGCAGGCGTGGTGCACGGGGCGATGGGTGTGCAGTTGAGTAGCTGGCTTCGGCGTTTGCCAACCTGGTTTAAAGAACTGCCCGGTGGGCTTTTCTTTGATGAAGCCCCTCATCTCCTTTACCTGATGCGCTATTTTCTCGGAGACTTGCAGGTGGAACAAGCCTGGCATTCCACCCGCGAAACGGATTCAGCGCTCCCGACCGAGCGAATGGAGACTCGTTTATGCGGGGCGCGGGGTACGGGTCACCTGACAATGTGGACCGGGTCACCATTCTCCGAATGGTTGCTTATCCTGTTTTGCTCTCGTGCCGTACTGGTGATGGACCTCTTTCGGGATATTCTGGTCAACATACCTCCCGAACGAGCTCATAACGCGGGTGATGTTTTAAAATCATCGGTGTATAATACCCTGCGGTTCTGGCAAGGAATCGGCGCCTCTGGTCTGCGTTTCACCTTTAACCGCCTGCTTTACGGACATGACAGGCTGGTAAACAGTTTCCTGGATGTGGTTTTGAATGGCGGAGAACCACCGATATCAGCTCAGGATGGTTGGACGGTGGTCGCTTTAATGGAAGACATACTCCATCGTGCTTCTGAGGGGGGTACGTAGGATGAGGAGTCTACTGCCGAAGTTAGCGCTTGGAGATGTCGAACGGTTGAGCAATATTAAGGGCTTAATGGTGCGGGCAGTAAAGGTTAGGTGGCTCAGCGTAGTTAAGTATTCTTCTTCCTCAACCGGTAGTATTGTCCTGCTGGCGGTACTGCTACTTACCTGTGCTTTGTACCGCTGGTTCATGTGGGGGGTGGAGATGGCTCCCCCGGGGTCTGACGGCGGCAACTGGCTTGCCTTCAGTATGGAGCTTTTTGGGGAGAAGGCGAAGGCAGCCTCAGCCGTGTACCCCCCATTATTTCCGGGACTGGTTAAATTTACCATTTTATTTATGCCACCTCTGGTCACTTTGAAAGTGCTGGGACTGATGACTACGGTGCTGGTGAGTATCCCGGCATACCTTCTCCTGCGGACTACGTTGAATCCTCTGCCTGCCGCTCTACTGGCAGCCTCTTTTCCTCTTCTGGATTACCATAATGATGTGCTGGCTTGGGGAGGCTATCCCCAGTTGTTGGGTGCTGCCTTCCTCATGGCAAGTATCTACACGCTTCGGAAGGGGTTGGAAACCGGCCGGGTTCGTTTATTTATCATGGCGGCGTTAGGTGTTGCCCTGACCGTGGCGACGCATACCTTGGCCGCTCTCCAGTTAGCTATCGCACTTGGAGCCTTGCTGTTAATCTACTTCTATGAATACCGGAGTACTACACGGTTACTGCCCCAGCGGCGTCTGGTCAAGGTACTGCGGTTGTGGGTGGGGGTAACGGTTGTTTTGCTCCTGGTTATTATTCCGGTTTACATTAAGACTTTGGCGCTACTGACAGAGAACCCCTTTAATTCACAGCAGTTTCATATATTGGAATTTTTCAGAAACTATGACTCCTGGCGTCCGGGAAATATTATATGGCTGGAAATAGCGGCGGTTTCAATACCTTTTACGGCGTGGGCAGTTATCGCCCGGCGTCGCTACTTCTTAGCCGATGTAGTAGTTGCTCTTAGCGTTTCGGCAGTATTGACATTCGTCGTTATCCAGGAAATCAGGTCGGCCCATTTGTTGCAAATAGGGTTGTTTCTCTCTGTCGGTTTACTGATAAAGCTGGCATATAGCGAAGCCACCGTATGGCTGGCACATTTTAGTCGCCAGATAATATTTTACCTGGCAATCGCCTTTTTGACTATCGTTGTTTCCGGTGTGCTGATGTTCGGCGTATTCCGGGCTCAGCAAGCCACCCAGTGGTATCGGGTGGTGGATACGCCGGTGCTGACCGCCTTAAACTGGCTGCGAGACAATGGTGCCCCGGGAGACCGCGTTGTCGCCGGCGAGACACCAAATGGGGGTATCATTGGGTGGTGGGTGGAAGGCTATGCTAAGCTGCCAGTCTACTTCGCTGTGGAAAAACGGTGGCTCTCCTTTGATGAGGAAAGGGAACAGGCTGAGATAGCTCACCGCTTCCTGGCTTTAGACGCTGAACCAGCCGAGCTTCGTCAACTGGTAGAGAGGCACCGGATTCGATTTCTCCTGTTCCACAAAGAGACACTGGTTGACCCGTTGCCCGACCTTACGCAAGCCGGATTTATTAACAGTTTTGAGAACGAGACCATGATAATCTTTTCTTACGGAGAGATAAAATCAGCCCCCTAAGTATGACGAGAAGGAGTTTCGGGCGCTCAGGTGGACTACTGGCAGGAATCGGGATACTGGCTTCCATCCTGGTGGTAACTGCTGTGCTTGGGGACTTACCAGAGCTTGGTAACCTCCTGAGTTCGTTACACTGGCCAAGCCTTATCCTTCTGATATTACTGGCGGTGGTGAATCACGGTCTGCGCTACTGGCGCTGGGAAATCCTGCTTAAGCGGGTTGCTTCCAGTAGTTTCAAACGCTCAACGGCAGTGCGGCTGTTCTCTGCCGGCTCGTTACTCATTTTCACACCGGCTCGGGTGGGTGAAGCGGCTAAAAGCGTGTACGCCCGGGACTTCTTCGGCATCCCGATGGCAATCAGCCTGCCGGTCCTCATCGCCGAGCGCCTTACCGATGTGGTTGTTATGGCGCTGTTAGCCACTCTGGGACTGCTATGGCTGGGAGAACCGCTCAACCTTTTGTTGGCGGGCATCATTTTTGGTGTAATACTTATTGTCGTCGTGATTCGGAGACCACTGCTGGCATGGGCGGCGCGCTGGAATATGAATCGCCTGCGGGCAAGCTCGGGTCTGGGACAGATGCTGGGTCTAGCCAGCACCAGTCAGCGCCGCCTGCTCTCTCCCGGTGCGCTCGGGATTAACCTTACCCTGGGAGTCAGTATCTGGATGACAGAGGTTGTTATCTATTTCTTCAGCCTGTTTGCCGTTGGAGTTCCGGTGGGTTTCCATCTGTTCGCCCTGGCTCTGGCCGTGTTTCCGCTTGCCTCTTTCGCCGGTAGTGTCTCTTTTCTGCCGGGGGGGCTGGGCGTAACCGAGGGTGGTATCACGGCTCTGGGCATGCTGCTCGGTGGTCTCCCTCAGGAAACAGTGGCGCTGTCAGCGCTGCTCACACGGACGGCTATTCTCGGCGTTATGGTACTTACAGGGGTAGTGTCACTTGTACTCCTGCGTGGTGTACCCCGTCCAGAATAGATTTGTTTTATTCCAGACTGGTTTGGGACGAATAAGCGGGGATGACGGCTTTCAATCCTTCCTCGAGGCTGCATTCCGGCTTATAACCAAAGCGGGCGGCTCTGGTGATTTCAGCTCGGGTGTACCGCGGGTCACCCGCCCTCGGTTTTTCGTGGATTGGCTTCAGGTCTTTTTGCATGAGGATGAGGATGATGTTTACCAGTTCGTTTATGGTAGTAGCCTTACCGCTCCCGATATTATATACGCCTTCGATACTCTTTCCGATGGCAAGGATATTGGCCCGAACGACGTCGTCAATGTAAACGAAATCCCGGCTCTGCTCACCATCGTCAAAAATAACCGGCGGCAGATTCCGGACGATTCGTCCGATAAAGACGGGAATGACGTTGGCATAGGGTGACCGCGGATCCTGTCTGGAGCCGTACACGTTAAAATACCTCAGGGAAACCGTGGCCAGATTATAGACTTGACGGAAGATATTAGCGTAGTATTCGCCGGCGAGTTTGGTCAAAGCGTAGGGGGAAAGGGGATTTGGTGGCGTGTCTTCGCTTTGAGACACCGCCGAGGTCTCCCCGTAAACGGCGGAAGTGGAGGAATAAATGACTTTTTTTACACCACTCTCGCTCGCCGCCAGCAGTACGTTCAGGGTACCCCTCACGTTTATCTCATTGGTGGTCAAGGGGTCGGCGACACTCTGCGGCACCCGGGCGAGAGCCGCCAGATGGAAGATATAATCATTATCCCGAAACACTTTCTGAAGCAGAGGCAGATTGGTAACACTGCCCCGGATGAATTCAGCCTTACCTGTCTGGAGTAACCCATTGATATTTTCCAGCCTACCGGTCGAAAGGTCATCCAAGACAGTGACACGGTAGCCACGGCGGGCTAAATCCTCAGCCAAGTGCGAACCGATAAAACCGGCACCGCCGGTGACAACTACTTTTTTCACGCCATTTTCCTTTATTGCGTTTTGTCTCGCTAATGTAGGGTTTCTTAGTCATTGCCATTATAGCGGGTATTGCCCTGTTCTTACCATCGGCACGGTAATTAAGCGGGTAGGGCACGGACGTTTCGGATTATCGTACCGTACCACTTTTCTAATCTTTGAAAATGGGTTATAATACCTGATAACACTAGGAGTTTTCATCCGGAACCGGGCTAAAACCGCCGGTGGGTTCACCGGATTTTACCTTTAATATTAGTCAGCCTGATAGACTCGGGGCGTGGCTATCTTGTATCGGTAGTTTGGGGCATTGGCAATGCCGGTTTCATTAGAGACGGCACTAAATTTCTGGCGGTGCATGTGGGTACAGATAAAAAACCAGTGGATAAAGAGAAGGTGGTGATGACCGCCTGTGCCAGCCATTGCGGCGGGAGGTGCCTGCTTAAGATTCATGTAAAGGATGGCATAATCACCAGAATTGAGACCGATGGCGGTGAAGAGCCGCAGTTGAGGGCGTGCCTCCGCTGCCGTGCCTACCGGCAGCGGGTATACGACCCTGACCGCCTTAAATTCCCGATGCGTCGCATTGGGGAGCGCGGCGAGGGCAAATTCGAGCGAATCTCTTGGGACGAAGCTCTGGATAGAGTAGTTAGCGAGCTTAATCGAGTCCGAAGTCAATACGGACCAGCCTCCGTCCTTTTTTTGGGTGGTGGTGGCGACACCATGATACTTCACTACAGCTACTCGATTGACGAGTTGCTGGCGATAACCGGCGGCTCCACGCGGCGGTGGGGCATTCCCTCATTCGAGGGAGGAATGTACGCTTCCATGGCTACCTACGGCACCCTTGCCTCAGCGAGTGATTTCACTGACCTGCTGAATTCACGCCTTATTATTATGTGGGGGTGGGACCCGGCCAATTCGATAAATGACACCAATACCACCTGGTATTTACTCCAGGCTAAGGAATCAGGAACCAGGATTATATCCATTGACCCACGCTATACCGACTCCACGGCGACCCTGGCAAGCCAGTGGATACCCATTATACCGGGTACCGATACCGCCATGCTAATCGCCATGGCTTATGTGATGATAACCGAGAATCTTCATGACCCGGCATTTATTGATAAATATACTACCGGCTTTGACCGGTTCCGCAACTATATTCTGGGAAATGAGGATGGCACTGCCAAAACCCCGACCTGGGCGGCAAAGATTACCGGCGTGCCGGCGCCCGCCATTGGGAAACTGGCTAGAGAATACGCCACCACCAGACCGGCGGCGCTGATTGCCGGCATTGGTCCGGGACGTACCGCCTACGGAGAACAATACCACCGGGCGGTGGATACTCTCGCTGCCATGACCGGTAATATCGGTGTTCGCGGCGGGTGGTCGGGAAGGGCTTACGTACCGTTCCCACCTTTTGGCGGCTACGATTTCAGGCTGGGCACACCCCCGAAGAGTGAGGGCAACCCGGTTGAGTCCGGGATTCCGCCACGCCAGAATTGCTTACCCACCGTGAAAGGCTCGGAGAACGCCGCCAGAGTGCACTTTGCGGAAGTGGCTGATGCCATACTTGAGGGGAAAGCGGGTGGCTACCCGTCCGATATTAAAATGCTGCTGGTGATGCACACCAACCCGCTAAACCAGTACCCCAATACCAATAAGATGGCTAGAGCTTTTAAAGAACTGGAATTCATTGCCGTTGCCGAGCAGGTTATGAGCGCTACCGCCCGGTTTGCCGACATTTTACTTCCGGTTTCAACCTTCATGGAAAGAAATGATATTGCCATTGGCGGCTCACCGCCTACCTATACCTACGTCAACCAGGTCATTGAACCGCTCGGTGAGTCCCGGTCGCCGCTGGAGATATGTAACGGCCTGGCACAGCGTCTTGGCGTTCAGGCTTACAGCGGCAAAACGGAAGATGAGTGGCTCCGGGAAATATTAAAGGGGAGCTATGTCCCTAACTACGACACATTTAAAGAAACAGCGGTTTACCGCCTTCCGTTAGCGGAACCACGAGTTGCCTTCAAACCGCAGATTGAAGATCCGGAGAATAACCCCTTCCCCACCCCTTCCGGGAAAATTGAAATATATTCCCCGCGGTTGGCGGAGATGAACGACCCGCAGATTCCCCCGATACCCAAATACATCGAGACCTGGGAAAGCCGTAACGACCAACTGGCGGTAAAATACCCGCTGCAGCTTATTACCACTCACTTTAAACAGCGGGCGCACAGCCAGTTTGAGGGTGTTCCCTGGCTGAGGGAACTCGCGACCCAGGCAATATCGTTAAATCCGGTTGACGCCGGGGCGAGAGGTATCAAAGACGGTGATAAGGTACGGGTCTTCAATGACCGTGGCGAAATTATAATACCGGCCAAAGTAACCGAAAGAATCATGCCGGGAGTGGTTGACCTGCCCCAGGGGGCGTGGTACCGCCCTGATGACAACGGCGTGGACAGAGGGGGGTGTGCCAATGTCCTCACCCGGGATAAGCGGTCTCCGGGTGGCGCAGCTACCTACAATACGGCTCTGGTACAGATTCAAAAACTGGGAGAGGCGATATAATGCCGCTGGGCTTCTATTTTGACCAGACCCGGTGTACAGGGTGCTTTACCTGCGTGGTGGCCTGTAAAGACTGGCATGATGTTCCCGCGGGCCCAGCGAGCTGGGGACGGATAGATACTATCGAGCGGGGTAAATACCCTGATTTATTCGTAAGTCATCTTTTCAGCACCTGTTTTCACTGTGCCGATGCCCCCTGTATCGGAGCCTGCCCGGTAAATGCCATCACCCGGCGGGGAGAGGATGGGATTGTGGTAGTGGCGCCGGAGACCTGTATTGGTTTTGAAAACTGTGGCGGCTCCTGTCGGATAGTCTGCCCCTACGGCGCTCCCCAGTTCCGGAACGAAACAGATGCCAAAATGGAAAAGTGTGACCTCTGCCGGGAAAGGTGGGCGGAAGGCAAAAAGCCAATCTGTGTGGATGCCTGCCCCACGCGGGCGCTGGATGCCGCTCCGCTAAGTGAACTGGAGACTAAATATGGCAATAACCATGAAGCTGAGGGATTCATCAACGACGAGAATACCCGGCCGTCCATTGTTTTCAAATCCAAGACCGGGTAAAATACTTTTAAATCAGAAATAGATAGCGGCGGTCGACATGCCGATAAGGAGACGTCGAATAATGACGAGACCAGACTGTTCCCTACGTGGTAAAGTGGCTATCGTCACCGGCGGCAAGCGAGGTATTGGCCAGGCCATTGCCGTGGCTCTGGCTGAGGCCGGGGCTGATGTCGCTGTTTGCAGCCGGGAACTTGAAAGCGGCGAACTAGCGAGTGTAGCTGAGCAAATTGAGCATCTCGGCCGGCGCTCACTTGCCGTACGAGCCGATATTTCCAGCAAGTCCGATGTGGAAAGTCTGGTTCAAGCAGTGACGGATAAATTCGGTCACATTGATATTCTGGTGAATAACGCCGGTAACTATCTTCGGGCGCCGTTGCTTGAAATCAGTGAAGATGACTGGAATGCGATTATGGATACTCACCTGACGGGATACCTGTTTTGCTGTCAGGCGGTAGGTAACAAGATGGTGGCGCAGAAAAGGGGCAGCATCATCAATATCGCTTCCGCCTTGACGGTAAGACCGGCTCTGGGGAGAGGTGCTTACTCTATTGCCAAGGCAGGAGTGGTTATGCTTACCCGGGTACTGGCGCTGGAACTGGGCAGCCAAAACGTAAGGGTAAATACCATTAGCCCCGGCACGACCCGGACCAAGCTTATTGAATCCTGGTTCAGCGAGGAGGCTTTTCAGCAGATTGAGGCCGAAGTGCCTCTGGGACGACTGGCCAGCCCTGAGGATATTACCGGAGCCGCCATATTCCTGGCTTCTGATGCGTCCGCTTACATAACCGGTCAGACTATTGTCGTGGATGGTGGCCGTTTCATTTAATCTTCACGTTGAATTTTGATTTACTAGGGACTAGCTTTTATCATAAAGCTTTATGGTGAAAATTTGGTTCTCACGAAAGGGGGTGAAATACCGGATTTAAGCCAGACGAGTTCCAGCCACTATCTATTGTAATTCAGTACTATATTCCATGTTAAGGAGGAAAAATGCCTAAAGATATGCACACTTTCATCAACGAGGTAGTCAAAGAGCGTCCGGGTGACATAATGGTCGTAGATGAGGAGTTAGACCCGAATCTTGAAGTAACCGGAGTGGCCGCTAAACTTGCCGGATGGGGACGATTCCCCTTTTCCATCCGGACACCGGCGCCGGCGGTACCCTATCCACCAAGAGCTCGAGTGCCTCAGGAGTTACTGGACAGGTTCGACATCGCTAAACTGGCCAAGGAATTTAAAGGACTCTAAATCCAGAGAGGGTGAACTCAGACCAGTTGAAAGAAGTATAAGGTCAAAACTGGCTAACAATGTAACATCTCAGTAGCCTTCATGGTGGCCACCGGCCTTTCTAATGACCGCCGGTGGTCACCTGAGTTACCCGGGTATTTTGGCCTGTCATTGCTTCGCTACCCCTCGCAATGACAGTTTAGCTAAATTGAGGAGGCCAAGTTGTCTAAGGAGAAGAAACGGCTGTTTAACGAGAGGCTGACACGCTACCAGGCAACCATAGCCCTGGAGTCGACCGACCGTATGATTGTTGGTGGTACCGGCAGCAATTATTTTGCCGAGGCCTTTGCCGGCTACAGCCGTCAGGAGACCATTTATGACGGTAGCAAATGGCTTGCTACCCTGTCCAGATTTGCCGAGAGCTTTCCGAAAGTAGACCTGCTCCGTACCTCCAGGTCAGTGTGGGCACCCCTGGTTGATGCCGTCGGTTACCGATTATTCAAGATACCCGGCCGGGACTTACCCCCTGACATTGAGTTCCAATATGTCGAAGAGGAGTGGATGAAGATTGATGACTATGACCTGCTCATCCGTAACCTAGTACAGTTCATGATGGAACGTTATCTCCCCAGGGTTCTGGCTGAGTTTGAGGAGAGAGGGTCAACACGCTCCTATATCGCTTTTCTAAAAGGCGGAATGGCTTATATCATGAGAGCTCAACAACTGAAGCAGTGGAGTGCGCATATGGAAAGGGAGTACGGGCTACCATCGCCGCTCCAAGGTGTAACATACGCACCCTTTGATGTCCTCGCTGATAAGCTGCGTGGTCTGCAGGGTATCATGATTGATATCCATGAGCGACCGGAGAAGGTGATTGAAGCCTGTAACGCCCTGATACCGCACGTCGTCAATACCGCTCTGGCGGGCGCCGACCCGCTCAAGCGCCTGCCGATATTTATTCCTCTCCATCGGGGCTGCCACCCCTTTCTCTCCCCCCGGCAGTTTGACGCCTTCTACTGGCCCTCGCTGAAAAAGGTAATAATGATGCTGATCGAAGCCGGTTATACCATACGCGCCTATCTCGAAGGGGATTGGACACCGAACTGGCACCACTATAACGAGTTCCCCCGGGGCAAGATAATCTGTGACATTGATAATAAAGCCGACATTTTCCGAGCCAAGGCCGAGATAGGTGATACCGTATGCCTGGGGGGTGGCATACCGGACTCGATGTTCATCCTGGGGACACCGGAGCAGGTACGCTCCAGAGTCAGGCAGCTTTGCGAGACGGTGGGGAAGGACGGCGGTCTTATTATCAACGGTGGCTGTGCCATTCCCTACGATACCAGGACGGAGAACTTCCGGGCTTATGTTGAAGCTACCCTAGAATACGGGAGGTATAGCGATACCATTATTAGGCCTGAGCTAAAGCCAGTCCCTAAACCCGCTCCCGGTCGCCCCGCTTTGGGACTTCCGCCGAAGACAATAACCCCCTGGGATGTCAAACTTGAAGAAATGGGTGGTGTTACCGGTGACGAAGCGCTTATTAAAAACTACTGGGAGATGCTGGAGGCGCAGGTATACGGCTGGCTGTTATTCTGGGCGTGGTGAATATTGAGATGCACGGCAGTTTGGTGAAGGAGACAAACCGATGACTAAGTTGACTGAGCTAACATCGGCGCTTGCCGACCTTAATAAAGAACGAGTTGATAACCTCGTAGGGGCTAAGTTAGAAGGTGGTATAGCGCCCATGATGATAATAAACGAATTGAATGCCGGATTGGGAATGGTGGGTGACCGTTTCACCGCCGGCGAATATTTCCTGAGCGAACTGATATATTCCAGCCACATCATGAAAGGAATAATGGAGAAGTTGGAACCACGGCTGGGTGATGTTGCCTCGGGTAAGTCGGCCGGTACCGTAGTCATTGGCACGGTCAAGGGTGATATTCACGACATCGGTAAAAATATTGTCGTAACCCTGCTACGCGGCGCCGGCTTTGAGGTTATTGACCTGGGCGTAGACGTCGCCGCAGCAACATTTGTGAAATCGGTGGCGGAGACTGATGCCAAGGCACTGGGACTGAGCGCCCTGCTGAATTTCACCATTCCCGAGATGAAGAAGGTAGTGGATGCCCTGGTATCTGCCAAAGTAAGAGAGCAGGTGAGGGTTGTTATCGGCGGAGCGCCCGCTGATGAGCAGGTTCGGGAATTTACCGGCGCTGATTTTTACGCCGCGGATGCCCCCAGCGGAGTTAAAATCTGCCAGCAGATATATAATTTCGGTTGACAGCGTATTTCGCCTCTGCGAGAATACATTATAATGCCCCTGATTCGTCATTTATTTTACACATTATTACTGAATATCAGAAGTACTTGGGAGGGATTACACGATGAGTACTCAAGATATACCGACGGCAAGCGCTGCCGTGCAGGAATCATTGGCGCGCCTGGATGTTAATACCGTAGGAGTTGCCGCCATTTCCAACCTTAAGGACTCAAAACTGGCGAAGATGGCGCTTCACCTGCTGCCCGGAGCGCGCTCAATTACCGTTTTTGCCATGGAAGTCTTTCCCGAGATTCTGGACCACAGTCGACCCAAGCGAACGACAGGAATGGCTTCCCTGAATGACCTGTTAAACCGCCATACTGATTATCTCAACGGCAGACTCACCAAAGCGGCTTATGATGTGGCTAAGGTCTCTCGTAGCCACGGGTTGAAGGCATTACCGTTACCGGCGGAGGGCTGTCCCTACGATGCCAGGTTTCTGAAAGCAGTGCTTCCTTACAAGCAGGTCGCTCAGGCGGCAGGACTGGGAACTATCGGACGCAGCAGCCTGCTCGTCACCCCGGATTTCGGACCCAGAGTGCGGCTCGCCGGTTGTCTCACTGAGGCGCAACTTGAAACGGGAATAACCACCGTAACCGATGTGTGTCAGGACTGCGAAATCTGCATTACCCATTGCCCGTCAAAAGCGCTGAGCTTACCTCTGGCGGAAGAGCCCTATGCCATTAATAAGTTTGCCTGTTCCGTCTTCTGTGGTGCGGCGGCTGGCTGTTCCGAGTGTATACGGCTTTGCCCGGCCGGAAGGTAGCGGCAGCTACCTCACCGGGTTTTAAAAGTAACGGCAGGCTCAGTTTTGGGATAGTCAGTGAAGCCTTTCGCCATTTTACTCCCTGAGTATTTCCTGACCAGTTCCTCCAGCGGGCTGCTGTCCAGAGCCATCACCGGACAGGCCGCCACGCAGGCCGGTTCCTTACCCTCATCGAGTCGGTCAACGCAGAAGTTGCATTTGAACATGTGAGTCCGGGCTCTGGTGATAAATTGGGGGGCATCGTAAGGGCAGGCAATCAGGCACATGCTGTGGCACTGGAGACAGCGTTTGGCTTCTTCCACTGCCTTGTCAGCCTCAAGTCCCAGTTCCGCCTCGTCAAATTTGCGGCGTCTCTCAGTTACCGCTACTTCGGGCATCTTTACCCGCGACTGTTTCTCAAAGAAATCGGCATCGGACAGCCTGTATTCTATCGCCTCCTCGGCAACTTCCAGTTTCTCCGGCGGCAGTCCCTGTAGTTCGCGGTCGATAGCCAGGACGGCTCGCCACGCCATGCCGATTGCCCACGAAACCCGTCTCCGGTCAATGGCAACCGTAGCATCGCCACCGGCTAAGTACCCTTTTCGTGAAGTGGCACCGTTCTCATTCACCTGTATCATACCCTTGCTAACCGTTATGTCATCGGGCAGGCAAGCCAGGTCCGGAGACTGTCCGGTGGCAATAATAATAGTATCGGCGGCGAAAAAGTGTTACTTGCCTGAAAGTGCTCAGGAAGGGATTTTGATACATAGATGTTATATTTAATTTCATCCCTTACAAAATAAAAAAGGTCTTTGGCCTTCTTTATAATATCTTCCTGTCCTTTAGTTAAATCTCTGCTCTTCTCTTGTATGGATGAATGGTTACAGTCAATGACAAATGTGGGTTTCAAATATTTTTCTATTTGAATATTCGTGGCTGCCTCCGGAGTTGTTTAACAAGTTAAATCAACATTGTGAACCATTTTATTCTAGATAGCAAGGTTGCACATTCTGACGAGATGTACAATTTCCCCAGATGACGGTAGGTTAGTTAGTAAATGACTGAGCGAAGGCGGGGCATGTGTTTTCAGTGTGCTGTTACGATTGTTTCTAGCTGTTTTTCTGCATCACTAAAAGTGATAACTTTGGCGAAATGCTGATTAATGACTTCTAAGGCTACCTTCTGCCGTTCTTCGCTTACCGTATCAGTAAGGTCGCCTACAAGGAGCACTCTGTAACCTATCATCATTCCATCAGAAACGGTGGTTCCGACACATACGTCTGTGGCTACGCCACAAATAATCAGCACATCCCGGCTCAGTCCCCGTAAAAGTGGCTCCAAGGAAGATGACCCTGAGATAAAAGCACTATATCTTACCTTGTTTACGACATAATCACTTCCAGCGACATCAAGTTTCTCATAGAATTCGGTCCCCACTCTTCCTTCTAGATATTCGTATTTGGAATCAGTCCTTGGTCTTATTTCTTGCATTATGCCTATATCGGATAAGTCGTCTCGAAGTACGTGGCGTACATGGACTACCGGAATCCTAACTCTACGACACAATGCAGCAAGATGGTTAACTTGGGAAATAAAATTCATTGCTTCTGGGCATTTTACTGGAGAGTCAGGTTCCAAGAAGGTCCTTTGGAGGTCGATAGTGATAAGTACACTCCTTACAGCATCAATTTTCCAGTCATCTTTAGGTACCATCCGTTTTCTCCTCACTCTATCATTCCATTTCTCTGTCCTTTATCACTCGACATGCTTATCTTGCCGGCATATGTCGAGAGCAGTCAAAGCATAGATCTGAGCTGTTTTATATAGGTCATCAAGAGTAATGCAAAAAGCCTCACCAAAGGAACCAGCGCCTACTGCTGGTCCAAATGTGGCCGCAGGAATACCGACTTCGTTAAAGATATTGATATCACGCCACATACTGCATTCGGGTCCGATTGCCGCCTGCATCTTCTCACCGCGAATCCTGAAATGGGCTTGCCCAACAGCTTGGCTAAGTCGCTCTATATTGTTAGCTTCGTAACCGCGTCGGAATACGTAAAGCTCTACCTTTCCTTCCAGCCTTGCTGAACGAATAATATCTTCTAACTCACATTTGAGAGCCATTACATCCTGATTGGGTGTCGTTCGGCAATCTACATACAACAAGCACAACTCCGGAGATACAGTGGGTCGATAGGGAGCGCCCCCTCTAATGGCACCCAAGTTAACCTTGGGAATAAGAGTGCCTCCGGTGCCGGTGTAACTGAGGGTAAACGCTACCTGTTTTGCCGAGCACTTACTTTTCTCCATAATTTTACCATCCCGAAATATTCACACTATGGATGCCCCAGTTTTTTGGGGAGCAGATCGTAATTTTACTTCCGGATCCGACGACCGGTAG
>CAYFGR010000021.1:0-18255 GCA_964343135.1 uncultured Dehalococcoidales bacterium
TCCTCCGTGCTACCACTACACAACTCGGCATCATACTTGGTGCCGAAGGTCGGACTTGAACCGACACGAAGGTTGCCCTCCAACAGTTTTTGAGACTGCCGCGTATGCCTATTCCGCCACTTCGGCTCGGTTAGAGCGTCTCACGTTCCCTTATTGTATGCTAAAATCAGTGCTGATGCAAGATAGTGCACCCGTTCAATACCTTGGTGACACATTATTTACCGGTCTCGTCATTGCTTCGCTGCGTTCCTAATGACATAGAAGCAACCGTAATGCCACCAAGAACTGTCCGGGCTAGATCCAAACATAGAGCCGAACATACACCGCACCTTAAAGTGTTATCTATCTGAACCAGCTCTGATGGGTTGTTTTATCCACTCGGTGTGGGGATAAATGTCCATATTAGTGGCATTAAGGAAATTCCACTCTAAATGGGGTTGAAAAACAACCCCAAACTTAACAATATAGCCCGTAAGTGATATTATGGTAGATGAATTTGCTCATTTGGTCGGGATGCGGTACGTTATGAGAAGTATCTGCTAAGATGCCGGTATGTATCCCGGGTATTTAAGTATAAAATTCACTTCACCTGAGGCGGAGGGCGGTTAAATGTTCCTCAGAAGAGTCATCAGGCAGGTCTAATAATAATTAGAGGGGGGGGGAATAATGCCTCACTTAACGGACGTGCAGAAATTAGGTCAGTCAATATGGCTCGACTTCATACAGCGAAGGCTTATTACCAGTAGCGAATTGGCGCAATTGGTTTCGGAGGGACTGCGTGGGATTACCAGTAATCCCACCATTTTTCACAACGCTATTGCCCAGAGTAATGATTATGATGGTGCGATACGGTCTCTGCTCAAGTTAAATCCCAATGCGGATGCTAATGCCGTCTACGAACGCCTGGCGGTAGAGGATATCCGGATGGCGGCTGACATTTTGCGTCCCGTCTACGATGCGTCCGGTGGTCTTGATGGCCTTATCAGTCTGGAAGTGTCACCCTACCTGGCGGGTGACACTGGTGCCACCATTGTTGAAGCGCGGCGTCTCTGGCAGCTTGTTGACCGGCCCAATCTGATGATAAAAGTGCCATCGACGGCACCCGGCATACCGGCCATCGAGACGTTGATTGCGGAAGGGATAAATATAAATATAACCCTTCTATTTTCCTTGAAGCATTATGAGGCGGTTTCTCATGCTTATATCCGGGGGGTGGCCCGTAACTCAAACCCGGAACGGTTGACTTCGGTAGCCTCTTTCTTCGTCAGTCGGGTAGATACCCGTGTGGATCAGGAACTGGAGAGGATTGGCACCGGGGAAGCTCGGGCGCTGCGGGGTAAGGCGGCTATTGCTAATTCCAAAGTAGCCTACCGGCGATTTCGTGAAATCTTCTTCGGGGATGAGTTTGCCGCCCAGCGGCAGCGCGGTGCCCGTATTCAACGAGTCCTCTGGGGAAGTACCGGTACTAAAAACCCGGCTTACTCCGATGTGCTCTATGCGGAAGGACTAATGGGTGCGGATACGATTAACACGCTGCCCTTGGAAACTATAGATAGATTACGTAACCACGGTAAGGTTCATCCGACTCTCCAGGAAGGAACTGGGGAAGCGGAGAGGGTGTTGTCTGACCTGACAAAGACAGGGGTGAATCTTGATGCTGTCACGGAGCAGATGCAGAAAGACGGAGTTAAAGCTTTCGTTGATTCCTTTGACAAGCTGCTCGATGCTCTGGAAGAAAAGCGGAAAGAATTGTTAGCGGCGGGGGATTCCTATGTCCCTGACCATTAAAATGCTTTTGCCTGGCTACGGTCAGGCTTCTAGAGTTAACCATTTTGCCGATGATGTGTATCAACCACTGGCTCTTGAGTAAATCAACAAAATCAAGAGATGTAAAAATATTAATAGAAATAAAGGCTTAGTGACCTTGACAGGCGGGGGTAGAATAGGTTATCTTTCATACCAAAAAGGAGGTGAATCCGATGCAAGCTTATTGTGTGAAATGTCGTGCTAAAAAAGGGATGCGTGACCCCAAACCAATTACGATGAAGAACGGCAAGCCGGCTAATCAGGGAACCTGTCCGTCATGCGGGTCTAAGATGTTCCGGATTGGTAAGGGTTAGTACATATATAGTTGGCGGATTAGCCCGATTGTGGAGGCTGAATATCGACTTGCCGATATTCAGCCTCCGTTCTAGCAGTAGATTGGAGTTTGACGATACGGTTATTCTGGAATATGACGTGCCACGGTGGGTGCTGAGCCAAACCGATTGTCTGTATGATATTAAACTCGGGAGGTAGGAGAAAAAATGAAGATTTACCCGGCAGATATGGATAGAGGGGAGATACATAACTTACTAGGCGGTGCCATTGCGCCACTGCCGGTTGCTCTAATTTCTACGATAGATGAGGACAGTATCTATAACGCGGCGCCCTATAGCTTCATTAGTCCGGTAAATATAAAGCCGCCAGTCATCTGTGTTTCCATATCGGTATTCTACGGTACAGCCTATCCGGCGCGTGAGGGTCAGAGGAAAGACACCCTGAAGAACATTGAGTTCTCCGGAGATTTCGTGGTTAACATTATGGCTGAATGCCTGATTGATTCTACCGTGCAAACCTCGGCGACGTACCCGGCGGACGTGGACGAGATACAACAGGTCGGACTGACGGCTATCGTGGGGGAGAAAGTAAAATCCCCTCGAATTGCGGAAGCACAGGTCAGTTTTGAGTGTCGCCTGGTACAGAAGATAGAGCTAGGCGAGGGACAAGATAGTAAGGGTATTGTCTTTGGCGAGGTTGTCTTGGCGCATGTCAAAGACGGATTGTGGGCAAATGGGAAAATCGAATCGTCTAAATTAAAGGCGGTGGGGCGACTTGGAACCGGATTGTATTGTCGAACCGGCGATATATTTGCGGTAAAAGCAACCCCGATATAAGCTGGCGGGAACATGGCGTGCGGCTTGGCCTTTATAATTTCGTTATCCGGGCAGCCCCCTGTTGACAGACTCGGACGTAGTTACCGCACCCATGGCAGAGAGATGGGTCTGGCATCGGTATTTCATACGGGGATTACTGTTTAAGCAGTTTAGGGGGACATGCCAGTGACGCGGCGCAAATTCCGTGGCAGCATTTCTCAGGAAGACATTTGTGGAAAATTATTAATGTCATCTTACCAGACATCAGTCTATTTACTCCTCGGCCGCCAGTCGGGCAGTCTGGTCAAGAACCACCTTCAGGGCATCCAGTTCTCTTCCGTAACCGGACCAATCACCTGCCTTCAGGTACTCCTGTGCTCGGTCGTAGTGCTGTTGTGCCTGCTGTATCAGGTTAGCGATATCCGCCGTCATTTGGGGCGCCTCCGGTTTTGATGGTGGTGGTGGTTTAATCACTGGTTCCGTTGACGGTGGCGCTGCCTCAATGCCAAAGATAGCCGTAATACTTTCCGCCAGCGTAGGTTCCATGGCTATCTTGTCGCCAGCCGCCACGATAACTCGCTTCAACTCTGGTAGTCCTCCGGTTTCCGCTTCGAGGAAAACCGGTTCGACAAACAGCATTGACTCACCGATTGGAATCAATAAAAGGTTGCCACGGATAACCCGGGAGCCACCGCGACCCCACAGGGCGAGCTGCTCAGTGATAACGATATCCTGCCCGATCCGATTCTCTATCTGACTGGGGCCAAGTACTGTCTGCCCCTTGGGGAAAAGGTAAGCAAGTAGTTTGCCATAATTTTCGCCATCAGAGCGGGCGGCCAGCCAGCCAATGGCAATATCCTTCTTCGCCGGGGTGAAGGGTAACATGAGCAGGAATTCCTCCTTATCCTCACCGGGCAGGCGCATGATTACATAGTAAGGTCTCACAGGCTGTTGCTGGTTACCAAAATAAACTTCATTGGGAACAGCCCACAAGTCTTCCTTATTGTAGAATATCCGGGCAGTACGCATATGGTAGCTTTGGTACACTGATGCCTGAATATTGAACATATCCTCGGGGTAACGGAGGTGGACTCGTAAGGACTCGGGCATCTGATTGGCGGGGACGAAGAGTCTGGGGAAAATAGCCTGATAGGTCTGTATCAAGGCATCCTCCGGGTCCGTAACGTAGAAGGTGACCCCGCCGTTGTAAGCATCTATGACGGCTTTGACACTGTTACGAATATAGTTTAGCCTGCTTCCAAGAGGCTCCGAATAGGGATAGCGGTCAGTGGTGGTATAGGCGTCCTGTATCCAGAATAACCTGCCATCTATTATTACTAGATAGGGGTCACTATCAAGTTCTAAAAATGGTACCAGGTGGCTCACCCTCTCCCTGATGTTCCGGTAATAGAGTACCCGACTCTCCGGAGTTAGCTCACCGCTAATGAGGATATTAAAGTCACCCAATTGCCAGGCATATATCAATCGGCGGATAAAACCATCCAGACTGACCCCGCCAACGCCCCGGTAGAAATCATAGAAAGTCTCGTCACCCGTAGCATAGTCAAGCTCCTGGGTATTGGTTTTTACAATTACATATTCCTCTGTCTTTTCGCCAAAGTACAACTGAGGCTGTTCAATATCCATAACACCGGTGGGGGGTATATCCTGTATTTGGTAGACTGGCCTTCCGTCAGCACCGACCTCATTAACCGGGCTGAGGGCGGCACCGTAGCCATGGGTGAACTGTAATTTTCGGTTGATCCAGGTCTGCGCTTCTACGGGTAACTTTTCGGCTGATAATTCCCTGGCTGATAGCATAACCTGACGGTAATCACCACCGATGATGTAACGGTCAACATCAACATCATTGAAATCATAGTATTGTCGAAAAGATTGGAGTTGGTTATAGGTATTTTTCAGTGGGCGGGGATCCCAGACCCTAATGTTATTGATGGTACCGTCGTTTTGGTCTATATCCTGCGGAGTTGGCATCTCCTCCGCAGGAAAGGACTGCTCCTCAATTCTATCCAGAGCAAATGCCTTCCTGGTGAATTGGATATTATAGTCGATATAGGGTCCCTCTCGATCCAACTCGTTAGGCTGCACCTGAAAGCGCTGCATTAGGCTGGGAAAGATACCGCTGATAAGGATAGAGGCGGCTACCCACACCACAACACCATATGACAGCCACCGGGTGTTGCGTTTAAATATGGCAACCAGGAAGACTACAATCAGGGTGAGCACGACTCCCATTAGAATCCATTGGGCGGGAAGCCGGGCATGGATATCAGTATAACCGGCGCCGAAGACCACTCCGCGTGTGGAGAAGACCAGTTCCCAGATGCCCAGCCAGTAACCCCAGGCAAAAAGGACGAGGATGGCGATGACCAGTCCGATAAGATGGGCTAATGACGCCCCGGTGGGGCGGAACTTGCGCCCCTGTACGGTAGAACTGAGAAGGTATACCCCGCCGCTACCCAGAAGAGTAACTATCAGAGCGCCCAGCAGCCAGCCCCGTAGTAGATTAAAAAAAGGCAGCGAGAAGACGTAAAAGCTGATCTCCCGGTAGAAAACCGGGTCGGTAATGCCGAACGGCTGTGCGTTGAAAAACCGGAGTAAAACTTGCCAATTTCCCTGGGCGACCATGCCAAAGATTAGACCGAGTAGCGCGGTCCCCAGGATTACGTTCCAGCGGAGCATCTTCCGGAGGCGCCGGACTACTGCCCAGGGCCAGAAGCGGGCTTCTGTCTTGGGTGTCAGGCGTGCTGCCAGTACCAGATTCCCCAGGAACAGGATGACGAAGAATATCGCCGCGGTGAAGAAGGCGAGCAACTTGGTCGTTAGGATGGTAGTGAAGACACTACCGTAACCCAGACTACTAAACCAGAGCCACTCAGTATAAATACCTTTGGATATATTCAAGAGGATGAACAGAATAAAAGCGCAGAGTATCAGTATCAGCGTCCGGGAAACCGGCCTACCGTTTTCGATAGGTGGCGGGGCTGCTTCCCTTTTACTTCCGTGAGACCATTGTTTTAACTGCTGCTCAAATGAGTCCAATTTTGTTACCTTAACCTTTCCAGACCACGGCAAAAAAGCATTGACACCAGATTACTTATTTTCATAGCGGGCAATAACTCTGCTTGTCAGACCACCTCTTTCCCGGTAATGCCCTTCGATTACCATTGAGGCCGGTTCCAAGCGCTGGGCCAGGTCTTGCAGGATGCGGTTTACAGTATGCTCCTGCAGTATGCCCACATTTCGGTAGGAAGTCAGGTAGTATTTCAGAGATTTCAGTTCAATTAACGACCGGCGCGGGACATAGCGTATAACCAACCGGGCAAAATCAGGCAGGCCACTCCATGGGCAGACTGCGGTAAACTCATCGGTTTCATATACCACTTCGGTGGCTGAATCAGGGTAGTCAAAAGAAATAGTTTCCAGCACCGCCACGTCAATTACGTCTTCGGTCCGGATGTCAAATCGCTTCTCGGTATCTTTGTGCACAGCTATCTGAAACCCCCTGCTGGGCTTGTTTAAATTGTAACACTCAATTCGGGCAATACGCAATTGGGTATAGCCATGACTTTGTTCATTCTATTATCTTTAGGCTATAATGTTAAATTAGCGATGGCAAATTTCCGCTTGTATCGAGGTAAGTGATGCCCTGGTTCTATTACGTTTCAATAATAATGATTAAGATAGTGCTGGTACTCTTTACTAATTGGCAGATAAGGGGTAAGGAAAATGTCCCGTCGGAAGGCGCCCTAGTGGTGGTTGCCAACCACGTTAGTATGGCTGATCCACCGATACTGGGTGCAAGTCTGGGAAGATTGGCCTGGTTTATGGCCAAGCAGGAGCTGTTTAATTCCAGATTCTCTAACTATATAATGCGCGGTTTTGGCGCGTTTCCGGTGCGGCGGCAGCGATTGGACAGGGCGGTATTGCGCTGTGCGGATCAGGTTTTAGCGCAGGGTCTGGCGCTGGCTATTTTCCCGGAGGGAACCCGGAGCTTGGACGCTAAACTACGGCCGCCGCTAATGGGCACCGCGAGAATTGCCTTGGGCAATAGTGTGTCTATTGTGCCGGTAGGTATCAGTGGTACGGTAGAGCTCCGGAGTTTTGTTTGGTGGCTGCGCCGTCCCCGGATAATCGTAAATATCGGTAAACCTTTCTCCTTGTCCTCGGTTGATGCTAGATTAACCAAGGCAGAGCGTGCCGAGCTGGCTGATACGATAATGATACGTATTGCGGAGTTGCTGCCTTTGGAATATCATGGATATTACGCCGGGCAGGTAAATCGTGATGCCGCTGAAGATTGAACGGGCGGAGAGTATCGGGTTTTGCTTCGGGGTTAGGCGGGCACTTGATATTCTGGAGAAGGTGGCTCGGGAACGTGGTGGCGCGGAAACACTCGGAGCAGTGGTTCATAACCAGCCCGTGTTAGACCGATTGGCTGAGATTGGTGTCCGCGTGGTCAAGAATGTGGACAAGATATGCGGTGGTACCGTAGTTACCAGCTCTCACGGGGTGAGTCCTCAGCTGGAAGAGGAAATTCGGGCACGGCATATTGATATCATTGATACCACCTGTCCTTTTGTTAAGCGAGCTCAATCGGCGGCGCGGAGACTGGCTGACTCTGGCTTCTTCGTGGTGGTATTTGGTGATGCTGACCATATTGAAGTTAAAGGTATTCTGGGATGGGCTAATGGTAGGGGATTGGCCACCGTGGATGAGAAACCGGTCACGGCGATGAAGCGGATACCCCGCCGGTTGGGCGTTCTTTCCCAAACGACCAAGATACCGGCTCAGTTTACCGAATTTGTCAAGAAACTTGTGGACAGCGCCTTTATTAGAGATTCGGAGCTGCATGTGGTTGATACCATATGTCATGATATTCGGCAACGGCAGGCAGCCGCCCTCACATTGGCGGGTAAAATGGACGTGATGCTAATCGTCGGCGGACATAATAGCGCTAACACCGGCCAACTTGCCCGTTTATGCTCGGAGAAGGCCAAAACCTATTTGGTTGAGAATGCAGACGAGATTGAGTCGTCCTGGTTCCAGGGCAAGGAGCGCATTGGCGTTGCGGGGGGCGCTTCTACTGACGAACGTTCCATTGACGAAGTGGTGGCTCGCCTGGAAGCCATTGGGCGGAACCAATGTTAAACCTCATACTAGGTTCATTGGAAGTCCTATAATCCCATCTCAGAAGCGACTATTTCCCGGTAGTGATCAACATTACCAAAGGTAGCCTCCGTTGCCTTAGCTCTCCGGGTGTAGTAGTGTAAATCGTGGTCGACTGTCCAGCCGATGGCACCGTGAATCTGATGGGACAGGGATATGACACGCTCCGAGGCCTGTCCGGCCCAGGCTTTGGCGATGGCTACCTGTTCGGCGCAAGGTAGCCCTTCACTCACTCTCCAGGCGGCCTGGTAGGCGCTGAGTCTTAAGCCCTCCATGTCGGTTAGTATATCAACGGCGTAGTGCTGTATAATCTGGAAACTGCCAATGGGGCGGCCAAACTGTTTCCTTTCTTTGGCGTAATCAACCGTCATGTCCAGTACCTGCTGCATACCACCAACCATCTCACAGCACTTGGCTACCGCTGCCCGCTCTATAATTCTCTGTACCACGTTCCATCCCTGGTTTAATTGTCCCAGGATATTAGCGGCGGCAACTTTTACCTGATTGAAAACTACTTCGCATGGTTTATCCGGAGACATAGATTTTAATACCATGGTGCTGATACCGGGGTTTTTAGCATCGACGATAAATACGGTAATGCCGTCTTCCGGATTGGCTTTATCATCGGTTCTGGCTATCACCAGTATGTAGTCAGCAATATGGGCGTAGTGAACAAAGAGCTTGGTGCCATCGAGAATATAGTTATCACCGCGGGCGGTTGCTCGTACGGTGATGGCGGCGGCGTCGTATCGCGCGCTGGGTTCGGTCAGGGCTAGGGCGAAGATTGCTTCACCACCGGCAATCCGGGGAAGGTACTTCTGTTTTTGTGCCTCACTTCCCGCGTCCAGTATGGATAAGCCGCCAAGAACCACTGTGGAAAAGAACGGTGCCGGCAGGCAGGCCCGCCCCATTTCCTCAATAAGGATGGTGAGGTCGAGGAAGCTCATATCAGCGCCGTCATGTTTTTCGGGGAAGGCCAGTCCCATCCAGCCTAACCCGGCAATTTCCTGCCATAGCTCCGGTGAATAGCCTTCCTCACTCTGTTCTATCTCTTTGACCGTAGTCTTGGGTAGTTTATCGGTTAGAAAACCACGTCCTGATGTTCTTAACATTTCCTGTTCTTCGGAAAGAACCAGATTCATTTTCTCCCCCCGTTATTTACGAAATTTATTTCCAAATTTGCAGTCAGTATTTTTCTCCCGACCCCCCATTTGATGTCGGGAAGAAATTGAGATTATTGAGATGGTAAGCCCAGTTTTCTCAAAGCGAGAATGTTCTTCAAGATTTCCGTGGTTCCTGCCTGGAGACTGTAGCCTTTTGCGGCAAGATATGAGTCATGAGCCATGCCCCGCGCTGCTACCCATTTGGATTCCGGAGTAAGCTGTGCGTAGAGCCCCAGGATATCCATGGCCGTGCTCGCCAGATGCTGTTCAAAGGTGGTGCAGTATGCCTTGCTCATGGCGGATTCCCAGTTAGGCGCGCGGCCTTCATCCATAACCACGGATACCCGGTATATCTGAAGGCGTCCTACCTCGAACTCAATTTTAAGCTGTGCCAGTTTATGGCGGATTATGGGGTTTTGTGATAACGTTTTACCATTAATTACGGTTTCCCGGACGTACTGGATAAGGACATCAAAGAGCGGGTAGTTGCCCATAAGTCGTTCCATACCGCTTCTTTCATAGTCAAGCTGGTTCAGAATTTGATAAAAGCCCTGGTTCTTTACACCAATGAGGTATTTCTTGGGGACGCGCACACTATCAAAGAAGATTTCATTAAAATGCTGGCCGCCGGTAATATCGGTCAGGGCACGGATGGTAATTCCGGGTTGGTTTGTCTCTATAATAAATTCGCTGATGCCCTTATGCTTGGGCGCCCCCGAATCTGTCCTGGCGACGAGATAGATATAATTCATGAATTGGGCACCGCTGGTCCATACTTTCTGTCCATCAACGATGAAATCATCGCCGTCTTCAACCGCCCGGGTCTGAAGTGAAGCCAGGTCAGAACCGGCTTCCGGTTCACTCATGCCCAGGCCGACGTAAGCTTCTCCTTTTAGAATTATGGGCAGTATCTCCTGTTTCTGTTCATCGGTGCCGTAATTGAGGATAGCGCCACCTATCTGACGATCGGCGAACCAGTGACAGGCTGCCGGTGCGCCGTAGCGCAACATCTCTTCAGTGACGATAAGCCGGTCCACATAGCTTCGTCCTTGCCCACCGAACTCTTTGGGCCAGGTTAAGCCAATCCAGCCTCGGGCGGCTACTTTTTTACTGAACTCCGGGTCGTGACCCATTATCCAGGCATCACAGGCTGGCGTGAAGTTTCCTTGCTTTAACTCTTCCTCCAGGAAATCGCCAACTTCCTGTCTTAATTTATTTTGGTCTTCGCTAAATGCAAAATCCATTAATCTAACCCCGCTTTTCTTTATAGATGGTTCAGGTTAATTGAGATATCTTCCCAAGATGTTGAGGGATTGGGAAACTAAATTGCCAGGCAGGTTACGGTTCTGGAAATACCCGGAACAGGATGAATCTTGGCCGTAACAATATCAGCGATATCATTCAGGTTATCACCCACGACTGCGGCAATAACATCGTAGAGTCCGGTTACGGTATCAATTGATTGCACTCCTTTTAGCTGTTTAATAACCGCCGCAACCTCTTTACTCTTGCCCACCATCGTTTCAATTAGTACAAAAGCTTTGGCTGCCATTGAACTTGCCTCCTCTCCGCTAGATTAGCAGTCCGATTTTTCCTAACTTTGACGCACCAGCAGGTATTATAAAGTGGTGCAAAGGAATGGTAAAGTGAAGCAAACTAATTATAGTTACCTCCAGTCCTCACTGTCAAACCGGATCTAATGTACTAATCCCGGCAGAGAATCCCGGTTTTAATGCTCGGTATCACCGGTTACCATGGCGATAGCGTAATCCTTACTGTGGGACAGGCTGATAGCAAGCCTATCCAGTCCAAGGTGTTCAGCCTGGCTCTGTGCTCTGCCATGCAGACGAACCAGGGGCTGACCGCTGGGATGAGACAGTATTTCAATGTCACTTAATTTTATGCCGCTAATGGTAGCGCCCAGGGCCTTTATCACGGCTTCTTTGCCGGCAAAACGAGCCGCCAGGGATGACGGCTGCTGACGGTATGCTCTAATCTCCGATTCCGAAAATACCCGCTGGAGGAACCTCTCGCCCCAATGGGCAATCGCCTCTTCAATACGGGCTATTTCTATGATATCTATACCGATATGATGACTCATGGCGCCATTTCTTTATTAATGATAAATTAAGACCGTAATATTTATATTTTACACGGGTTGACTTGGACTGCCACCAGGCTTGACCAGGGGGAGATTAGCGGCACACAGAGGGCAGTTGGTGGGGGAATAGGTTGTGGTTACCGCACGATGGCAGCTAAAAAAGGGAATGCCGAATTCCAGTTCCTGCTCGGAACGGTCGACCAATATTCCGATGCCTACGATGACGCCACCTTGTTCCTGTATTGCGTCCATAACCTGGCGTACTGAGTTGCCGGTGGTGGTGATATCATCGACCAGAAGAACTCGTTCCCCTGGCTTAATATTGAAGCCTCGCCGGAAGGCCCGCTTGTCCGCGCCGGCTTTCTCAGCGAATATACCGCGTACACCTAATTGTCGGGCGACCTCATAAGCCAGGACAACACCGCCGATAGTAGGTCCGGCGACCACTTCGATACTGTCTTTTCGGAAGCGGTCAGCAATCAAGCGGCAAAGTTGCTCGGCGTAATGCGGAAATTGTAATACACAGAACTTTTCCCAATAGAAGGGGGAATGAACTCCAGAGGCAAGGACGAAGTGACCTTGGAGCATAGCTCCTGACTTCTCAAGGATTTCCTCAGCGTGGCTTGCCAATTTTAGCCTCCTTCCTCCTCGTTTTCCGGTGAGGGTAGGTTTTTCAGGTTGCCGGGGCAGTATCTCTCCAGTAGGTTTCCGGTTAATATCACCGGGTAGATATTCAGGAACCAGCCATTGGTTCGTCTAAAGCGTAATTGGGCGCCAGCCCCCATTGGGATGGTGGCCAGATTGACAACCACGCCTTACCGATAACATTTTCGGATGGCACCGTCCAGCCGTTATGAGAGTCGTTGCTGTTGTTGCGGTTGTCGCCAAGAACAAAGTAGTGGTTCTTCGGGACATCCGTGGGCACCAGAGTATAGTAGGAAGGCTCTTTGACATACGGTTCGTCCAGTGAGGTGCCGTTAATATAGACTGTCCCCTTCTTTATCTCTACTGTATCTCCGGGTAAGCCGATAATGCGTTTTATGTAGTCATCGTTTAAGTTAATGGGTGGGTGAAATATGGTAACATCACCTCTTTCCGGTTCATGAAGTAAATAGGCAAGTCCATATTTAAGAACCAGTAGTCGGTCCCGGTCGAGAAAGCTATCCTCCATACTTTCGCCTATAACGATAAAACTCTGGATGGTAAACTGGAGGGATAAGAAGATAATAACAGCCAGTATAATAGTGCCCAGGACATCGCGGATGAAAGCCTTCATTTACTAGCTTCCTTTCTAACCTACTCCCAATTATACCCTATCTGGCCTTATCCTTCTAGTGGGGGTTAAAGTTGCGCGCTGTTAAAATGAGATGCTAGAATGAAATTAGCATGGATTTCATGGAGCAGGCCCTTTCCCTGGCAAGATTAGCTCTGGGGCAGGTTAGCCCCAATCCGGCGGTTGGCGCCACTGTCATCAATGGTGGCGGAGTTGTTGGACAGGGTTATACCCAGCCGCCAGGCTTCCATCATGCCGAGATAGCCGCCTTAGAGCAGGCGGGTGAACGGGCGCAACGGGCTGTGATGTACGTGACCCTGGAGCCGTGCTGTCACTATGGCCGAACACCACCGTGTACCCGGGCAATTATTGAAGCTGGTATTAGCGAAGTTCATATGGCGATGCTTGACCCAAATCCGCTGGTCTCGGGGCGAGGAAAACAGGCGCTGGAAAAAGAGGGTATCCGGGTCTATGTTGGTGAGCATAAGAAGACGGCGAGTGAAATCAATGAAGCCTATATCAAATTCATTACCACGGGCATGCCCCTGGTTACCGCTAAGTTTGCCATGAGCCTGGATGGTAAAATTGCTACCCGTCTTGGTGATTCCCGGTGGATTAGTGGTGACGAAGCCAGAAATTATGTTCATCAAATGCGCTATATGGCGGATGCGGTCATGGTGGGCGTGAATACGGTCCGGGCGGATGATCCTCAACTTACCGTTAGGTGTTGTGGTGGGAGAGGGGGGGTAGCCCGAAAACAACCCCTCCGGGTAGTTGTTGATGGTAAAGGGCAGACGCCCGCCACTGCCCGGTTATTCCGCGAGCCGGGTCGGACATTCCTGGCTCTGGGCAGAGTGGCCTCACCTGAGGAGAAAGCTAACTTCGTTCGGATTGGTGCTGAATTAATTGAATTGCCGGCGGTGGGAGAACTGGTGGAGCTGCCAAGGTTGTTGAAAGCACTTGGCGAGCGTGAAATCACCAATGTCCTGGTTGAGGGTGGCGGGATTCTGCTCGGTTCTCTCTTTGACGCCGGCTTGGTGGACAGGGTGGTTGCTTTTGTTACCCCCATCATTATTGGTGGGAGGGAGGCGAAGACGGCGGTTGGTGGGTTGGGAGTGGGTAGTGTGGGGGACTCTATTAGGCTGGAGCGTGTCAGGGTGGAAAAATTTGGTGACGATGTGATGGTTAGCGGTTACGTCAGGAGGTAAAATTGTTCACCGGTATCGTATCGGAAACGGGTAAGGTTACTTCAACTCAGGCGGGCAAGATTACCATAACGGCCAGTGTGGTTCTCCGCGGGTTGGAACTGGGCGGTAGTATGGCGGTAAACGGAGTTTGTCTGACCGTAACCAGTTTTAACGCTGACTCATTTGCGGTTGACATAATGCAGGAGACGTTAAATCGTACTAACCTGGGATTACTCAGGGTAGGGGACGAAGTGAATCTGGAACCACCACTGACTCTGGACAAACTGCTGGGCGGACATCTGGTGCAGGGTCATGTGGATGGGACGGGAAAGCTAATTTCTGTTTCGCCTACTGGCGCAGATGTTATAATAAAAATTGAGGCGCTGCCTGAGGTGATGCGCTATATCGTGCCCAAGGGGTTCGTGGCGGTTGATGGCATTAGTTTGACCATTGTTGACTGTGACAACAGGTCGTTTCAGGTGTCTGTAGTCGACTTTACCCGCAAGCATACCGTCCTCGGAAGCCGGCGGGTTGGTGGTCTGGTAAATCTGGAAGTGGATATTATTGCCAAATATGTGGAAAGATTTAGCACAGTGCGAGGTCAGGGTATAACGGCGGCATTATTGGCGGAGCACGGTTTTTAACACGTTAATTTATTTCTTTTATTATGATAGGGGGGATAGAAAATGGGACTATCGACGATTCCAGAGGCTATTGAAGATATAAAAGCCGGTAAGATTCTTATCATCGTTGATGATGAAGATAGAGAGAATGAGGGTGATCTGGCGGTAGCTGCGGAAAAAATTACTACTGAAGCCGTTAATTTCATGACCAAGTACGGTCGGGGTTTGATTTGTCTACCTTTGGAGGCTAAGCGATTGGACGAATTGAAAATCCCGTTGATGGTTGATAAGAATACCTCGAGTTTCAGTACCGCTTTTACGGTTACCATTGAAGCTAAAAATCGGGTAACCACCGGAATTTCGGCGGCTGACCGGGCGGAGACGGTAAAGGCGGTAATTGATCCGGCCACCAAGCCGGAGGATATTCTTCGGCCAGGTCATACATTTCCGTTACGGGCGAGAGACGGCGGTGTTCTGGCGCGTGCCGGTCATACTGAGGCTGCCGTTGACTTCGCCCGGCTCGCCGGTCTCTATCCGGCCGGGGTTATCTGTGAAGTTCTGGATGAAGACGGTTCTATGGCACGGCTTCCGCAACTTGAGGTGATGGCGGAGAAATTCGGTCTCAATGTTGTGAGCGTCGCCGATCTTATTAAATATCGCCGGCGTCATGAAAAACTGGTGCACCGGGTTGCCGGGTCCAAATTACCTACGTCCTATGGAGAATTTACGGCCATTGCCTATAAGAGTGATATTGACTCCGATGAGCATTTTGCTCTGGTCACAGGGGATATCGCTACGGATGAACCAGTGCTGGTCCGGGTTCATAGTGAGTGCCTTACCGGTGACGTGTTTGGCAGCCTTCGCTGTGATTGTGGTGAACAGGTTAGGCTGGCGATGCAAAAAATTGCCCAGGAGGGACGGGGGGTACTCCTGTATATGAGACAGGAGGGGAGGGGTATTGGCTTCCATAATAAGATTCGCGCCTATGCGCTTCAGGATGAGGGGCTTGATACCGTAGAGGCTAATATTAGCCTGGGTCTGGCGGCAGACCTGCGGGATTACGGGGTCGGTGCCCAAATTCTGGCTGACCTTGGTTTACATCAGATACGGTTGCTGACCAACAACCCGAGAAAGGTGATTGGACTGGAAGGTTATGGACTTAAAGTGGTTGAGATAGTGTCTATTGTTATTCCGCCAAATCCCTATAACCGGCGCTACCTGGAGACCAAACAGAAAAAACTGGGGCATCTGCTGGAAATAGCGGATACCACCGATAAGTAGAAGAATATAAATGAAATAGTAAGGGAAATTCAGAAACAGTATATTCCTTTCCACATTGAAAAAGGAGGTAGTGATGGATAAGAAATTTGAGGGTATGTTGCTGGGTGAGGGGTTGAAATTTGGCCTGGTTCTTTCCCGCTTTAACGACTTTATTACCAAAAAGCTACTTGATGGAGCGCAGGATGCTCTGCGGCGTCACGGTGTTGATGAGGCGGATATTGAAGTTGCCTGGGTGCCCGGCGCCTTTGAAATCCCGTTGATAGCCAGTAAAATGGCCAAGACGAACCGGTATCATGCGGTTATCTGCCTTGGTGCGGTGGTGCGTGGGGCGACACCTCATTTCGAGTACATTGCCGCTGAAGTGACCAAGGGTATTGCCCAGGTGAATCTGGACACGGGCCTGCCGATTATTTACGGCGTTATTACCGCCGATACCCTGGAACAGGCCATCGAGAGGGCGGGCAGCAAGGAAGGGAATACCGGTTTTAAAGCGGCGGTTGGCGCCATTGAAATGGCAAACCTGGTAAAAAGCATAGTTTAGTTGTCTGGAGCCGGTGCTACGAAGTTTAAATTGGTTTGGACTGCCATTTGTCTGGAGTCTTCACGGCCGGTTCAATCAGTAACCTTGTAGACTTTATCCCCACTTCGTACCCGGTCGGTAACCTTGACCCCGATGGAATCTCCGGCTTTGGCTTCACTGACATTGGCGTGGTTAACCTGCACGGAGTTAACCACCAGCTCAAGGTCGGTAGTGTGACCCTTGATGTGAATTTTATCACCCATTTTTAGTGTCCCGATCAGCTCAATACCGGCAACGACCGGATGGGCAAAAAAATCACTTACCTTACCGATTTCTTTCTCAGGCATTCGGCCACCTCCTTGATTTATTGCAGGATTAGTATACGCCATTATATTTTGTTATTCAATACCATTCTGCACATCGGCGTGAATCGGCTGATAATGCCTGTAGAATTGGGCGGAATAGTAGTTATCCGCTTTATTTTTGACATAATACCACTTAACGCCTATAATTAGACTGATTTTAATATTTTGATCCATTTATGGAGCATAGTTTTGGCAAAGGAAGATAAAGTAAAAACAATGATACCGGACCAAAAACTGAATGTTGAAGAAGTTAAAAGGCATCTGGAAATGCTGGACGAGCGCTTGGATAATATCGATTCAATAGTTACTGCGGTGGCTGAGCGGGTTATGAACCAGCCAATCGCCCTTAACTTAACCTGTCCGCACTGTAGCAAAAACGTTGAAATTACCATCATGGGCAGGGGCAGGCCAACCGTATAAATAGTTTACATAACATAGCCACTCGACAGTAACTTGTTGGGAATTGTTGCGGTGCAATTGCAAACCGGGTTGATCAAGGAGGTAACCGTGATGTAAATTTTTGTTTTATTTTCAGAATTACGAAAAGATTGGGGGAAATAATTGGAAATAGTTGGAACAATTGATCGAGCTAAGTATGATGCTTTTAAGTGGCGGTATGAATTAACTATACCAAAAAAATTAGTTTTATCTCTGGGTATGGCCGCTCTAATTGGAATTTTGGCTCAGGTAAGATTTTACCTGCCGTGGAGTCCGATACCGATAACCGGTCAAACCTTTGCGGTGCTGCTCGTTGGGGTACTTCTTGGTAGGTGGTGGGGGGGTGTAAGTCTGGTTATTTACGCTGGACTGGGCGCAGTTGGACTTCCCTGGTTTGCTGGCTTGAACGGCGGACTGGCTTACCTTGCCGGTCCTACCGGAGGATATATAGTCGGCTTTATTTTAGCCACCCTGTTTGTGGGTTACTTTACTGATAAATATGTTAGATCAAGAAGCTTTGTTAGTATGTTCACGATTATGCTCGTGGCTAATTTTGTCCTTATTTATATTCCAGGTTTGGTTCAACTGCACTTCTGGTTGAGCTTGGTTAAAGGAGAAGCGGTTGCTTTTTATCCGCTTCTTATGATGGGAGCTATTCCTTTTATTGCTGGTGACGTGATTAAAGCTGCCGCCGCCGCTGCGATAGCGCGGGGAGTCACGCCCAAGCGTGCCTATGGTAAGGAGATGGATAAAGATAAATGGGCAAATTGGCGCCTTCCGTAATTGTTCGCGCTTATCATGTCCGTCGCATATTCGGCAACTTGACTCTGCCGTAGGTATCAAGTAAAATCTGGATACGGTGGGCGGTTAGCTCAGTTGGCTAGAGCGCTGCGTTGACATCGCAGAGGTCACTGGTTCAAGTCCAGTACTGCCCACCACTTTTTGTAGCTAAAAAAGCCCTTACGTCCATCATTGAGTAAGGGCTTTTGGGTATTTTGCTACTAATTTGCTACTAGACTGAACGAAACGGGTTGTTACTAGTTGACATTCTAGACACGAAAAGACATTCCTGTTATCAATATCAAGTGATTAGTTTGTAGCTAAAATTACAGGTTGGTACACAAGCCTTACAGTTGACATCGCAGAGGTCACTGGTTCAAGTCCAGTACTGCCCACCATAGTTTACTGTAGGCAGAACC
>CAYFGR010000022.1:0-16650 GCA_964343135.1 uncultured Dehalococcoidales bacterium
CTAAACACGGAGACCGCTTTTCGAGAGCGGCACCATCAACCACTCGGACACCTCTCCCAGTCTTAAAATTAAGGTATTACAGGGCTTCAGTAACCAATTTGCTACTAATTTACTACTAAACTTTTTCAGAGACGTAATCATTATGCCTTACCTGGAGAGCATCGTCAAACCTCTTGGCTGCGGCTTCCTGGACCGTGATTGCTACGATGATCCTGATGATGAGGATGATTTCGCCGGTATCATGGATCCTGAGGACTTTGAGGACTTTATTTAATGAAATCATGATGAGGAGGAGGGGTGTGCGCGTCCGCCCCGCGTGTATAGTATATATACATGTATAACCTAAGTTCTAACATTGTAATAAGGTAAGGGATAAATAATATGAGGCCTTTTTATTCAGATGGTAACAAACCGTCAGAATGTGCAATTTAAGCGGCCGGTTGTTCAGGTTCACAGTGATATGAGTAATATATTCTTAGAAATTCACTTCAAATTAATTTGGTGATGGTAGTGGTGAGGATTTCTTCTAAGCAGTAGAGCCGTCGCTCTGTGGTAAAGACTGTTCTTCGGCCTCTGGAGGAAGGGGATGTCTTTTGCCCTTGGAATCCTCGTAAGTGAGCAATCGGACAGGATAGTTAATTGTTATCCCTTTCTGGACAAAGCGGCTATGGAGACGCTTAATAAGCTCACTTTTCACACGAAATGAACTAATTCGGTCCTTCGCATACACCCAAATCCAGAAGTTAATGTTCGAGTCTCCAAATTCGTCATACCCGAACCACGGTTCACGCGTCTTTATCGCTCCCGGAATCTCTTCAATTATCTCCCGCGCTACTGTCATGACTACATCCTCCACTTGAGCCAGGTCACTACTGTAGCTGACGCCTGACTCTACCATGACTGCAAGCTCCATATCCGGGCCGTAATAGTTTGTAATTATACTATCGACCAATCGGGAATTAGGAATGACCAGCATATTATTGAAAGTTGTGCGAACCCGAGTGCTGCGCCAGCCTACATCAACAACGTATCCACTTTCGCCGCTGTCCAGTTTGATATAGTCACCCACACGTAATATTTTGTCGGATACAATCTGGGCACCGGCGAAAAAGTTGTTGAGAGTAGGTTGAAGCGCTAATGCTATTGCAAGCCCACCAAGTCCCAATCCTGCTATCATTGGGCTGATAGCAATTCCCAGGTAGTCCAGCAGCACCAGTAAGCCACCTATATAGACAAGTAGGATCGTAATCCTTTGTACCAGACGGGAGAGACTCTGGCGTACTTTTGCCCTGCGCAGATACCAGCTTAGCAGCAGCCGTCCACCTTGTGTTAATGCGTAAGTAGTGAGAATAATAACAAGGATAATTGCCGCTTTTCCCAAATGAGGACGCCACGGCACCAGATAGGACACAGAACTCAGCGCCAAGATAAGTCCCTGAGATAACAACAGAAGGAAAATGGGTCTGGAAAGGCTCTGTAGAAGCCGTAGGATTAGGGTTTGTTTAGCCCCCCTCGCTTTTTGCTTTCGTTGGGTACGTTTTATGCCTAGAAGAATGAGCCAGGCGACTAAAACAAAGCTAAGCAATACGCCTATAGCCCAAGCAACTTCTAAAAACGGAGAACCTGCTATAAATTGTGGCGGCATTGCGCATCTCCCTACAGCTGGAATAATCGTCTAAGCTATATGGTAAACAGTGAGGACTTCCAGATTAATATAGTCAATACTTAAACCCCGTTGTGAACACTTTATGTCGCTGAGTTGGTTTTGTCAACAGTTACCGGAACATTGAGCAACAAGCTGGAACGAGTACATTACGGCAAGGGGAAGTTATAACCAGATGAACAGTTCAAAAGAGACTATATAAATTATGGTCTGAAAAAATAATATAAATTAACTATACGCCTACCCAAGCTTACTTACTTGTAATTTAGCTATCATTATGAGCAAAAGTAAACATTCAGCCATTTTGTGTGATCCCCAATGCCGGTGCCAGTGGTGCCGCCGGTACCACTTATACAAAGGTGCGCTAAATTTCAAGCTTGAAGTCTAGGCGTGAGACCGTAGTCTAAAAAAGGAACGTTTTTTGCTACTATGCTACTAAAAGTTTAAGACTGTGAAAATATATAGCTACAAAATGCTATTTCCACTAATAACCAGTTTTTACGGTATTGAAGCTAAATTAACCCTTTTACATACGTAGTGGTAAATTTCAAGACCGTCACCATAGGCCACTCGGACACCCCTCCCGTTTTAAGATTAGCTCCTGGGTAGCCGCTTCAGTTCAAAGACAACCGGGTTATGCGGGTCAGGGCAGGCTACCTGGGAAACATCGGGGTCACTTTCCCAGGGAAATGATGCGCCGAACATCAAGACCCGGGCGTTGGGAATTAGGGCGGCAAAGGCGGACAAGCAAATCCCCTCCGGTATTTTAGCCCCCAGTACCCATTCCTCACCCACCTTGTGCTCCTGTTCACATTTACCTGTTTGAGAAACTACTTTTACCAGTACCTCATGCCGTTCCGCCATGTTAATTTCTCCTTTTGCTTACTTGTTTTGTAACCCACACGAATATTCTCAGTTTATCACCTTCTCCCCCACATAAGACTGGAGGACTTCGGGGATTACTATACTGCCGTCGGCTTGCTGGTAGTTTTCTAGAATGGCGATGAGGACGCGGGGCAGCGCCAGTCCGGAGCCGTTCAGGGTATGGACGTACTGGGGTCTGGTATCTGGGGAGGGGCGGTAGCGGATGTTAGCCCGCCGGGCTTGAAAATCACCGCAGTTGGAGCAGGAACTGACCTCCAGCCATTCACCGCAACCGGGCGCCCAAAGTTCGATATCGTAGGACTTGGCGGAGGCAAAGCCTAAATCGGCGGTGCAGAGCTGCTTTATGCGGTAAGCCAGCCCCAGCTTCTGACAGACCTGTTCGGCATTACCGGTTAATATTTCTAGTTCATTGCTGGAGTTAGCCGGCTCGGTTAATTTATAAAGTTCAACCTTATCGAACTGGTGACCCCGTTTTATCCCGCGGGTATCCTTACCCGCCGACATTTTTTCGCGGCGGAAACAGGCGGTATAGGCGACGTAGCAGAGGGGAAGGCTGCCGGGGGGGATTATTTCGTCACGGTGCAGGTTAGTGAGGGGTACCTCCGCCGTGGGTACGAACCAGAAATCGTCGGTGTCGTCGTGGTAAAGGTTATCGGCGAATTTTGGCAGATTACCGGAGCCGACCAGACATTCCCGCTTAACCATAAACGGCGGGTAAACCTCATGATAACCGTGTTCTGAGGTATGCAGGTCAAGCATGAAGTTGATGAGGGCCCTCTGCAGGCGCGCCCCCAGTCCATTGAGGACGTAGAAACGGCTACCCGAGAGCTTGGTGCCCCGTTCAAAGTTGATAATATCCAGGGATTCCCCCAGCTTCCAGTGGGGGGACGGCGTGAAGTCAAATGTCTTCGGCTCTCCCCATGAGCGTAATATCATGTTACCATCTTCATCTTTGCCCTGCGGGACGGAGGAGTGGGGGATGTTGGGTATTTGAAGCAGAAGGTCTTCTAGCTGGCTATCCAGATTCCGGACCTCTGCTTCAAGCCCCTTTATCATCACGCGGAGGTCGCGTCCTTCTTCGGTAGATATTTTATCTGTTTTTCGGGTGCGGGCAGCCTCTTTTCTTTCGTGCCGCAGGTCTTCTAGTTCGATTATCTTCTGCCGGTGCTCAGTGTCAAGCTGCCGGATTTCATCCAGCGGCGCCGTGTCCTGGCGGCGGGCAACGGCCTCCCGTACCAGGTCGGCGTTTTCACGGATAAATTTAAGGTCGAGCATGGCTTCTCCTTATAAGATTGTTTACTAAATCCTATCCCTTGTATCGAGGCTGTCCAGAGACCGTCATTGCGAGACCATTCCGATGGAGTCGGAGGGCGAAGCAATCTGGGCGAGGGGACTCAACCTCTCCACCCAGATTGCCACGTCGCTCCGCTCTTCGCAATGACATTTTAGAAGAGAGGCTTCGCCTTCTCACTCAAGTTTCAATCCGAAGATATACATTCAACATCCCGTTTTCATTAAAATCCCAATACTTAGGGTACATCGGCAATATTACACCGTTTATGATGTTAAACTCAAAAACCTTTACTTCAATCTTATGAAGAACAATTATCTTACTCTTGGCTATGTCTTGTAACTTACTTTTTTCAGTTGGAATGGTAGGGTTAAGATGGTGGTGGTTATTTCTAGCGCTCTATATCTCTTTAAATAGGTCATTACGATCTGGTCGGATTTTTCTCTTATGTAGATTTTCAATATTCACCTCGTAGTCCTGTGAAATGGAGTTAAAATTGCTCCTCTCGCACATCAAACGAACAATAGCTTCTGCTACAACTTGGCATAAGGCAATGCAAATTAAAAAGTAACCGTCACGATACAAATTAATACATTCAACCGATACAAAAGCAAAGTGACTATTAGGAGTCAACTTTATGAAATTAAGCTCTTGATAACGTGATATTCGTTCGTTTAACGTAGTAAGGAAATAATCCCTGCATAGTCTCTTCCAACCGCTTTCGCTTGATTGCTTTGAGAATCTTTTTTCTGTCCATGTTTGTCCGTGCTGAAATTATCCCCTAGTAAGGAGAGTTTTAGAGAGGAGTTAAAACCCTCTCTTACTATACTCTCCCTTCCCTTATTAAAGGAAGGGAGAGGTAGGGAGATAAGTTGTAAAACTCCTTACGGCTTCTCTCTGAGCTGGGGGAAGAGAATTACCTCACGAATCGATTGTTTGTTGGTGAGGAGCATGACCAGCCGGTCAATGCCCACGCCCAGTCCACCGGTGGGCGGCATACCGTATTCCAATGCCAGTAGAAAATCCTGGTCGATAGTCCAGGTTTCTTCATTTTCACCCGGGCGGCTCTTTATCTGGTCGATAAAGCGTTGCCTTTGCTCTACCGGGTCGTTAAGTTCAGAAAAGGCGTTGCCAATCTCCATGCCGCCGGCAAAGGCTTCAAAGCGTTCTACCGTGGTTTCATCACCGGGCTTGGATTTTGCCAGGGGTGACATTTCTATCGGGTAATCCAGCAGAAAGGTGGGCTGTATCAGTTTCGGCTCGACGTAGGTGGAAATGAGTTCATCAATGAGCCGACCGCGGTCTTTTTGCGGGTCAGCCGCTATATTTAATTTCAGCATCTCGGCACGAAGGGAATCGGCATCGGGGAAAATACTAAAATCAATGCCGCTGTATTCCTGAACGACTTCACGCAGGTTAAGCCGTGGCCAGGGCGGCTGGAAGTCTATGGTGTTATCGCCAAAGGTAACCTTGTCGCTGCCCATGACCTGCTGACTGACACTGGCGATCATCTCCTCCATCATCTTCATGACGTCACTATAGTCGGCATAGGCTTCGTAGCTTTCCAGCATGGTGAACTCCGGGTTGTGCCTGATGGAGACACCTTCGTTACGGAAGGTACGCCCCAGTTCGTAAACTTTGTCTAGGCCGCCGATAATCAGTCGCTTGAGGTGAAGTTCGAGGGCGATACGTAGGTAGAAGTCCCGGTCGAGGGTGTTGTGGTGGGTAATAAAGGGGCGGGCTAAGGCGCCACCGGCAGACGGTTGCAGTACCGGCGTTTCCACCTCGGTGAATTCCCGCTGGTTGAGGAACTGGCGTATCCCGCCAATAACCTGACTGCGTATCTTGAAAATATCCTTGACCTCGCGGTTGGCGATGAGGTCAAGGTAACGCTGTCGGAATCTGGTGTCAACGTCGCTCAGCCCGTGCCACTTTTCGGGTAGGGGCTGCAGTGACTTGGACAGGAGGGTAAGACTTCCTGCCTTAAGGCTGGGTTCTCCGGTCCTGGTGCGCAGCATAGTGCCACTGGCACCAATGATATCACCGATATCAATATCTTTCAGTATTTGACCGCTGGTTTCATCAAGCAGGTCATTACGGCAATACAGTTGAATCTTGCCTAAGGTATCATGGACATCAATAAACGAGGTTTTACCCATGGTTCGATTAGCCATGATACGACCGGCGATACTGACCGCTGGTGTTTCGGTCTGATTTTCGCCTTCCATCTGGACGAGTAAAGCGGTAGCTTCCTGCGTGGTATAGGTACGCTGATAGCGGTGGGGGTAGGGTTCAATCCCCAGCGCTCGAATTCGGTTTATCTTTTTTCTTCGCTGTTCGGCAATGCGCTTTAATCTGGATGTCATTGTTCTATCATCACTTTCTTAGATTTTACCTCTTTTTTACATTGTAGGGATAGTCTTTTGAGGGCATGGAACCGCTAACCGCTAACCGGGTCTTTTCCCTGGGCGTTATAAAGTCTGTTGACATTGGCGCCGTCTTCAGAATATGGGTCGTAGCCGGGAAGATTAAGTTCCGGACCGGCCTTTCCTTTGACGCATATCGGTGAGGCGAGCGGGTGTTCCCTGTCCGCCCTAACTTCGGTAAAGGGTCCGTCCTCTACGTAGAAGATGATTCGGCAGTAACAAGAACAACGGGTACAGTAGTCTTTTATAGCAGTAGTGGGTTCTTGTTGTGTCATGGCTAAATATCGCCTTTCATTTGTTCTTGCAGGCTATCCAGCCAGGCAGTGGACTTTACCTCCCGTTCCAGAAGGTATCTAATATTACCTCTCATTACGGTCGCTAACTGGCGGGACAGTTCGGTATCCAATTTTAACCTACTGGCGGTGTTAAAGTCACTATCCTGTAGGAACCGGAGCACTTTCAGGACGTTAACCGGGACAGTATAGGTAAAGGGCTGGCTCCGGCGGCAATCCGGGCAGAGCATACCGCCGGCGCCGGGGCTGAAGTAGTTGGTGGTGGGTTCCAGTGACCGGTGGCAGGCGACGCACTCTCGGAGCTGCGGGCGGTAACCAACTTTATTTAACAGGTGCAGTTCAAAATAGGGCAAGATAAAGGCCTTATTGCTAGTCCGGCCGAGGCTTTCCAGAGTTTCACTCAGTATCCGGAATAAAGAGTAATTTTCAATGTGGTCAACGGTGAATTGATTAATCAGTTCCGTGACATAAAGAGCCTGTGCCGTAAGCTCCAGGTCGCTTTTCAAGGTCATAAAACTGTTGATGGTCTGGGCGCCGGTTACGGTGTCAAGATTTCGCCCCCGCGCCAGCGATACCTGGCTGTAGGTAAGCAGTTCAAGGTGGCCGGACATTTTGCTCCTGGGGCGGCGCACCCCTTTAGCCACTGCTTGAATTTTACCCAGATACGGGGTGTAGAGGGTGAGGATTCTGTCCGCCTCCCCCAGCCTGGTCTTCTTGATAATGATGGCTTCCGTTTGATAGTTTCTTGGCTTCGTCATTTATTATTGGTTTCTGTTGGGATTGTTGTTATAGCTTATCTGGCTGAACCTCTCCCCTTGTATCCCCCTCTCATTACAAGGAGATAGGGAGGGACTGTAGAAGGGGTTACGCCCCTTCAAACTACCCTTGATAGGCAATTTTTTAATAATAGCCCGTCTGATAATTTCGTGGTTTGGACATTTGGGCTACTTCAGCGTAGTTTTTTGATGAAAAAAGAGATTCATCGCTAAATGTATTGTTTAGTTAGACTAATTCTCAAGCTCTCTCACTATACTTTCTAAAATGTCATTTATCTCTTCGGTACTTAATCGTGTAAAATCCGAGTTAGCTGTAAAAAGATTTCTCAGCATTTTCGTAAATTGTATTTCTACAGGTAAAAGCATTTCTTTATGAGTAATGGGAAAAATCCTGCTTGGAAATTGAATAGGTTAAATTATCTAAATAACCTCGTAATAATTTCTTAGTCCTTATACCATCTGTCGATTGCCTGTCGGTTTGTACGCCTACATATTCATCCATCCTCTTGTTGATAGTGCTATTAAAGGTACTCTTTTCTTTATCTATGGTTTCGAGCATCTTATCAGCAATAAAAGTAAAAAGTGGTATTCTAAGTTTCTGTTCTTAATGCACCATTACAAGAAAATCTAGCCGAAATAGAAGGTATGCGAATATTTCAAAAGCAGGATATACGGGATTACTTCTATCTTTATTTGGGAATGCGCCTATGGTATCGCTTTTTTTAGTCCTTCTCTCAAACCATAGAGCATTTCCTTAAGAATTACTTTCAGTAGGTCGTTCACTAAATTGAGGTGTGTTTGCATAACTTTTATCCGAGGTGAATCTAAAACTCCTGTCTGCCCTCAATGGCGCGGGTGAGGGTGACGTCGTCGGCGTATTCCAGTTCGGTGCCGAAGGGCAGTCCGCGGGCAAGGCGGGTAACCCGGATACCCAGCGGCGCAATCTGGCGGTTGATATACAGGGCGGTATGCTCACCCTCAAGGGTGGGGTTGGTCGCCAGGATAACCTCAACTACGGAGCCGGCGTTCAATCTCGCCATAAGTTCCTTGAGTTTAATATTGTCAGCGCCAATGCCCTCCGTCGGTGAGATGGCGCCGTGGAGCACGTGGTACAGTCCCTTGTAGATACCGGTGTGTTCCATTGCCAGAATATCCTGCGGCTGCTCCACGATGCATATCCGGCTTCGGTCGCGCTGGTCATTGCGGCAGAGGGGGCAGGGGTTAGTGTCGGTAACGTTAGCGCAAACGGAGCACAGCCTGGTTTCCTGTTTTACCGATAATATTGCCTCGGTTAGCTGCCGGGCCTGTTCTTCAGGAGCGCGCAGTAAGTAATAGGCAAGCCGCTGGGCGCTTTTGGGTCCGATGCCGGGCAAGCGGCTAAGTTCCTGAATGAGCCCGGTTATAGTATCGGTGTTAACCGTAAACTGCTGGTTCAAAATGCTATCTCCTTGTGGTAGTTATCGATAATAATTACATTAGTCCCGGGATTTTAAGACCGCCGGTCAACCCGCCCATTTGCTTGGCGGCTAATTTTTGGGATTTATTTATTGCCTCCGTGACCGCTTTTAACACCAGTTCTTCCAGGTGTTCCGCCTTGTCCGGGTCGATTATCTTTGGTGATATACTTAACGACAGTATTTTCTGTTGGCCGCTAATGGTGACCTTGACGGCACCTTTGCCCGATTCAGCTTTGATGATGGCGCTATCCAACTCTTTTTGCGTCTGTTCTAGCTTTGCCTTCATGTCGCGCATCCGATTTATCATGGATTGATTCATTTTTCCTCCGTGTTAATAATTTGAGCCCCCATGTTCAACGCCGCCCGCACCAGATGATTGGAGTCCGGTTCATTGACACAGCGTATGCGGCAGGGGCGACCCAGGGTATGGCTGATAATTTCCTCAGCGATTGGTTTGTTCTCTGTTCTTTCTATCTGGTTTATGTGATAGGCATACCGAAAAGCCAGGACTATGGTGTCACCTTCAACAGCGACCGGTTTGACGCCGGCGCTTCTCAAGATGGCCAGCGCCAGGCTTTTCCGGGTATTTTCCGGGGCGTGTTCGATGACTTCCCGCCAGTTTAGGTTGACCGATTCAACCTCGCGTTCAGTTGAGGCTGGCTTTGTGGTAGTAGTTGTCTTAGTTACCGTGGTTTTTTCCATCACCGGCGGTTCCAGTTCGGCCGCGGGTACTGGCACAGTTGCTGGCGATTCTGGTTCGGGCGCTGGCACTGGCGCAGTTGCTGACGGTTTCGGTATTGGTTTTTCCGGAGGTGGAGCCGCTTTCTGGGACGGGGACGGTTTACGCCTGACTGATTCGACAGGAACTTCCTTTTCCTCTTCTGGAGACAGAATGCTGTCGATCAAAGCTAACTCCAGGGGGAGGGTAGAATAGTTATCCAGATCAATCTTAAGCTGACCGAATAGCTTGACCGCCTTTAAAATCCGGGTAAGGGAAGCGCTGGCGGCTAATTCCTTTAGTTCAGCTAGCTCCTCGGCGGTAAAATCAATGGCTGCATCGGCGCTGGTCTTTATCAGCAACAAGCCTCTCAGGTATTCCGTTAATTCCCGGTTGAATTGCCTTAAATCCAGACCGTCGCTACTGGCGCTATTTATGGTGGCAATGCCGGCGGAGATATCATTATTTATAATATGCCCGACCATATTTCTGACTCGCTGGTCTCCGGTGACACCGAGAATGGTCTGTACCTGGCCGATATTTATTTCAGCGCCAAAATAGATACTTAGCTGCTGCAACAGGTTTTCGGCGTCTCGCAGGCTGCCGGTAGCGCTCTTGGCAATGAGCCGAAGCGCTTCGGGCTCAGCATGAATACCTTCCGCGTTGCAGATGTGTTCCAGTTTGGTAACGATATCTGTCAGTAACAGTCGCCGGAAATCAAAACGCTGGCAGCGTGACTGTATGGAGGGCAGGACTTTATGGGTTTCGGTGGTTGCCAGGACGAAAATAACGTACGGCGGCGGTTCCTCAAGGGTCTTGAGTAAGGCATTGGACGCACTGGTACTGAGCATATGGACTTCATCTATGATATAGACCTTGTATTTGGCTTGCCCGGGGGCATAATTGACCTTCTCCCGGAGGTCCCGGATGTCATCAACACCGGTGTTGCTGGCGGCATCAATTTCAATTATATCTAAAGCTCTACCTTCGCTTACTGCCTGACACATGGCGCAGGTATTGCACGGTTCACCCTTACCGTTGGTGAGACAATTCACTGCCTTAGCCAGGATGCGGCCCGTGCTGGTCTTGCCCGTGCCCCGCGGACCGCAGAAGAGATAGGCGTGTGACACTCGGTCGATCTTAAGAGCGTTGAGTAAAGTTTTAGTTACCTGCTCCTGGCCGACCACGTCGGCCAGGGTTCGGGGGCGCCACTTACGATAAAAGACTTCAGAAGACATATTCTTGGTTTATATTATACTCTATATTAGCTGCTTTCCAAAAGCGGCGGTACTGGTTAGGATATTGCGGTAGTGCCGGTAATTAGGAAATTATGCCGTGTAGCGTTAATTATTCGGGCGCTTAATCCTTCTTAAGTGGGCAGGATGAAATCCGTTGACGATTTGTTGAATAATATGATAATATATCGTGGTATCAAGACAAATATGAAACGATTAATGTTACCATGCCGCTGGGTATTAGCGGCTGTTCCCCCGTTGCGTCAGTGGTATTCTTGTCTGACTGAGTATTTATCTTACTATTGAGGGTGGTAGAACTATGCCAGTAAAAGTATGTTCGGTATCCGTTGATGAGGCGATGTGCAAACAGTGTGGAATCTGTGTTGAATTTTGCCCTCTAGGGGTACTGGCCTCAAAGAGTGATGGCAATGTTGAGGTGGTTAATCTGGACGCTTGCAGCGGCTGTATGCTATGTGAACTGCTATGTCCGGAACTCGCGATTATTATCGGCGCAACAGAATGATATTTGGCAGGTAAAATGAATGGGTAAAGTAACAGTACTATCGGGGAATGAGGCATGTGTGGAGGGCGCGTTAGCGGCGGGGGTGCGTTTTTATGCCGGCTATCCCATCACTCCGTCCACTTCAATTGCGGAGATGATGTCCCAGCGGTTACCGCAGGTTGGCGGTAAGTTTATCCAGATGGAGGATGAGATTGCTTCGGTCAATGCGCTAATCGGGGCCTCTTTAACTGGCCTGAAAGTGATTGGAGCTACCTCTGGCCCCGGTCTCTCTCTGAAACAGGAGAGCTTTGGGGTGGCGATGTTGATGGAGGTTCCCTGCGTCATGATTGACGTTCAAAGGGTGGGGCCAAGTACCGGTATGGCTACCATGCCCGCCCAGGGTGATGTGATGGCAGCTCGCTGGGGCACCCACGGAGACCATCCGGTTATTGTCCTCGCCGCATCAACGGTTAGCGAGTGCTTTGAGCTGACGGTCAAAGCCGTAAACTTGGCGGAAAGATTTCGTACTCCGGTATTTTTACTCACTGATGCTATTCTGGCCAGTCTACTGGAGAAGGTTGAGCTGCCGGATACGGTGGAAACCATCGACCGCATTAGGACGACGGTTCCTCCGGAACAGTACAAGCCCTATGCCGCCGGTGAAGACGGTGTCCCGCCGATAGCCGATTTTGGCAGTGGTTACCATTGGTATGCTAGCAGCAATGTCCATGATGAAAATGGTTATCTGGCGACGAGTAAGCATGATGTTGCCTGGGCGCTGTTCCAGCGCCTGCGCGATAAGATCTGGAAGCATCGGGATGAGTTTACTTTTTATTCAACCGAGTGGTTGGATGATGCCGAAACGGTGGTACTTGCCTATGGCTCTACGGCTCGTTCGGCGAGAGCCGCCGTAAAAACGGCACGGCAGCAGGGAATTAAAGTCGGCCTCGTCAAACTTATGACACTCTGGCCCTTCCCTGATGAGCTGGTTACCCAAATAGCCAGTGGAGCCAGGAAGATTATAGTGCCGGAGATGAATATGGGTCAGATAGTGGAAAAGGTTCGTGAGGTCACTTGCGGTAAGGCAGAGGTGGTATCGCTAGCCAAGGTCGATGGCAAATTAATCCCGCCCCAAGAGATTCTTGAGGCGATAATTGGGGGCGTCAATGGCTAAAGTAAAAATTGGACAGACAGCAGATATGTTGGCTAAATATTATCGCCGGGCAGGCTTCCCCACCATCTGGTGTCCCGGATGTGGTATCGGGAATGTGGTGACGGCAATGGTCAGGGCCGTAGATAGTCTTGGCTTGAACCAGGATGATACGGTTATCGTTACCGGTATCGGTTGTTCCGGGATAATTTATAACTATCTGAACTTTGATGGTTATCACGGTATCCACGGACGCGCCGTTCCGGTGGCGGTGGGTCTTAAGCTGGCAAATCCCCGCTTGAATGTTATTGTCCCGATGGGCGACGGCGACGCAGCGGCAATCGGGGGCAATCACCTTATCCATGCGGCGCGGCGTAATATAGATATAACCGCCATTGTCCTTAATAACAGCGTGTACGGCAATACCGGCGGGCAGTTTTCTCCGCTGACACCGACGGATAGCCTGTCGACCACCTCACCGTACGGTAGTATTGAAAATCCCTTTGACATTTGTGAGCTGGTCAAGGGCGCCGGGGCTACCTATGTTGCCCGGGGAACGGCTTACCATTTCCGCCAGTTAATTGACCTTATCGCTAATGGCATTCAGCATAAAGGCTTTGGTATGATTGAAGTGGTTAACCAGTGTCCGGTGCAGTACGGACGGCGCAACAAATTGGGCTCAGCCTCCGATATGCTCCGCGCGCAACGGGATGACGCTGTTTTGGCGAAGAAGGCGCAGACAATGAGCCCTGATGAACTTAAGGGTAAGTTTATAATCGGCGAACTGGTTAATATCGAGGCTCCTGATGAGGAATATACCACTCGCTATCAAGAGCTTATTGATAAGGTGCAAAACGGGGGAGCGTAAATCAAATGGCAGACGGGAAAAGTTATTACGAGGTGCAAATGGTGGGTTGGGGAGGGCAAGGTCTTGTCTCCGCCGCCCGCATTCTGGCTCAGGCGGCCGGCATATACGATGGTAAAAATGTAACCCAGACCGAGCACCACGGCATCAGTCAGCGGGGCGGTCTGAGTGAAACCGAAGTTATTATCAGTGACGAGGAGATTGATTTTCCCTACGTCAGCCATCCCGATCTACTGCTGGCGCTGACTCAGAAAGAATGTGTCGGCTATATGCCCGCTCTGAAAGATGGCGGTATTCTCCTCGTTGATTCGTATAAAATCACGGATTTACCGGAGACTACGGCCCGGGTGTACCGCCTGCCTCTGACTCAAATTGCTCGGGAAGCCGGCTCTGAATTGGCGACCAATATGGTGGCACTGGCCATGATTTCTTTCTTGAGCGGCGCCGTTTCTCTTCAGGCTCTGGAAAAAACTGTTGAAGAGCGGATGCCTCCCCGGATGAAGGATGTTAATCTCAAAGCGCTAAAAGCAGGTTGGGAAGCGGCGGAGAAGGCAAAAACGGGTGGCTAACCGCACTGGTTAGATATTCTGGGGTTGTTAATGAATCTGAAGATTGTGCTGGAGGCGCTGGCAAAGCGCTACTCTCAGAGAACAGCGATAATTTACGGTAAGCGTCGGTTATCCTATATGGATTTGGAAGAATCCTCTAACCGTTTGGCTAATGCCTTGTTGAAGATGGGGATGAGCAGGGGGGACCGGGTGGCAGTTTTGCTTGCCAACAGTCCGGAAGAGGTGATTAGCTATGTAGGCATCATCAAGACTGGGGCTACTGCGGTTCTTCTGGATACCAAATACAAGGCTGCTGAATTAGCCTCGCTATTCAATGACTGTCAACCCAAAATCCTGATATCCGATGACATCCTTCTTGAGCCGTTGGTTACCGTTTTACCCCGGTTCAAGTCCATTCAGCAGGTGATAAATTTAGATTTCGACCACCAGAAACAGTTCCTCAGCTACAGTAAAATTATGGCTGTTGAGTCAGCGCAGCCGGTGGCGGTGGAAATCTCGCCTGAAGATATCGCCCATATTGCTTACACCTCAGGGCCTGCTTATCGTCCTAAAGGCGTTATGCTGTCCCATCAGGATCTGGTGGTCACGGCATCAGTATCGGGGGAATTTTTCGAGCAATCTGAAAAGGACATTGCGGTGCTTTTTGCCTTGCCGATACATCATGCTTTTGGTCTGGTGGTGGTGTTGCTGGGTACCTTATTCAAGGGTGGCGCCGTGGCGATAATGCCCGGCTTATCCATCAGCAGCCTGACCGACCTTATTGAAAAGGAGAGGGCGACCGTATTCTGGGGGGTACCCTTTGTCTTTAATCTGATAATCCGTTTTGCTGAGGAGGAAGGGTTGAGCCATGATGTGAGTTCCCTGCGCTTATGTGTCAGCGGTGGGGCACCGCTAATGCTTGGGACCAGGGAAAGATTTAAAAAATGCTATGGTAAGGAAATCGTCGAATGCTGGGGTTTGACCGAATCGGTCGGTTTTGTTAATTCCCAGCCTGTTGATGAAAGCGGTAAACCCGGTTCGGTAGGTACACCTTTACCCGTCTATGAAGTTAAGGTGGTGAATGATTACGGGGAAGAGCTACCCCGGAATCAGGCGGGTGAGGTCATTGTCAAAGGGCCAATGATGAAGGGTTATCTTAGTGAGCATCAGAGTACGGCGGCCGCAATACGAGATGGCTGGCTTTATACTGGAGATATCGGCCGGATTGATGAGGATGGCGATTTGTTTCTGCTGGGCAGAAACGAAGAACTGATAATTACCAAGGGACAGAACATTTATTCCAGTGATATTGAAGCCGTTTTAATAACTCATGCCAAAGTAGCCGAGGTTGCTGTTGTTGGCGTTCCTGACGAGACACGGGGTGAGGTGGTAAGGGCGGTCGTTAGATTGAAGAAAGGAAGGTCAATCAGTGAGCGCGGGCTCATACGTTTCTGTCTGAAGTATCTGGCGAACTATAAGTTGCCTAAGCAAATTATTTTTGTGGAATCCTTACCCGGGTCGGCTACCGGCGGATATGACAAAGATAAGTTGAAAGAACTGGCGTATACCGGTGCCATATTATCACGGGTGGTTTGATGTGGCGACCCCGCACGAACAATCCGGATGAATTTTCCGTATCAATTATTATATGGTAACCAGTCATTTCAAAAGAGGGTGAAAAACCCTCCTTTTTTTATTTTACCGGTGGTCTGGTCTTTTCGTGACGGTACTGGAAATTAACTTTGGATTAAGGCTATGCTGACCAGCAGAGTAGTCATTGTTACCGATTCGACGGTTTGCATTCCTCCGGAAGGTGTGAACAGGTATGACATTGAGCTGTTTTCGGCGTGATTGGTGTTGCTTTTTACGATGATGATTAATGAACATATAGCGGTCTTATGCTAATTTAACATCGCTTTTCTCCGGGGAACATCTAGCGAAATACCGAAAAACGTTCTATAATTAAAGGTGTGGCGGACGTCCAACTTATTTCCGATGTGCAGCTGCTGGCTGCGGGTCCGGGGCAACTCCCTGAGCCAGAAGTGCAAACCACCTTTATGGTGGTCAGTGGTTTACCCGGTACCGACAAGTGCTGCTTCTGTCGTAAACTGGCCGAAAGGTTACCGCTTGTGGTTCTGGAAAGCGATACCCTGCGTAAGATTCTTTTCTCGGCACCTGGCTATAGTTTAGCGGAGAGTTCACGTCTTTTTCAGGCTATCTGTCAGCTTATCGAGAAGCTGCTGCAAAAGGGAGCCTCTCTTATTTTGGACGCCACCAATCTGTCGGAAAGATGTCGGGGGCGGGATTGCGCGAATACTGATTGAAAATCTAACCTGCTTTGAGAAAGGATATGCAAGTGGAAATTAAGACTATTACTGCTGAAATTGGCGGGGTTGAAGCCGGGGCTTTAATCGTGAACTATTTTGAGGGTGCGGAGCGTCCCGGGGGCAATGTTGCCACCACGGACGAGGCTTTAGGTGGTGCCATCTCCCGGCTGGTTAGTCAGGGTGAGATTAAGGGTAAACTTGGCGAAATTACGGTTATTCACAGTCTGGGAAAGCTGCCCGCCGACCGGGTAGTAGTTGTCGGATTGGGAAAGCTACCCGATCTTACGCTCACGCGGGTCCGGCGAGTGGTCGCCGAAACCTGTCGGCTTTTACGACAGAAAGAGGTGGCGGATATCGCTATCGTGGCTCTGGAGAGCGGAATAGATGGTATCGGCCCCGAAGGTTCGGCTCAGGCGATAACCGAGGGAGCCTTGCTCGGTCTCTACTCATTTCGCAAGCATAAAACCGAGGACGCGGAACATGGCGAAATTAAGCGCTTACTGATTGTCTCTGA
>CAYFGR010000023.1:0-16326 GCA_964343135.1 uncultured Dehalococcoidales bacterium
GTAACACGGAGGAAGAATAATGCCAACTAAAGAAATATACGAAAAATACGAGGCGATGAACCAGCCGATGCCGATTGCGATTATGATTGGGCATCACCCCATGTATTACTTTGCGGCGGCTTACACCGGTCCTATTGACCTCGACGAACTGGAAATCGCCGGAGCGTTACTGAAAGAGCCGGTTGAACTGGTAAAATGTGAGACCATTGATCTTGAGGTGCCGGCTTACGCCGAAATAATGCTGGAGGGGGAAATACTGCCCGGAGTTAGGGAGGATGAGGGGCCTTTTTCTGAATTCCAGAATTACTATGCGGAGGAACGCAAGAACCCGGTGATAAAGATAAAAGCCATCACCATGCGCCGGGACGCCATTTTCAAGACCTTGCAGCATGCACCGCCCAATGAGGGTGTCCATTACGCTACGGTGCCGATGGCCGCCGCCCTGTTCCATGACCTGCGCAACACCGCCGGCTATGCCGAGATAAAGGATGTCTACTGTAACTGGGGCAGCATGTTTGGCGTAATCGTTAAAATGACGCCGCGATTCTACGGCGAGGCAAAGCATGTGCTGCTGGCTGCGCTTTCAAGTGCCTACCTGCATCAGAAGATTGCCGTTGCCGTTGACGACGATGTGGATATTTATGACTCGCAGGATGTTGCCTGGTCAATCACTACCCGGGTTAATCCGGACGATGATGTTACCGTTATCCCCGGGGTGAGGGGACATCCCTTGGACATCTCCCAGCCGGAATTAACCGACCCCGGACTAACAATTATGCAGCGGTTTGGCTCAAGAATGATTATTGACGCTACCAAACCGCCAACCTCGGACCCGCAGCGAAGGGTGCTGTATGACAGATCACGGCCGCTTTCGATAACGTGATAATTTAGCTTCAGTTAAGATCATAACTTGCTGCTGTTCTGATGAGGGAAAGGTGGAAATATGGTTAAAATAGTTGTCATCGGAGTTACAACTCTGCTTTGAACCGGTATATCTAACGGGCTACCAGGATGTTAAGCTGGAGGATTTCATCTAGCGCGAGGCGGGGCAACCGGCTATAGACGTTATTACACATTTGTTCTGCGTTGAGAATGACAGGAGACCACAAAATATTTTGTGGTCTCCTGATTTTGTGCCGATAACCAGGCGGATAGTGGTAAAGTAAGAATTTCGGATTTGGTAACCGGAGATTGGTTTTTGAGATGCCGAGTATTTGGGGTGGTTCTCCGTATCATGATGTGCCCGGTTAGAACGGTTCATCAACAGCGGCTGATTTGGGTGCTGCCGGGACGGTGGTATCGAGCGGGGGCGTTTTTAGTATGGTAAATATGCCCGTAATGCCAGCGCCGGCAAATATCAACCATATGCCTTCGTAGGTATCCCAGACATCGAACGCCCACCCTGCCAGTGGCGCACCGGCCACAATTCCCATCATTAGTATTCCGATGGTAAATCCGTGAATGGTGCCAAACCGGTTTCGACCGAAATACTCTCTCAGTAAAGCCGGTCTCAGGGTGATGTTGGCACCCCAGCCGGTGCCAAAAAAGAGAAGCGAAGGTATCAGAAGCCACATGCTGCCGTTAGGAATAAGGGCAAAAAAGATGAGCCCCAGACTCATCAGCGCGAAACCAATTGCTGACAGCCGTTTCTTGTTAAAAATGTCCCCCATTAAACCGAAACCGAGGCGACCGCCAATGCTGGCAGGTGGAATGCTCATGGCTACCAGGCTGGCGGTTGTCCAGGCAAGGCCGATGCTGTCGAGATAAGGCATAACATGGGTCACCACGGCGCTGGATAAAAACGTCTGGCACATCATGGCAAGCGAAATATGCCAGAATGTCCGGCTTTTAATGGCCTGTTTGCCAGAGATATTGACCTCGGTTTTTTGCGCTAAAACTGGGCGTTTATCATTAAGCGAGGGGATATTCAGCTCACCATCCGGCAGGTAACCGTATTGTTCCGGTTTATGGCGCATCAGCAGTGACAGCGGCAGACCTATGCTCCACATACTCAGAGCAAGGACGACCATCGCCTTCCGCCATTCCAGCGTATCGACTAGCGTGGTTACTGCCGGAACGAGGAATCCACCGACGGCGAAACCGGCGGCAACGATACCGCTGGCGAGAGCTACTTTTTTGCGGAACCAGTTGGCTACTGCGGTATTCTTTACCGTGCTGCTGCAGTTGCTCATACCGATAGCGATTACGATAAAGGCTACATAGAACATGATAAGGGAATTAACGGTGTTGAGCAGCAATAGACCGAGTCCGATAATAATCGGGCCGCCGAACATCAGCTTTCTCGGTCCCCAGCGGTCAACAAACACGCCCATAATAGGGGCAAGCAGTCCCATCTCCAGGTCACGCAGTGAAGCGGCTAGTGAAATCTGGGCATAACTCCAGCCAAACTCATTCTGTATTGGCTCAAAAATAGCGGTGAAACCGAAATAGATAATCCCGCCGGTGTAAACGGTAATTAAGAAACTGGCGACAACCACCCACCACCCGTAGAAAATGGTGTGGCGCTTCTGGTTAAGTTGCATAGTACGGTAAATTATCTCCTGAGTAAGTGTCGGTGGAGTGGTGATTGTTTAACGGAGGGTTTAGTTAAGGATGCGTTGGTTGCCCCGGCTACCCATATTACCATGAGCATGAGAGGTATGTAAGGCTGAGGGAGGCAGGTAAAGCTTGCCCCGGCTCTAACTCAAAGCAAACCGCCACTTTATAAAGTGGGGATAAATGGTGCGTGGTTGTGAACTAAGCGTACATATGCTCTTGGCAAAACCGGCTCAGGAAAGGGGTAACTTTTTATATTGGGGAGATAGGTTACCGGGCAACGTCTTGGTCATTCTTTTTGACACCCAGGCAGTTAAAAGGTTATCATTCTTATTGAGGACCAGGCTAATTCCTGCCTCAGATGGCCTTCAGATTATTCAGTTAATTTATGCAGGTAGCTAACGTTGTGAAAAGGAGACGAAGGTAATGGTCATTGATATTTCCGATCAAAGTTTCGACCAGGAGGTCTTAAAGTCAACCCTGACGGTAATGGTAGATTTGTGGGCACCATGGTGCGGTCCCTGCCGGATGATAGCCCCCGTTGTGGAGAGTCTGGCCGAGAAATACGACCAGAAGTTCAAGTTTTGCCGACTTAATGTCGATGATAATCAGCAAACCGCTTCCCGGTACCGGGTTATGTCCATACCGACGCTGCTGTTTTTCAAGGGTGGGGAAGTGGTGGACACAGTTATCGGGGCGGTTCCAGAGCGAACTCTGGAGCAAAAAATCACGGCGCTCCTCTAATTCGCCGCCAATACCAGCAATACCAGCCGGAGCAATGGCGGAGCGGGTTCCTATCGCTTCTAACGGGGGTAATGTCATTAATTATTCAACGCACGTTAGTCCACAGATGGAGGTTTAGGTAGATGCCCGGATATTCCTGCCGGAATAACCGGAATTCCACTTTCTGGTTATCTCCCGTATGGTACAGAGTAAAGCTGATTTTCTCTTCCCACTTTTGACTATCCTTAAGCGTAACCTTGCCATATGGATTATTGGTAACATCGCCTATGACTACCTCTATCCAGTAGATGGCTGTCTCCTGCTCCCGGTTGACAATCCCCACCAGTAATTTCCCCGTTTCCCCTTGGGAAAGTTCCTGCGGGTAGTTTATCGCCTTACCGTCTAGTCCCAGGATATAAAACTCGGTAAACTTATCCATTCTGGGGTTATCCAGAGTGTAATTCAGTATGACTAACGTCATCAGGAGGGAAAAACCAGCGCGACGGACAACACGCGGTCCCAGACACCAGTGTCTTTTTTGATTCTCGATAGTAGGTGTCTCATTTATCCTGTTCTGCCTCCGGTATTATACCTCTTTTAGGTGAGAGACGTCGTTTAGTGAGGTCAGTATTCCCTGCCGGTTGATGGTGTCCATAATGCTGAGGGAAGCCTGGTTAAGGCGGAACTGTCGCCAGTGCTCAATATCGATTCCGAGCAAGTGACAGATTAACAACCGTAGTGATGCGGCGTGAGCCACCACGAGCACCTGGTTATCCGGAGCGTGTTTTTTCAGCCTGTCCCGAAATTTACTCACCCTGGTATTGAGGTCGTCAACGCTTTCTCCGTCCGGAAACTTCAGTCGGGAGCTCCAGTTAACCCACAGGTCGGTCAGTTCGGGATACTGCTGGCTGATTTCACGGAAGGTCAACCCCTCAATCTTGCCGAAGTTTGTCTCCTGCAGTTCAGGGCAGATAATGACCTCCATCTGATGTCGGGAAGCAATAATCCGGGCGGTTACTAAAGCCCGCTGCAGGTCGCTGGCATAAATGGTAGTAATATTCTCTTTGGCTAGGCGGTCACATAAGTTTTCCGCCTGTGCCACACCGGCGACACTCAGTTTGACATCAGTGCGCCCCCAGAACCTCTCCCGGCTGTTTAACACCGTATCCCCGTGCCTGACTAGGAATATTCGTGTCAAATGCCCCTCCTTAACTTTGAGTGCCCTCCCTCAAGATTTAATTATTACTGACTTTGATATTTGGGGTCAAGTTAATCAGCATAAAATCGGTGTAATATACTGATTTGGTTTCAGGCGCAGTTTAAGGTAAAATTATCTTATAGTTATCTGATAATAAGATGAGGAGGCAGAACGTGGGTGATATATTGGATGAAGCCTACGCTGTGGTTCAGTGTAAGGAGTGCCCGTGGTACAAGATGTGCGTCATGCCGATGAGGTTCACGACTGAGGATATCCGACGGCAACTGGAGTCATCAGCGCCTGGCGCCGGCGTGTTGCCAGCAATGGACCTTAATATGCAGAACATGTTAGCCAATATGGCAACGGCGGCTCAGAATTCAATTCTGGAAGGCTGCCCCGTCTTTATAGAACGGCTGCGTGCCAATCCCAAACTTGCCCAGCGTATTAAGGAAATCATGCAAAACTGGGGAAAAGGAGAGGAATAGTGCAGTCCTGACCACCAGCTAAGTTTTGTCTTTGGGGTGACGTATCTCGCCTGATATTACAATTCTTATATCTAATTTCTTTGATTAGCCCCCTATTATCTTTAAATTCTCCGCCCTTGCCATCTTTATTACCTGTCTTAATACTATGAGCCGGGAACAGCTTGGGCATAACTTACCACTATCATTTTAGGTTGCTTGGCTGTCTTTGTCTATATTTTTAATGTTATTAAGATAAATCCCCGGGCATGCGGGATGTAGTTGTAAATCCGGAACTACCGATTCAGTTGCGGAAGATAACCGGTTTAGAGTGACTGTTATCCGCCCCGATAATAAATCCCGGTGATTATAATCACGGTGCTTGCAAGTAAGAAAACCCTCAAATCGACCTATTGACTAGTGAATATCAGGTATGGTACACTTGCACCGTTTGCGCAGGGAGGTAGATTGTGCTGGCGAACTACGGACTTGTTGCGTTATTCTTGTTAGTTGCCTTTTTGTTTGCCGTTGTTACCCTTCTTCTTCCCATTATTCTTAGATTTCTGAAAGTTGTCCCCCGGAAGTCCAGTTCGGTGAAAAGTTCCACCTATGAGTGTGGTATGGAAACCATCGGTAAATCATGGGTGCAGTTTAATTTCCGCTATTATTTCTATGCTCTGATGTTTGTCGTGCTTGATGTTCTGGTTATCTTTCTTTATCCGTGGGCGGTTGATGTGAGGCAACTGGGTATTTCTAGTTTTATCAGCGCAATCATTTTTATTCTCATTGTTATAGTGGGCTATATTTATGCCTGGCGACGGAAGGTTCTGGAATGGAAGTAGGCGATGTGACCGGCAAATACATTTATGACGATAAGGGGCTGGACCGGGCTGAGGGGGGGATGATTGAAGCCTTGAAGGCAAACTCTCAGCAGATTATTCCTGACCCTGATGAGTGGCTGGACGAAGAGATACAACGCAACATGATACTGACTACCGTGGACTGGGTGCTTAACTGGGCGCGGCGCTCATCGCTCTGGCCGTGCCTTTGCTTTCCGGCTTGCTGTGCTTTTGAATTCATGGCGACGGCGGCCTCCCGCTTTGATATATCCCGGTTTGGTATGGAAGTCATGCGAGCCTCACCACGGCAGGCTGATCTGATGATTACCGCCGGTACCCTTACCTGGAAGATGGCGCCCCAGATTAAACGAATCTACGATCAGATGGCAGAACCGAAATGGGTTATTGTCATGGGGGCATGTGCCATCAGCGGCGGTATCTTTACCGGGTCCTATGCGGTGACTCCGGGGTATAACCGGATTATTCCGGTTGATGTCTATGTGCCCGGCTGTCCCCCGCGACCTGAAGCGGTGCTTAACGGTATCCGGATGTTACAGGAGAAAATAGCCAAGAGGAGTCTGCTCAAGGAGGGTAAGTAAGGATTGACGGTAGCTCTATCGGGTACGGAAATAGCCGCTAAGCTGGAAAAGCAATTTCCCGGTGGAATTGTTGAATCAGACGAAAATAGCGTAGTAGTTAATAGTCAATCTCTCTTAGAAATCGCCTCCTTTCTCAAGACGGCGGCGGAATTCCAGTTCGACTATCTTACTGTGCTTACGGCGGTTGATTACCGGAGTTACTTTGAGGTGGTTTATGGCCTAACCTCAATGGTGCATAACCACAGTCTGGTGCTGAAAATTCGGGTAAGTGAGCGGGATAATCCCGTCCTGCCGTCAGTGGTTGGCCTGTGGCGCGGCGCTGATTTACAGGAACGCGAGATTTATGACCTCATGGGAATTACCTTTGAGGGCCATCCTAATCTGAAACGCATCTTTCTCTGGGAAGGTTTCCCGGGGTATCCGCTGCGGAAGGATTTTAACGATGCCGGTTAGAACCGAGCCATTTGTGGTCAACATTGGACCCCAGCACCCCAGCACCCACGGGGTGTTCCGTATGCGGTTGACGCTTGATGGTGAGGTCGTGCTTAATATGGAGCCTATTTATGGCTATCTCCATCGCGGGGTGGAGAAGTTGGCTGAGGGGCGTACCTACAAGCAGAATATCCCCCTGACCGACCGGCTGGATTACGTGTCGTCAATGACGAATAACCTGGCCTATGTTACGGCGGTGGAGAAACTGGCGGACATACCGGTGCCCGAGCGAGCTGAATACCTGCGGGTTATCATGGCGGAGTTGCAGCGTATTGCCAATCATCTTATCGCCGTCGGCGCTTTTGTAAATGACTGCGGCGCCTTTATGACGCCTTTCCTGTACATGTTTAGAGAGCGGGAAAAAATCTACGACTTGTTCGATATGGTCTGCGGTCAGCGGCTGACCTATAACTATATGCGCTTTGGCGGGGTAAGCGAGGATGTTCCCGAGGAGTTTCTACCGGCGTTGGATAGATTCATCAAGAACATGCCCGGTTTTATTGACGAATATGACCGGCTACTGGCGGAGAACGAGATTCTACTGGTGCGGGCGAAGGGTGTCGGCGTCCTGACCAAGGAGATGGCAATTAATATTTCGGCAGCGGGCCCGGTACTTCGGGGTAGCGGCGTGGCATGGGATATTCGTAAGGCGGACCCCTACTCGGTGTACGACCGTTTTGAGTTTGACGTACCGACGGCTGACGCCGGCGATTGTTATGACCGTTACCGGGTAAGAATAGAGGAGATGCGCCAGAGTGTGCGTATTATAAAACAGGCGATGGCGCAATTGCCGCCCGGCCCGGTACTGACACCGGTACCGCTGCGTCTGCGTCCGTCAGTGGGTGAAGTCTACGGTCATATTGAAGCTCCCAAGGGAGAGCTTGGCTTCTACCTGGTATCAGATGGCTCGGAAAAATCCTATCGCTTCCATGTCAGGCCAACATCCCTGATCAACCTGACGGTGCTTCGCGACATGATTATCGGTTGGAAGCTGGCCGATGCCATTATCGTACTCGGCAGTATTGATATCTGCCTGGCTGAGGTGGATAGATAGTGTATCTATTGGATAACTACTGGATTCATTTTGCCGTGTTTTCCGTTGGTATTCTGGCTTTTGTGATTATTATGGTCATGGGTTTTATCTACTTTGAGCGACGGGGCATTGGCCGTTTTCAGGTGCGTCAGGGTCCCAACCGGACCGGACCTATGGGTATGCTTCAGCCGGTGGCGGATGCGATCAAGGTTTTGATTAAGGAGGACATTATTCCCGCCCGGGGCGATAAAATTATTTTCTGGCTGGCGCCGTTGGTCACCTTTGTACCGGTACTGATGATTTTTGCCGTCGTTCCGTTCCGTAGTGGCGCCCCGGCCCTGCTGGCCGATCTCAATATCGGCATCCTCTATGTAGTTGCGGTCAGCTCGATAGTGTCAGTGGGCGTGTTTATGGCGGGGTGGAGTTCCAACAATAAGTACTCGCTACTCGGGGCGATGCGTGATGTCGCCCAACTGGTCAGTTATGAAATTCCGCTGGCGCTGTCAATTATGGGGGTGGTCCTGATTACCGGTTCCCTGTCCCTGACCGATATTGTGGAAGCCCAGAGTATCCCGCTTGTGTTCTTGCAGCCACTCGGTTTCTTTATCTTCTTCATTGCTGTTCTGGCGGAAGTTAATCGTACTCCTTTTGACCTGCTGGAGGCGGATTCTGAGATTGTGGCAGGATTCAATATCGAATATTCCGGCATGAAGTTCGCCCTGTTCTACCTGGCTGAGTACTGCGAAACTGTGGTGCTATCGGCGATTGCCGTAACATTGTTCTTCGGCGGCTGGAAGGGACCGGTATTACCGCCTTTCCTCTGGTTTGTCATTAAAATATTTGCGGTGTTTTTCGTCATCATCTGGATACGGAGTACCATCCCGCGATTTCGAATCGACCAGGTGATGGGATTTGCCTGGAAGTTTCTCCTGCCTCTGGCGTTGATTAACCTGGTTATTATCGGTATTCAGGTGCTCATCTGGAAAGAGGCATTGCCATGGTTCGTAATAATTTTGAATATAGCTATAATGGCCATTCTGGTCTTAGTATGGTCCAGATTCTTTAAGCTAGGAGGCGGCCGGGTTGAGGTTTGAGCGTTATGGTATTGGTATTGCCAAGGGTATGGCGGTAACCCTCCGGCACCTGTTCCACAAGCCGGTTACCACTCAGTACCCTGAAGAGAGGCTGAATGTTTCCCGGCGAATCCGGGGTAATGAGCTTGCCTGGGACAGGGAAAAGTGTACCGGCTGTTATACCTGTGCTCAGAGCTGTCCCCACGGCGTTATTGAGATAGTCACCTCGGAGCAAGGGCGGCTGGGGTCAGTGCCGGCGCCGTGCCGCCAGGCATGTCCGGCGGGCGTGGACGCGGCTCGCTATGTCCGCTTGATTGCCGAGGGTAAATTTGCCGAGGCGTTAGCCGTTGTCCGGGAGAGGATTCCGTTCCCTTCGGGGTGTGGCTTTATCTGCGCTCACCCCTGTGAGTCCGAGTGTACCCGGGGTCAGATTGATGAGCCGATTGCCATTCGTATTCTTAAGCGGTTCGCCTGGGAACATGACGACGGAGTGTGGCGGGAGTTGTCCAAGGCGCTGCCATCAAGCGGTAAGCGGGTGGCTGTTATCGGCGCCGGACCGGCGGGACTTACCGCGGGCTACTACCTGACTAAGCTCGGTCATTCGGTAACCGTCTTTGAAGCGCTGCCCGAACCGGGTGGTATGTTGCGGTACGGTATTCCGGAGTATCGGCTGCCCAAGAAGATTCTGGCGGCGGAGATAAAGGTGATGACCGATGCCGGTGTTGAGATAATAACAAATACGGCGGTGGATTCACTGGAACGCCTCTTTACCCAGGGATTTAACGTGGTCTTTGTCAGTCTGGGGGCACAGCAGGCGACTGGTATAGGTGTTGAGGGCGAGGACAATCCGAGAGTTTTGGGAGGCGTGGAATTTCTGCGGGATGTTAACCTGGGTAAGAGTGTGGACGTGGGTAACAGAGTGGCGGTCATCGGCGGTGGTAACACGGCTATGGATTCAGCACGAACGGCGCGGCGACTGGGGGCGGCAGAAGTTACTATTGTTTATCGCCGTACCCGGAGAGAGATGCCGGCCAGCTCGGAAGAGATTGAAGAAGCGCTTCACGAAGGGATAAAGATGTATTTTCTGGCGGCGCCATCGAAGGTAATCAGTCAGGACAGTGAGGTACAGCTGGAGTGTATTCGCATGAAGCTGGGAGCACCGGATACCAGCGGGCGAAGGCGACCCGAGCCTGTTGAGGGTAGTGAATTCACCCTGAGCTTTGATACTATTATTGCCGCGATTGGGCAGCGTCCGGTGATTCCGGAGAAATTTGACCTGCCCCTCAGCCGGTGGAATACCATTGAGGTTGATTCGGAGACGATGGCGACCAACAAAGAGGGTATTTTTGCCGGTGGTGATGTGGTGATGGGGCCAGCCACCGTTATTGAGGCGATCGCACATGGAAGAACCGCAGCGTCAGCTATTGATAAACACCTGGGTGGTAGCGGTGACATCAGTGAGACGCTAACGCCGGTTGAGGATATTCCGTCTCGTGACGGTAGTCCCCTGAAATTATTCCGACCCGAAATACCGGCTATCCCGCTGGAGCAACGAGTCAGTACCTTTGAAAACGTGGAACTCAGCCTGGCAGAAAAGCAGGCGGTTGAAGAAGCCGAGCGGTGTCTGCGATGTGATCTTACCTACGCGCCGACCACCTACCAGGTGGATGCTCGGATGTGTATCTTCTGCGGCTTATGCGTCGAGTCTTGCCCTTTTGATGCCCTGTTCATGGGTTACGGTTATGAAAGGGCGGAATACCGAAGTAGCGCACTCATACTTAACCAGAATGATTTGCAAGTCTTTGAGAAAATTACTCCCAGTGGATATTTGCATCCTGAAATTGCGGCCGAATTACCCGAGCAGACGTTATTACTTAACCGGGATAAGGTGAAAGAGTGATGGGCTTAGAAATTGCCTTCTGGGTATTAGCTGTAGTAGGTGTTATCGCCGCCCTGGCGGTGGTCATACTCTGTGATGTTTTTCGAGCCGCCCTGTCTATGATTCTCTGTTTTCTGGTGGTGGCGGGCATCTACGTTACGCTAAGCGCCGATTTTCTGGCGGCGATACAGATATTAATTTACGTTGGCGCGATATCAATTCTGGTAATTCTGGGTATCATGTTAACCCGGGAAGTCCAGCGGGGCAGCCTGACCAATAAATTACGGATTCCCGCTGTTGTTGTGGCGGTTCTGCTTTTCGGAGTGATTGGCTACGCCGTGACGAACACCCGCTGGCAGATATCGGGGGCAGCGCCCCTGGAGCCAACCACGGCGGCACTGGCGGCGCGGCTTTTCGGTGAGGGTGGCTTTATCCTGACGGTTGAGATGGCCGGTGTCCTGTTGCTGGTGGCAATCCTGGGCGCGATAGTCCTGATAGGGGAGAAATAGATAGTATGTCCATAGGCTTAGAGCATTATCTGATACTTTCCGCTGTTCTATTTTGCATCGGTCTTTACGGGACGCTGGCAAAGCGTAATGCCATCGTCATCCTGATGTGTATTGAAGTTATGCTGGTGGCGGCAAGTATTGCCATGGTGGCTTTCTCCCGGTATGTGGTGCCTACTATGCTCACCGGGCAGGTGTTTGTTATCTTTATCATGGTGGTAGCAGCGGCGGAGGTGGCGGTGGGACTGGCCATAATATTCTCCCTGTATCGGGGAGCCGAGACGGTAGATGCTACTAAGGTAGATTTACTGAAGTGGTAATTTAAGATTATATATCAATATCGTTTCTCTTTTCTCTTATTAAGGGGAAAGGGATCGAGGGGATGGGGTTGCCTCATAAAATCGGAAAGGGATGAGATAGAGTGGAATTTAATATGGTAAATGAGGTGTTGAGGAAACTATAATGTCACCTGAACTAATCTGGCTCATTCTGCTACTGCCGTTTTTCTCATTTGTCATCATTACTTTCTTTTTAAGACCTTTCCTTAATCACCACCCCCGGCTTGGTGGCTACACCGCTATTGCGGCTATCTTTAGTTCATTCCTCCTGTCCACCTGGGTGCTGCTGGAAGTGTGGGCGGCTCCGGGATATGAGCTGGTAGTACCTGATATTACCTGGTTGGTTATTGAAAATGGCGTTACCATTCAACTCGGTTTGATGGTGGACTCACTGACCGCGGTGATGCTCATTGTGGTTACTTTGGTCAGCTTGATGGTGCAGATTTATTCCCAGGGCTATATGCATGGTGACCCCGGCTATCACCGCTACTTTGCCTGGATGTCACTGTTCACGATGGCAATGCTGGGTGTTGTCCTGGCGGGCAGCCTGCTTCTCGTCTTCGTCTTCTGGGAACTGGTGGGTTTGTGTTCGTATCTGCTTATTGGTTTCTGGTTCCATAAACCGGCGGCACGCAACGCGGCGACCAAGGCGTTTGTGGTTACCCGCTTCGGTGATTTTGGTTTCCTGGCGGCGATACTGGTCATCTTCCAGCATACCGGTACCTTTGATATTGCTGAACTGCATCACCTGGCGGTGACCGGTGCCCTAGCCGGAAGCGTCCTCACCTGGGCGGCGATTGGTATCTTCGCCGGTGCCGTCGGTAAATCAGCGCAGTTTCCGCTGCACGTGTGGCTGCCCGATGCCATGGAGGGTCCCACTCCGGTCAGTGCCTTAATTCATGCCGCCACCATGGTGGCGGCGGGCGTCTTCCTGGTGGCTCGCACCTTTCCCCTCTTTGAGCACTCGGTGGAGGCGATAACAACGGTGGCTATCATCGGTGGCTTCACCGCCATCTTTGCCGCCTCGATGGGCCTGGTGATGAATGACATCAAGCGGGTGCTGGCTTATTCTACGATAAGCCAGCTGGGCTACATGATGCTGGGGCTGGGTACCGGTGGTGTGGTAGTGGGTATTTTCCACCTGTTCAACCACGCTTTCTTTAAGGCACTGCTGTTTATGGGGGCGGGCAGCGTAAATCACGCCACCGGCACCTTTGATATGCGCAAGATGGGTGGTCTGCGCAAGGTTATGCCGTGGACCTTTATTACTTTTGTTATTGGGTCATTAAGTCTGGCGGGAATCTGGCCCCTGGCCGGTTTTTGGAGTAAGGATGAGATACTGATTACCTCTCTGAACAGCCAGCCTGTTTTGTTCTATCTGGCGTTAATCACCGTGTTTATGACGGCGTTCTATATGTTCCGTGCCGTGTTTATGACCTTTGGCGGTGAATATCGTGGCGGTGACGCTAGTGAGCACGCTCACGGGCATGGTGGCGCGCCGCACGAATCGCCAGCGGTAATGGTGGTGCCACTGGTAATCCTGGCAATATTGGCAGTCGGCTCCGGCTGGTTTAATGTTACCGGCCAATTCGGGACTTTCATGGGTCACGGTGAAATATACGGATTCTGGGCAGGTTTCTTCGGTGTCTTGACACATTCTCTGCCATTGATGTCGCTGGTGGTTGCCCTGCTGGGTATCCTGCTGGCTTATGCCATGTACAGTGCTAAGTGGTTATCCGCGGAACGGATGGGTCGGCTATTTGGGCCGCTGCATACCCTGCTCTACCGCAAGTACTTTTTTGATGAATTGTATGAGGGTGTTCTGGTGGAGCGCAGCTTAATCGGTGGACTTTTCGCCGGTTTGCACTATTTTGATGATAAAGGTGTGGACGGTACGGTAAATGGCGTGGCTTACGCCACCATAGCCGGAGGTAGGGCGATGCGGCAGGCTCAGACCGGGCAGCTTCAGCTCTACGGCGTGGTTATTGGCGTTGGTATTTTAGCTATTGCGCTCAGTGTTTATTTCTTTGGATGAATACTAAAGGGGATAGGGTTACTCCTTCCCTGGAAGGATATAGTGGGATGAGGTTGATAGAGAATTTTTATAGGAGTCAGCGCAGTTGAACTTTCCTTATCTGACCGCAGTAATCTTTCTGCCGGTGGTGGGGGCAATCTTAATTGCCTTTATGCCCAATCTTTCCACAAGGTTAATTAAGCGTGTGGCGGCGGTTTTTACTCTGGTTCCCCTGGCGTTCTCTGTTTTCATGTTTGTGGTATTCGACAGGTCGGCGGAGGCGGCGGGGGTAATCCAGTTTGAGGAAAAAATCTCGTGGATTCCCGTGATTAACGCCAACTACCACCTGGGCGTTGACGGCTTGAGCCTGCCTCTGGTACTGTTGATGACCTTCCTGGGCTTCCTGGTGGTGTTAATCTCGTGGAAGATTGACCTCCGACCCCGCGAGTATTTTGCCTGGCTTCTCCTGCTGGAAGCGAGCATTCTGGGTGTGTTTTCATCCCTCGACCTGCTGCTGTTCTTCCTTTTCTGGGAGGTAGAAATTATCCCGATGTATTTCTTGATTTCTATCTGGGGGAGCGGGCGGCGGGAGTATTCCGCGATAAAGTACGTTATCTACACCCTGTTCGGCAGCGCCTTGATGCTGGCGGGTATTCTCAGTCTGTACCTGACCACGGGCAGTCTCAATATGCTGGATATCGCCCGGGGCGGGTTTGCCTCGGTTACCGCCGTAATTCCGCTGGCGGTAATGTTCCTCCTGCTCTTCATCGGCTTCGCCATTAAGCTGCCGATCTTCCCGCTGCATACCTGGTTGCCGGATGCGCATACCGATGCGCCCACGGCGGTTAGCGTGGTGCTTGCCGGAGCGCTACTGAAGATGGGCGGCTACGGTATGATACGACTGTGCGTTACCATATTTCCCGAGATTGCCCACCGGTACGCGCCCATTCTGGTGGTATTTGCTGTTATCAGTATCCTCTACGGGGCCGCCGTAACGCTGCGGCAGACCGATCTCAAACGGATGATTGCTTACAGTAGCGTCAGCCATATGGGCTATGTGCTGCTGGGTATCTTTGCGCTGACCAATGTCAGTCTGACCGGGGCGGCTTTGCAGATGTTTAGCCACGGCATTATTACCGGACTGCTGTTTGCCATGGCGGGTGTGGTTATGCATAATACCCACGAACGCAACCTCAGTAAGCTGGGCGGTCTGGCAAGGCAGATACCGTTTATGACGGTTGTCTTCTCGGTGGCGGGACTGGCTTCACTGGGGTTGCCGACCACCAGCGGATTCGCCGCCGAGTTTCTGGTCTTTATTGGCAGTTTTGCCAGCACCACTGTAGCCGGTATTCAGGTTTACACCCTTCTGGCGGTATTCGGGGTGGTGCTTACCGCGGGCTACATATTGCTGATGCTGCAACGGGTTTTCTACGGCGAGGTGCTGGAAAAATTCAAGGGCACCAGTGACGCCGATGCCATTGAGAAGATTTACATGGTTGCTTTTGTGGCCATAATTATGCTGGTCGGTATTTACCCGGCCATTCTGACTGACGTTATTAAGATTGCTATTTCACCCATATTATAAGAGCTTGAAGCCGAGTTAAACGGAGGCAAGTATTCTGACTGAGTTGAATAAAAGGCTGATTAGGCGGGTAAAGGAGTAGGTTTTGAATCTTTGGTTACTCTTACCGGAACTGAGTCTAGCGCTCTTTGCCATAATCGTAATTTTGCTTGACGGCTTTATCCAGCGGAGGGGTTGGCTGGTGGTGGTCAGCCTGATTGGCGTGGTCGTTTCCGCTGGTTTTACGCTGGCTATGCTGGGCGTGCATCCCCAGGCTATTTTCAATAATACGCTGGTGGTGGACAATTTTGCCCTGTTCTTCAAACTGCTGTTTCTGGGCATTGCCGCTCTGGTTATCCTGACTTCAGTGGATTACACCGGGAAGATTGTCCGCTTTCGGGGTGAATATCACGCCCTGATGCTGCTTTCGACTCTCGGCATGATGCTGATGGCAGCGACCGGTGAGTTAATCTCCATCTATATTGCTATCGAGTTGACCAGTATTTCTCTTTATATTCTGGCGGGCTTTCTGAAAGACCGTAAGTCAACCGAAGCCTCGCTCAAATACCTGTTGCTAGGCGCCGTTGCCTCGGCGGTGTTGCTCTACGGTATGGCGCTGATATTTGGCTTTACCGGTAAGACCGGGTTGGGTGAAATTGCCCAGGTTATCCAGGCAATGTCTCCGCAGGCTCTCCTGGCCAGTCCGGCACTTATGTTGGGAATGGTGTTGCTGGTCGCCGGCTTCGGTTTTAAAATTGCGGCGATTCCCTTCCACATGTGGGTGCCCGATGTTTATGAAGGCGCGCCGACGCCGATAACGGCTTATCTCTCGGTAGCCAGCAAGGCGGCTGGTTTTGCCATTATTCTGCGCGTTTTTTACTCCGCCTTTGGCTCTCCGGGATGGTTAAGCCTGGAATGGGGGATAATCTTCGCCGTGCTCAGCGCTATCGGCATGACGGTGGGTAACGTGCTGGCGATTCCTCAGACTAACATCAAGCGTATGCTGGGTTACTCCAGCATCGCTCAGGCCGGTTACCTGCTGGTCGGAGTGGCG
>CAYFGR010000024.1:0-16312 GCA_964343135.1 uncultured Dehalococcoidales bacterium
GCGGATGAAGGCGGTCATGAGCACCCTGGGTATCGACCCGGAGCGGCTGGTGGTGATAATATCGCAACTGGTTACCCTGCGACGCGGCGGTGAGCGGGTTCGTATTTCCAAACGCAGTGGTAGCATCATTACCTTGCGTGAGGTAATCGACGAGGTGGGTAGTGACGCCTGCCGCTTCGGCTTCCTGTCCCGCTCCGCCGACAGCCAGATGGACTTTGACCTGGAATTAGCCAAGAAGCAATCGGCGGATAACCCAGTTTACTATGTCCAGTATGCTCATGCCCGCATTGCCAGTATTTTACGATTGGCACAGCAACGGGGGATTGATTTCCGGGATGGAGATGTCTCCTTACTGACGACAGAACCGGAACTGACCTTGATACGGAAAATGACGCTACTGCCGGAGTTAGTCGAGTTAATTGCGGTCACTCTGGAGCCACACCACCTGGCTTACTACGCTCAAGATTTAGCGACCGTGTTTCACAGCTTCTACAAGCAGTGTCGCGTTATCTCCCAGGATGAAGACCTATCCGGGGTTCGTCTCAAGCTGGTGCAGGCGGTAAAAATTGTGCTGGCGAGAACCCTGCACCTGATGGGAATGAATGCGCCCGAGAGTATGTAAAACGGACAGGCGGAACGGAAGCTAAAATAAAGGGTCGTCTTTCTGCCGGACTCGCCATAGCGTAAGCGTTAGACGATTAATAATCAGGGGAGTCTAACCGGGGCGCTAGCCCGTCTTGCGTTTAGCTACGAACCGCTTTATCCGGGACAACGCTTCTTTAATATCCGCCAGTGAGGTGGCGTAACAGCAGCGGACATATCCCTCACCGCACTCCCCGAAGGCGGTGCCGGGGACGACGGCAACCTTCTCCTCAACCAGGAGCTTCTCCGCAAAATCCTCTGAGGTCATGCCGGTACTTTTTATTGACGGGAAGGCATAGAAGGCTCCCTTGGGCTCATGGCAGGGTAGACCAATATCGTTAAATCCCTTAACAATGAACTGGCGTCGCCGGTTGTAGTCTGCCACCATTTTCACTACGCTGGGGTCACCTGTTCTTAAAGCCTCAATCGCCGCCACTTGAGCCATCGTCGGGACACACATCATGGTGTACTGGTGAATCTTGGTCATCGCGGCAATGATATCCCGGGAAGCCGCCGCGTAGCCGATACGCCATCCGGTCATGGCATAAGCCTTGGAGAATCCACCCAGAAGAATGGTACTTTCCTTCATGCTGGGCAGGTTGGCAAAGCAGGTAGGCTCGACACTGTAGACGAGACGAGTATAGATTTCATCAGAAGCCACCCATAACTGGTGACGCTGAGCAACTTCCGCAATCTGCCGGAGCTTTTCCCGGGGCATTACCGTTCCAGTAGGATTGGCGGGATAACCAATCAGAATCGCCCTGGTTTTATCAGTTATCCGCGCTTCAATATCAGCGGCGCTAATCTCAAAGTTATTTGCCTGGTTGGTAGGTACCTTAACCGGTTTGCCGCCGGCCAGAATGACGCAGGGCTCATAAGAAACATAGCAGGGGTCAGGCATGATAACCTCATCCCCGGCGTTAAGAATTGTCCGCATCGCCAGGTCTAAGCCTTCACTAACCCCGACGGTAATCAGCAGCTCACCATTGGGGTCATAAGTCAGATTGTAGCTATCCCGCAGGTGGCGCGCCAGTTCCTGACGCAGTTCGGGCATACCTGAATTCGAGGTATATTTTGTGTTGCCTTTTTCCAGCGAGTGGATTGCCGCCTGGCAAATATGCCACGGGGTACTGTAATCAGGCTCGCCCACCCCCAGCGAGATTACCCCTTCTATTGACGCCAGCAGGTCGAAAAACTTACGTATCCCGGAAGGGGAAACCTGGTTGACCAATTGTGAAATAGGGTTGGTCTGTTTTCCGTGCTTAATATCTGAATTTATCGACATATCATTCTCCCGATAGTAATATATCACAGTCGGTGGGGACTAGTCTAAATTACTTCCGGCTGGTTTTTCATTTCTGCCTTACCCTCCGGAATTTCGCTATCCTCTTTATATTACCAGAGCCTGAAGTGGGTAACCGTTCCCGGCATTCCCCCTTCATGAGGCTCTAAATACTATCCTTCCTGAAGGAAGGACTAAACTCTAAACAAATTCAAATGACCAAAATCCAGATGAGCTAAACAGTTTTGAATTTTAAATTTAGAGATTAGATATTGTTTAGTATTTCGTATTTAGGGTTTTATTTAAGACGGACCCCACACTTCAGGCTACCCTCAACGAACGAGCTCGGTTAGCGACCACTGTTTTTCTACCTCATGATAGCCGAGCCGGAACCGCTTTTTATCTCCGGTTCTAACCTGGAAGTGTCTCTCCCCCGGCTCAAGCCAGGCTTTTTCTATCTCTTCAATCTCGTATTCCACGCCTTCCCACCGGAAAGACCGAGGTCTCTCCGCATAAGTATGCCCTGAGCAGCAACTTACTTCAAGATTTTCCACCCCAATTCCCCTTAGACCGGTCTCACGTCATTGCGGGATTTCATATTACCGTACCCTTTTATATCAGCCGCATGTCTTTGCGAGGAACCCTTCCAGGGAAGGGCGACGAAGCAATCTCAAGAGATAACATAGTTTTTTATCAGGTAACCCTCCCCCTTGATAAGGGAGGCGAAACCTCTCTTGGGCTGTTACTCACTAACACTGGCACGCTATCAAATTCTTGAGATAATAGGTGGCAATATAATAAAGGGTGATGAACTAAAACACGAACACCAAGACCACGATAACTGTTACCAAAAAAGAAAAGCTCCTATACAGCCTCGTTTCGCTGCTTTGTCTCTCATTAGTATCGGATTTCCCCTGATGAACTCTTCAACATCAATATCGGCGCCGGATTCTTTGATAAGTTCACGTTGAAAGTTTTCACGCTTCGACGGTGGTATTTTTACAGGTCCGGGGAAAGGAAAAAATACGGGACCAATGTCCTGTTCAAGTTTGCCAAGAAGATGGCCCCCAATCCATTCTATATCCTCTCCCGTAAGTTCAAAGACTAATACTCTTAGAGTCCAGTATATTTTCGCAAATCTGAGAAATACTTCGTTAGCTTCGGGATAGTTCTCTTGGATAGATTCTCCAAATCTCTGAATGACTAACTTCTCTGGAACTATGGTCAAACCTTTTTCAGCACAGTGAAAGAATCCACGAAACATAGCATCGTAAATTTCAGCAAGCCGGTTGCTATGTTGCCAGCTGCATCTGGCTTTTTACCAAACATGGTTAAGTCATCGTCGGCTATCTGATTACCGCCTTGGTTGACAAGTTCTCTTAAGGCTGACAGGGCTTGTTCATGGTAGCTTTTCATATCCATATGCCCTCCAAATCCTGCTGTGAAGATTCTAACCCAACGTACCTAAGTAGTAAAGCTTCTACCAAGATGAATGCAGACGGCACAGAGCAAAGCCTCTCTTTAGCTCACCTAGCAAACGAATGATTTAACCATTAATACTATCCATACAATAACTATAATAAGCGGGATAAAAGTAGTAAACCACCTTCGCGTAGACTTAAAACACCTAAACCAACTTATTTTACGCTTGAAACGCCCCACATTCTCATCTTTGTCACACCACCCAAAAATAACTTTCCACCGCCCGCATTTCTCTTTCCTTTTGCCCCTTCTCTCAGCACACCCTTTATAATGCTCTGCTAAGTCTTGCTGGCCTGCTTCCTCCAGTAGCCTGTACAGCATTTCTCCCCAGAGGTTAACCCTACTCCCCCTAACTACAAATAAACACATATAAGAAATAACAAACAATACTCCAGAAATAGTAAGTCCTATGCTCCAACACTGACCCCATCCCACTCCAATAAGAATAGTAAATAATATGGCCTCTAAGGCAATAAACATTATCACCCAAGTGAGTAAAAGACTATCTTCGTTGGCTATGCCCTGATTGCAGATTGTAACTTTCTTTTCCCAATCAAGATTCTGCCACGTGCTGTTTTTATTTACTTTGTTATCTGTCATTCCACTTCCCTTATATTTCAGGCTTCCGCTTATGCCACTCCGTCACCTGTTGGTAGGCGTAGGCGATTTTAAGGAGGGTTTCTTCACTAAAAGGCTTGCCGATAATCTGTAAGCCTATCGGCAGTCCATCGGCAAAGCCGGCGGGTATGGAGATAGCCGGCAGACCGGCAATGTTTACCGGTATCGTGCAGACGTCACTCAGGTACATCTGGAGGGGGTCGTCCGTCTTCTCCCCAATCTTGAAGGGGACGGTGGGTGAGGTGGGGGTTACCAGGGCGTCAAACTTCTCAAAAACTTTATCAAACTCCTGTCTTATCTGGGTGCGCACCTTCTGCGCTTTGAGGTACCAGGCGTCATAGTAGCCGGCGGAGAGGGCGTAGGTGCCCAGCATGATGCGCCGCTTTACCTCGGCGCCAAAACCGTTCTGGCGTGTCTTTTCCATCGCTTCCCACATGTTACCGGTCTTCAGGAAAGAGTAGCCGTACTTTACGCCATCGTACCGCGCCAGATTCGCCGAAGCCTCCGAAGGCGCAATTATATAATAGACCGCCAGGGCGTAGGGGGTGTGGGGCAGGGATACCTCCCAGTCCACCCCGGCTCCCAGCTCGCCAAGCTTGTTTACGGCGGCGGTTATCGCCGCCTTCACCTCCGCCTGCATCCCCTCGACGAAGTATTCCCGGGGGATACCGATTTTCAGCCCGTTAAGTTCGGTAGTCAGGCATTGAGTGTAATTCGGCACCGGTTCCTTAGCCGAGGTAGAATCTCTCGGGTCGTGTCCCGCAATGGCGTTCAGCACCAGGGCGCAATCGGTAACATCCTGCGCTAGGGGACCAATCTGGTCAAGGGAACTGGCAAAAGCAACCAGTCCATACCGGCTTACCCTACCGTAGGTGGGTTTTAAACCGGTGACGCTGCAGAAACCCGCCGGCTGACGGATGCTGCCGCCGGTGTCCGAACCGAGGGCAAAGACTGCCTCACCGGCCGCCACCGCCGCTGCCGAACCGCCGCTGCTCCCGCCGGGAACGTGGGACAAATCCCAAGGATTCCGGGTAGTGAACAACGCCGAGTTCTCCGTGGACGAGCCCATGGCAAATTCATCCATATTGGCTTTACCCACCAACACCGCACCACAGCTGTTTAGCTTTTCGACTACGGTGGCGTCATAGGGGGGCACAAAATTCTCCAGCATCCTTGACGAGCAGGTAGTCCGTATCCCCTGAGTACACATGTTGTCCTTAACCAGTACCGGAATACCAGTAAGGGGGTTTGTATTACCGGCGGCGAGCAGTTCATCCGCCTTCCGTGCCCGCTGTAACGCCAGTTCATCGGTAACGGTAACAAAGGCATGAACCCAGGGTTCTGCCTTTTGGATGCGTTCTAGATAAGTCAGGGTTAGTTCAACCGAGGACAGTTGTCTGGCTTCAAGCAGTTTATGCGCTTCATGGATGGTTAGCTGATTATGGTTATTTATCTACCTCACCCCCTTTGGGTTAGCCTCATGTCATTGCTTCGTCGTCCTTTCGGGGAAGGACGACGAAGCAATCCCAATAGGTAATACTGCTTTTTATTACTCCAGTACGGCGCGCACCCGGAAGAAGTCATCTTCCCGTTGGGGGGCATTTGCTAGAATCTCATCCGGGGGTAACGAATCGGCGACATTATCTTCGCTCATAACGTTCTGGAGAGCGATTGACTGGGCGGTGGGGGAGACGTCGGTGGTATCCACCTGCTGCAGTGCCTCAAAGTTATCCAGGATATTGGATAGCTGCTCGCTGAGTTGCTTGACCTCCGTATCGGTCAAGCCCACCCGGGCCAGTAAGGCAATATGCAATACTTCGTCATGACTTAGCTTCATTTCTACCTCTTTTTGGTCTGACTAAAACCGGATAATCGGCTCATTGATTATAGCACCCGTTTCTGAGTATCAGCAATAAGGGTGTTATGCTATAATGAAGGGGAAATGTCAGGTAGACTTATCGTTGCCATTTTAAGCAACCTGCTGGAGGAAGCGGCTTTAGCTGTAATTGTGCTCTGGGGCTTGCCCCAGTTCGGGTATTACCTACCCCTGCCCGGTTTGATTACTCTGATGGTGCTGTGGCTTGCCGTTTCCGTTTTTATCTATCGGGCGGGCAGCCGTGCCCTGAGGCTAAAACCGGTATTTGACCTGCCGCTTATGATAGGCAGTAAGGGCAAAGTGGTCAGTCCGCTGGTCCCGGATGGCCTGGTCAGAATTAAGGGCGAGCTTTGGATGGCGCGAGCCCGGGGGAAGCAAATAGAGGCGGGGGCTGAAATTATTATCATCGACCAGGATGGGCTAAAGCTCGTGGTACGCAGGAGCAGCTAAATTAAGCTTCTTTTGGTTTAACGATAAAAGATATAACCAGCAGGACCACGCCGCCAATCAGTAGACCCAGGCTGAACATCTCCAACGGCGACAGGAAGTCATTAACTACCTGTGGCAGCCACGACTGAAGTTGTGTTGGCATTGGTATTTGCTTCAGTTGCGGCAGGCCAAAATACCGACCAGCCAGGATTCCCCCGTACTCAAAAGCCCCGTAAGCTACGAAGATGGTGCCTAAATCCCGGGTAATGCCCCTTAGCTGGCGATTGATGAGAATAATACCCAGGATTAACATTATCATGAAGCCAATCAGCACTTGGTAACCGAGCTGGAAATAGCCGACATACTCCCGGGTCGGTTCCAGCGCTTCCTCAGCTTGTGACAACGCTCCGGTAATCTGTGTCCGTATCTCCGTACCGAAGAGACTTTCGCTCAACTCATAGGTTGAGGGTAGTTTCTGGGCAAAGTCCGCCCATAAAAGATTGAAGAACGTCTCCAATAAATCTGCGGGTATCACGGACAGCAACGGCGGCGGTGATTCAGAGATTATCTGCCACACATTTTCTCTCAGACTCGCCTTCACCGGGTCCAGCGGGATTTCGTAACTGAAGCTCGGGCTTCTCCCCAAGAGATAGGCTACCGCCGGGTCAGAGGCAGCAAGTATTTGTTCTTCCAGCCAGGGTTTAAGGTCAATAATGATGTCATCGATGATATCACCCAGATACTCAGCCATCAATCCTTCCAACTCTTGAGGGACATTCTCTTCAACCTTTTCTCTGAGAAAATTCCCCATTAGCGGAGCAATATCGAGCTCATTTACCGCAGAGGCAATTAAATCCGAGCTAAGAACGGTGTCATTCAGTATGAGTGCCAGGTCCAGGCTTGGGCTTTCACCGAGCAGGTAATCATAGACGGAGTGGGTGGCGGCACCTACCTGTTCCTTGACCAGTGGGTCAAGCTTGGTGATGGTATTAACCAGAGTCGTGCCCAACTCTTCGGGAAGCTCCTGGCGGCGGGTCTGGTCTTGAATCATTTCTCCGGCTAGTGAAGTCGTATCAAATTTATCCAGTTGAGCAGTGATAAAATCCAGACTCAGAACCGTGTTTTTTAGCGTAAAGGCAAATCCAAAAATAGTAATGGACAGGAACAGCAGGAAGCTTAAAAGCGCCAGAACCAAGCCTTTACTAAAATTCATTCAGGTCTAACCTCCCAAGTTGTCGTGAATTAGTGTTCGTATGATACTACCGATATAACGACGATGTCAATGTGCTACTCAATCACCACCGGTTCAAACCCAAGGCGATTGATGAGAATGCCGCAATCATGACCACAATCAGGGCAATCTTACGGAACAGTTTTTCATCAATTTTATGAGTGAGTTTGATGCCGGTCATGGTACCCGCAATTGTTGCCGGCAAAAACCACATCGTATAGTTAATCACTTCCCTGGTGATGATACCACTAATAACAAAGGCAAGGATGGATAACACGCCGATTATCAGGTAGAAAACAACCAGGTTGGCTCGGAATACCTGCCTCCCAACTCCTTGATTGACGAAAAACAGTATCACCGGCGGACCGCCTACTGAGGTACTGGCATTCAGTAGACCACTGATAAAGCCAACGGGGGCGAGGGCTAATTTCTCGTTCTTAACCGGCTTATTAAATCCCAACCAGAAAGCGATGACGAACGGTATTATTACCGATCCGATAAATACCTTCAAGACGCTGACGTTCAAAACCACCAGCAGGTAAGTGCCGACCGGTATTCCTGCCAGACTGGCAATTATCAGCGGCCATATTCGCTTTAAATCCACCCATTGACGCGCCTCAATCAAAATGACGATATTAACCATGATGGCGTGCATTAAGATTACCGGAACCACGATTTTGGGTGAGATAAAGATTATCATAATCGGTACCGAGACGATGGCAAAGCCGAAGCCGGTTAATCCTTGAGTTACACTCGCCAGGAACATGGTCGTAAATCCGGCAACAATCGCCATTAACGGAGCAGGCATAATTTCTCTACCTCAAGCAAACCTGGTTCAATGAAGTGCGGTTTCCCCGATATTTCATCCAAAAAAACTGGCCATATTTTCCGGATTGCCCTATTGTACCACCTGGACTGATAACCGGGAAAGAAACCGCGCTCTTCCACAACCCTAGTGACACATTGTTTCCTTACCTCATCATTGTTAGGAGTTCTTCCAAATAAGGGTACCGAAGCAATTTCGCAGGGACGGAGCAATCATGAGATTGCTTTGCATTGCTCGTAATGATATGGAAGTAATAAGAATATGCTACACATTGGGTAGCAATTGTCACTTAGCTATGCGAACTACAGCCGTAATACCGTGAATCACTACCCATCGGAGTTTACCCATACCCCATGGAAAAAACTTCAGTTCTTGTCGGTTGGCGCTGCATGATGGTAGAATATTAAGCCGTGTTGCCTTAATCGGCATACGCGTATAAACAGGAGGTATATGGTGATTCTAAAGACACTGGTGGTGGGACCGTTAGCGACTAACTGCTATATTGTTGGGTCTAACTCAACTAGAGAGGGGATGATAGTTGACCCCGGTGATGACGCCGCGGAAATCCTGAAGAGCAGTAAGGAGTTGGGACTTAGCATAGGGATTATCGCGCTAACGCATGGCCATATGGACCATATCGGTGCCCTAGTGGAAATCAAAGAGGCAACCGGGGCCGAAGTGGCAGTCCATGCTGATGACATCGAACCCCTTCATGGTCATTATCGGACGATGGGTACCATGTTTGGTCTCTCCTATCCGGCCCCACCCAAGATAGAGAGGTTGCTCAATGGTGGGGACAACCTGGAATTTGGCGACCTGCTTTTTACCGTTCTCCACTCGCCGGGTCATACCCCGGGTGGTATTTGTTTCCTGGGAGAAGGCGTGGTATTTACCGGGGATACCCTTTTTAATTTCGGCATCGGGCGAGCAGATTTTCCCGGAAGCAGCCATAGCCAGCTTATGGACAGCATCAATACCAAACTTATGGTCTTACCGGATAGCACCATCGTTTATCCCGGGCACGGTCCGAAGACAACCATTAGCGCCGAACGCCGGGGTAACCCCTTCCTGCGAGGTTAAAAAAAGAAGCAGGGGCAAAAACCTCTGCTTCTTGACCAGTACGATTGCGATGTGCCGTTTTATAGCGGAATCGTCATTACGAAGATGGGACCAAAGATTACCGCGACCTTTCCAACCAGCTTTATCAGTATGTTCAGTGAAGGTCCCGCCGTATCCTTAAAGGGATCGCCTACGGTATCGCCGATTACGGCTGCCTTGTGAGCCTCACTCCCCTTACCCCCAAGTTTACCCGCCTCAATATACTTTTTGGCGTTGTCCCAGGCGCCCCCGGCGTTAGCCATCATCACCGCCATCAGGAACCCGGTTAGCAGCGCCCCGACAAGCAGACCGGCGACTGCCTCCGGTCCCAAGGTAAAGCCAAGGATAAGAGGTACGGCAAGCACCAGTATCCCGGGGAGCAGCATTGATTTTAATGCCATTTTAGTGGCGATATCAACACAGCGGACATAATCGGGTTTACCGGTACCTTCCATCAGTCCTTTGATTTCGCGGAACTGCCTTCTGACTTCATTAACAATGGCAAAACCACCGTCACTCACACCCCTCATCGCCAGGGCGCTGAAGACAAAGGTCAGCATACCGCCAATCAGTACGCCGGTAATCACGCCGACATTAGTCAGGCTGGCGATGTCAATCTTAGCAACCTCAAAGTAGGTGGCTAACCAGGCGAGTGAGGCCAGTGCCGCTGAGGCAATGGCAAAACCTTTGCCCAGGGCTGCCGTGGTATTACCCACAGCATCCAGGGCTTCACAACGTTCCCTGACATCCTTACCCAGCCCCGCCATCTCGGCGATACCCGCCGAGTTATCTGCAATCGGTCCATAGCAATCCATGGCTAATAGCATACCCAGATTAATTAACATGCCCATCGCGGCGATGGCTATGCCCAGCAAACCGCCAAAAACAAAGGCAAGCACGGTGGCAACAGCGACCAGGAGCACGGGGATAACCGTGCTCATCATACCGGTAGCTATGCCTTCTATAATAGTTACCGCGGCGCCGCTTTCCGCTGCCCGGGATATCTTCTTTACCGGGCCATGTTCGGCGGAAGTGAAGTACTCAGTTGCCTGCCCAATCAGAAAGCCCGCCAGCAGGCCGAATATCAGCGCCCAGAAAAGCTTAAGTTCACCGGTGAAACCCCGGATGATAAAGAAACTGGCAACAATCATCAGGATGTTGCTGACATATACGCCGGTATTCATGGTAGCATGCGCACGTGCCACCTGCTTCTCAAAATTAGCTTCCGTATCCTTGGGCCGGACGCTGAGGGCACCAATAATGGAAGCGATGATGCCGGCAGCAGCGAGCAGCAGTGGCAAAAACATGCCTTTGACCGAACCAAGGACAATGATACCCAAAACCATGGAAGCGGCGATTGCCGAGACATAGGACTCGTACAGGTCGGAACCCATACCAGCCACGTCACCAACATTATCCCCCACATTATCCGCAATTACGGCGGGATTTCGCGGGTCATCTTCCGGAATACCCTTTTCCACCTTGCCGACTAAGTCAGCGCCAACATCGGCGCTCTTGGTGAATATGCCACCGCCGGCTCTGAGAAACAGGGCTACCGAAGACGCCCCAAAGGCAAAGCCCAGCCACACATGAGTGTCCGGCCAGATGAAGGCAACAATTGAAAGTCCCAGTAAACCCAGACCAACGACGCAGAAACCCATGACGGCGCCGCTGGAGAAGGCGATTTTCAACCCCTTTGCCCAACTGCGGATTGCCGCATTGGCGGTTCTGGAGTTGGCTTTGGTGGCAATATTCATCCCCAACCAGCCTGCCAGAGCGGAGGTTACTGTGCCCAATACATAGGCAATACCTACCAGTGGTTTGGGTTCGATGAAGATAGCCAGGACGATAAACACGACCACAGTAAATATCGCCAGGGTGAGAAACTCGCGGCGCAGGAAAGTCATTGCCCCCTGCCTGATGGCTGACGAAATTTCCTGCATCTTCGGGGAACCCTCGCTCTCGCGTAGTATGGTAGTTACCAGGTAGCCGACAAAGCCCAGTGCCATCACACCTGCCACCAGAATGAGAATTTTTAGAATTAATGGTTCCATTAAGCTTATCCTCCAAATATTTTTTGTTTTTACGGCAAAAAGAAAGGTTGAAAATCAACCTTTCTCCACTCCATCATCCCTCACGATAAGGGACACGACAAGTCAGTTTCGACCGGAAGCTACGCCTCCTTAACTACCCTTTCTTTCTACCTTTTATTTTCCCTGCTCGCTCAAACGAGTTCAGTCTTTCCTCCAACTCCTTTTGCCTTATGGCTAGGGAAAGGTCACTGCGCGTCTTTTCCAGAATACCACGAACCATATCAGTGGTGCGGCGCAATCCGCCGGTTATGGCATCCGGGAAGTCTATGGTAACTAAAACGCTGTAAATATCATCCATGATGGACAATAATTCCTCGCCTCGTGATAGGTCTCCATGTCTCATGCTGTCCAACAGGTAACGCCTCAGCTCACCACTTACCTCACCTAACCCATTCAGGTAGGCAGCACTGTCAACGCCGAGTTCATCGGGCCCCGGGATTTTTTGCCCGGTTATCAGTGCCATGGTGATACTCCCTTCGGTGAATTCCTTCTGTGCGTCACGAATATATCCGGTGCCAACCAACTCATTTTCCGCAGCAGCGGCCTGCCTCACTTCATGAAGTAAGTTACGGGCGAATTGCAGTAAATCCCGAGCCGATTCAAACTCCTGGCGGTGCACTGCCCGGATAGAATTACCGCAGTGGCGAATTACCTCCCGGCATAGTGGTAGCACCCTTTCGCGGGCGGCGTCCTTAGCCGAGAAATCCTGACGGATTTGGTCGGCGATTGAATCCAGATTATCAGTCAAGCGTCTTTTGTTCCTCAAATATTTCGGTGATTCTTCGAGCGGCTTCCTCCGGAACTTCAGCCTGTAGTACAACGTTAATCACGACTAGTGAGTCGGCGCCGGCTTGCCACTACCTCTTCGGCATCTTTAATATTTATGCCGCATCGATGCCCGGTTAACCCGGCATCGATAATACGCAGGGTCTTCATTTCGGGTAAAGTCACAGCATCTCCTGGGTGGTTAATTCTAGCACAGTAAGCTTGGAGGGGTAAAGCGGGGTAGCTGATGTTGTTTATTAAGGGGATAGGGTTACTAAAGAAGAACTAAAGAGGGTGAAGTTAATAAACGACCTCGTAGCTCTCAGTCTCCACCTACGGCATTTTCAATTTGCTCGATTCGTGACAGGTTTCCCCTATCACCCAACTCTATTGCCATGATATCAATTTCACCTTCGGGGCAGCGGTAGTTGGTTTCAATAATGCGGTAGCCCCGCTTCTCCAGGAAATCGCGGGCAAGCTCTTCTCCCAGGGCACCGGTCTCTCTACGGTTCATCTCTTCATTGCGCCTCTAACAGGATGGAAGGACTTACGATGGATCTGGCAGGGTCCCCGCCGGCTCAAGCAGGCAAGATGCTCTCTTGTGCCATAGCCTTTGTGCCGTGCCAGCCCGTAATCGGGATAAATTCGGTCATATTCGGTCATTAACCCGTCCCGAGCTACCTTAGCAATAATGGAAGCGCAGGCAATAGAAAAGCATCGGCCATCGCCATTTACAATTCCCGCCTGTGGTAACGGCACCTCGGGTAGTGATAAGAAGTCGATAAGCAGAAAGTCGGGTGACGGTGATAGCCGGTCTATGGCTTGCCTCATTGCCATTCGAGTCGCGGTTACGACGCCCTGTGCATCAACCACCTCATGGTCAATAATACCGATTCCTATCGAGATAGCGACCTGGTGAATGCCGGTAGACAGCAGTTCACGTGTGCGTGGGCTCAGCAGTTTGCTGTCTCTAACCCTGTCCTGCCAGGGAGCCGTTACATTATTGGGCAGGATAGCGGCGGCGGCAACCACCGGACCAGCCAGTGAACCCCGGCCGACCTCATCAATACCGGCAATAAGGCGGTAACCCTGTGCCTCAAGTCTCTTTTCCTCATCAAAAGAGGGGCTTTGGTGTTTAGCTAACAACATGATTCCTTTCCCCCGAACAGTGAGAGGGATTGTTAATTAACTGAGTTAAGCCGTTCGGCGGCTTTCCCGTAATTTACCCCCGACTTCTATTATCCCCCCACCCAGGACAACCTCGCCCTGATAAAAGACCACAGCCTGTCCCGGCGTAATCGCCGACTGAGGCCGGTCAAACCGAACCTCCGCAGTACTATCATTAATATGGAGGTTGACCACTGTTTCTGGTGCCTGGTAACGAATTTTGGCCGTTATACCGGTCGGCTCAGCGGGGGCGACGCCGGATACCCAGCTCAGATTATCAGCAAAGAGGTCACTACTCAACAACTGGTCTCTGGTGCCCACTACCAGTTGGTTAGCGGCAGCATCCATTCTAAGTACGTACCGGCGTTCGTTGGAGCTAATTCCCAGCCCCTGGCGCTGCCCTACCGTATATTGTGCCAGCCCACTGTGTTTGCCCAATACATTGCCCTCAGTGTCCAGAATGTCACCGGGCCGGAGCGGGACGTGCCCGACGATAAATGAGCGGTAATCATCAGGGATAAAACAGATATCCTGGCTTGCCGGCCGGTTCGCCGTTGGTAAACCCAGCCTGGCGGATAATTCCCTGACTTCTCTTTTAACGAGATTACCGATGGGGAATAGCAGGTGACGGAGTTCGTTTTGCCCCAACGTATACAGGAAATAGGACTGGTCTTTATCCTGGTCAACCGCCTTCAGCAGGCGATAGCCGTCTGGTAAATGGTCGATTCGAGCATAGTGACCGGTAGCCAGAAAATCGGCATCTATTTCCCGGGCGCGCCGGAGCAAGGCCTCGAATTTTACGTACTGGTTACAGCGGATGCAGGGGTTGGGGGTTCTTCCCAAACTGTACTCCTGGCAGAAATCGGTGACAACCCGTCGGGTAAAAATATCCCGTAAATTGACCACGTAGTGAGCGATACCCAGTTTGTAAGCTACCTGTCGGGCGCTATCTATCGCCTCAACTCCGCAGCAGCCGCCAAACCGGCCCTGAACTTCAGCCTCCCGGAGCCAGATTTGCATCGTTATTCCGATTACGTCGTAGTTGTTTTCCTTGAGGATGGCGGCTGCCAGTGAGGAGTCCACCCCACCACTCATGGCGACCACAACTCGTCTTTTATTCATGCTTAACCCTGCTGAGAGAGCATGCGCTTCACTCTTTGCCAGATAATCTCGGTCACTCTTACCCGGGGTAAAGTAGCATCTACCACCAGCCACTGCTCCGGGTTACTGTCTGCCATTTTAAGATAGCCGTCCCGTACTCTCTGGTGAAAGGCTAGCGACTCCCGCTCAAAACGGTCAGGCTGTAGCTTACTTTTACGGGCTAAGCCAGTCTCTACTGGTAAATCCAGCAGGATGGTCAACTCAGGCTCTAGTCCGTGGGTAGCCATCTTATTGATGGATAGAACCATTGCCAAATCCAGTCCTCGTCCGTAGCTCTGGTAAGCGGTAGTCGAGTCAGTATAACGGTCACAAATCACAATTTTACCTTCCTCCAGAGCGGGTTGAATGACGTCGGTAACCAGTTGTGCCCGGGAGGCGTTAAATAGCATCAGCTCAGTTAACGGTGATATTTCGGCTTCTAAATTCCACTTTAGCCAGCGTGAAATTTTTTTACCCGGCGGCGTGCCGCCGGGCTCCTGGGTAAGGAGAGCCGGTACGACTACCTGTGAAAGTCTGCGGTAAAGCGCCCTGGACTGGCTGCTTTTACCGCTCCCCTCCCCACCCTCAAAGGTAATAAATAGAGACATGATTACCTCGATAATATTTCTGGTATTAGATTGTTTGCCAACCCCTTACCCTTTCCAAACGGCTTTTTATTCACCTCCCCAAATTTAAAGATGATGAATAGTGCTAAGAATTATACGCCTCTTTCTTCCTTGTAAATCCGCACCCGTCTATCCGGTTCTTTACCGCGACTGTGCGAGACGAGACTGTTTCTCTGCGCTATCAGGTGCTGCAGGCGGCGGATATAAGCGCTCTGCGGACTCAGTTCCACTATCTCATCCTCCCCACCCATGACCTGATTTACGGCTGCCTCTGCCTCACCCAAGGCGAGCTTGAAGGAGCCTGCCTTCTCCACGGGGTAAATACTATTCAGCATCTGCCTTATCTGGTGGGGCGTATTTCCCCGGAGTACGTAGATTGGCAGATTGGCCGCTTCGGCGTCCTTAACTTTCTGTGGTCGGCGGCGAAAGTAGCTCTTGGAAGTGACAAACAGACTGGCGTTTTTCAGGTTATCGACCATATTCAGTTTAGCGTCTATCTCCTTGGCGGCCTGCTCCAGTCGTGACCGGTTCACCCCAAAGAGGTAAAGCCGGGGTAACTCGTCCTCTGTCTTACGCTTACTCCGAGTCGCCTTCTTGGGTGGGGCAGGCATTACCTTTTCTACCTTAACCTCTCCCCCCTCATCCACCCAGCGGATTTCGGTTGGGATATATTGACCGCGCAGCAGGGCATCAACCGCTTCGCCGACATCGGGGTGAATCGCCACCTTGTCCCAGTCCTGAATTTCAACGACGATATCAAAGGTGGGCGGTGCCTTGCGCTCCAGTATCGACTTCTGAGTGCCCCGCCGTCTGGCTTCGTCATCGCCAAGGGTAACCGTCTGAATACCGCCGATAAGGTCGCAAAGAGTCGGATTCATCATCAGATTGTCCAGCGTGTTACCGTGGGCGGTGCCGACAAGCTGAACCCCACGTTCGGCAATAGTCCGTGCTGCCTGAGCCTCAAGCTCAGTGCCGATTTCATCAATAACAACCGCTTCCGGCATGTGGTTTTCCACCGCCTCAATCATTACGGCGTG
>CAYFGR010000025.1:0-16280 GCA_964343135.1 uncultured Dehalococcoidales bacterium
GTCCGACCTGCGTGATAGCGGCAGCATTGAACAGGACGCTGATCTGGTACTGTTCATCTACCGGGATGAGTATTACTACCCCACCCAGGAAGAATGGGACAAGGAACACCCGGACAAAGAGTACCCACATGGTATCGCCACTATTATTATTGCCAAGCACCGCAATGGCCCCACCGGTGAATTAGCCCTGCATTTCTCAGCCAAAATGGCTAAATTTGAAGATATCGCCACCACTGATGTGGAGCCGAGTTTACTATGAAGCAGATTACCGGTTTTCCCGCTAAAATGGTATTTACACCCATACCTAATTATTTCCTGGCTGCCCTACTGCCGCAAATTAACGATATTTCCGAACTAAAGACAACAATCCATATTTTAGGGGCGCTTTATCAGAAGAGGGGCTACCCCCGCCTGATTACGCTAAGTGAGATGCTGGCGAGCAAAAGCCTGATGACCAGTTTCAGCGGGGCGAAGGAACCACCCGACCACGTATTACGCCATGCCCTGGAAATGGCCATCAACCGGGGTACTTTCTTACGCTTAACCGTGGACAAAGACGGCAGGTCGGAGGATATCTACCTGCTCAATACCGAGGCTAACCGACAGATTATCACTAATATTCAAAGTGGTGAACTTTCCCTCCCCGGGCTTAAGGTGGACAAGGCAGAAATCTATATTGAATTGACCGAACCGTCTGACATCTTCACTCTTTATGAGCAGAATATCGGCATGCTCACCCCGATAATTGCGGAGGAGCTGAGCGATGCCGAGAAGCTGTACCCGGTAAGCTGGATTAAAGATGCCATCAAGGAGGCGGTGGCCCGCAATAAAAGAAATTGGAGATACATCGCCGCCATTTTAGAAAGCTGGGCGATTGAAGGTAAAATCGATGGAACACATCGGAGAGGTTCTAAAAAGAAAGAAGACCCGGATAAATACATTAAAGGCAAATACGGACACATGGTCTGGCGCTGAGAACGAGGGCGCCTCACCGGATTCGGTATGTCCTATCTGCGGCGGTATCGGCTTCGTTTATGCTGACGTTTCGGTAGTTCATACTGACTTTGGTCGGGCATTTCCCTGCCGCTGCACACGCCGGGAACAAGACAAGGGAAGACAGGCCCGGCTCCGGCAATACAGTCATCTGGGAGCGCTGACCCGCCTTACCTTTGATAACCTGATTTCCCAGGGTAGGAGCGGGGAACCCCGAAAACAGGAACAGTTTATCCGCGTTTTTAAAGCCGTCCGGACTTTTGCTGCGGAATCTAAGGGCTGGCTGATCCTGATTGGCCCCAGTGGTAGCGGTAAAACCCATCTGGCAGCAGCAATTGCCAACGAGCGCATCAGCCACGGCTACCCGGTCTTCTTTCAAAGTACCCCCGACCTCCTGGACCATCTGCGTTCCACCTATAGTCCCCATAGTGAGATAGCCTACGATGAACTTTTTGAGCGAGTATGCAATACCCCTCTGCTAATTTTGGATGATTTAGGTGTCCAGGCAAGCACACCGTGGGCAAAAGAAAAATTAAACCAGTTGCTTAATTACCGCTTTAATAATGAGCTACCCACCGTGATTGCCAGCAGTGTACCGATTGACGAACTGGAAGATAGGATACGCACCCGCCTTACCGACTCCAGAATGAGCCAGATATATGTGATTGGGGAAAAGCCCACCCCCCTCATGGAATACGCCTGGGGCCCCGAATTCAAACTGCAGAAAACCATGACCTTCGAAAACTTTGATTACCGGCGAGTTAACCTGCCGCCAGAACAACGGGAAAATCTGGAACAGGTATATCGCCTGGCTCTCGATTTTGCCGAGGCACCGGAAGGTTGGCTGGTATTCATGGGGGTAACCGGTTGCGGTAAAACTCACCTTGCCGCCGCTATCGTCAATTACCGCTATCAGGCTAATCAACCAGCCCTCTTTATGGTCGTTCCCGAGTTCCTGGACCACCTGCGCTCCACCTTCAGTCCGGAGAGTAAAATCTCCTTTGACCAGTTATTCGATAGCGTAAAGACTACCCCCCTCCTCATCCTTGATGATTTCGGGGAGCACTCAACCACCCCCTGGGCACAGGAGAAACTCTATCAAGTTATCAATTACCGCTATAACGCCCGACTGGCAACGGTATTTTCCACTCGCTACTCGCTAGATGATATTCTGGATGGTGTTGACAATTCCATTAGCTCCCGTCTGGTTGACCCCAAAATCAGCACGCCGTTTAACATCACGGCACCTGATTACCGGGGCGATTTACGATTGGGACGGAGAAAAACGTACCGTGGCGGCAAAAAGGGTCCTTAGGATTAAGGTAAACTAATCAATCGCTTCCATTAGAGATATCAACTACCCGCGAATTTAGCCAACATGGTTTGCATCGTTACCGGTTATTCGGTAGAATGTAAAAGTTCAGATTTGGGGTGAATTCTGGAGATGATAAATCTTCCGGTGCTGGTGCTGAATCAGAACTACGAGCCGCTGCACGTTTGCCGTGTCCGGCGCGCTGTAGTATTGCTCTATGAGGGTAAGGCGGAAATGCTGGAAAACGGCTACGGATGTCTCCATTCAACCACCAGTAATTTCCCCATACCCTCGGTAATCCGCATCGAACGCTTTATTAAGCGTCCCCATTCCCAAAGGAAGTTAACACGTCTGAAAGTGTTTCACCGTGACCACTACACCTGTCAGTATTGTGGTAACCAATCCAGACAACTCACCCTGGACCATGTCATCCCCCGCTACCGCGGCGGGCAACACGTCTGGGATAACGTGGTTAGTGCCTGTGTTCCCTGTAATCACCGTAAGGCTGGTAAATCCCCGGCCGAAGCTGGGATGCGACTATTTCACCCCCCCACGCCACCACGGGGTAGCACCCTATTCTACATTCCCCACCACTATCTGCAAGCCCAGCACACCTGGCAGAAATACCTGCTCTGGAAAATCAGTTAGCGCCCAGTTACCGAAATATTACTGAGCGGTAATTCCACGATACCTTCGCTTTCCAGTTTCACCCTTACGGTTCCCTTCAGCGTGTTGTAATCGACCACGCTGGCTTCCCCCATGGGCGTCGAAACCACTTGTTTCAATCTGGGCATTTTCCGCTTCATAGCACGGTATTGTTCATTCTCATAACCCAGACAGCACAGCAGACGACCGCAAAGTCCCGATATTTTCGTGGGGTTCAGGGGCACGTCCTGATCTTTAGCCATCTTAATTGAAACCGGACTAAACTCGCACAAAAAACTGCTGCAGCATAACTGGCGCCCGCAGCAACCGTACCCACCCACCAGTTTAGCCTCATCCCGGGGACCCACCTGCCTCAGTTCCACCCGTGTTTTTAAACGACCGGTTAATTCCTTGACCAGCTTTCGGAAATCAACCCTTTCTTCGGCGCTGAAGTGGAAGGTGAGACGGCTACCGTCAAGGTTAAATTCGGCAGAGAGCAATTTCATAGGCAGTCCCAGATTATCAATCAGCTGTCCGCACTCGATTAACACCTCTTCTTCCCTGTTTTCCAGCTCCTGAACATGCTGGATATCATCTTCTTCCGCTTTTCGTAATACCGGTTTAAGCGGCTTATTTATTTCACTGTCCAGCACCTGTCGCGGAGCAATGACCACCCTCCCCAATTCCTGACCGCGGGCGGTCTCAACGACCACGTGGTTATTTACCTCCAGCTCAATTCCTGCCGGATCAAAGTAATATACTCTGCCGGCTCTTTTGAAACGTACACCAACAACTTCAGGCACAATTCACCTTCCCTTAGGCGGCGAGGGTACGGTTTACCCCCACCGGGATATCAAGCATCAACACTTCCAGCACCAGGAGTGGATTAACATTCTGGCGCAGCTGTTCACCCGCCTCCTGAATACTACTAATCATCGCCCTTACCTGGGCCAGACGGTACTCACCAGCCATGTCCACAATCGTGTCTGTCCGGTCAATATTGGCAACGGCATCACTACGCCCCGCTTTAACCAGCAAAAGGTCATGCCAGTAATCCTGCCACAGGTCAAGTATTTCCTGAACCTGTCCCCGGTTCTGATTGAACTGCTTGGCTAACTGACCGGCGTAACTAAAACGTTCTTCTAAATCGGTATTAATTATGTCAAGTATTCTGTCCAGTCTTTCGTCACGCAACGAAAGCACCTTACCATCAGCGCTGGCCAAAAACATCCAGCCGATACTACCATGACATAGCCTCGCCAGAAGCTGTGCCTTTTTCGGTATCATGCTGTTTTGCCGTTGCAGCACCTCTTCTATCACCTTAGCCGATAAAGGCAGCAGCTCTAACCGCTGGCAGCGGGAAACCACCGTGGCCGGCAGGAGTCGGTCGTTGCGCGTAAGCAGTATAAAGACCACCCCGCTCACCGGTTCTTCTAAAGTCTTGAGCAGGCAATTAGCCGCCTCATTAGATAGTAGTTCGGCGCCGTCAATAATAAACACCTTATTCCTGCCTTCAAAGGGCGGCAAGTTACCCGAGTGCTGCATCTCCCGTATCTGGTCAATACTTATCTCGGCACGAGGCCTAGTCCCATCAGATTTACTATCCGAAATCAAGCCGATAATCTGTATATCCGGGTGCCTGAACGAGGCTATTTTCTGACAGGAGGCACAATCACCGCAGGGAGGTTCGGCTGCCGCGCAATTCAGAGCTTGCGCCAGATTTATCGCCAGGGTCATCTTACCCACGTGAGGCGGTCCCACAAACAGGTAGGCATGCGCCACCATCTCTTTCTCCAGACTACGCTGGAGAAAGGACACCGCCCTGTTTTGACCAATCACCTGCCACATTTTAAATACCACCATTAAAATTAAACCATCACTTACTCAATTTATATTCTCACTATATATATTTCAGTAGCCAGTATATTAAAACTGATTCCGCCCGGTTAGTCCAAATCGCACGCCGTCAGATCAGCAAGAGTCTCGCGGCGTCGAATAAGACGCGCTTTATCTTCTTTAACCAGTACCACCGCCGGCTTGAAGGCAGCATTGTAGTTACTTGCCATGGACAGGCAGTAGGCTCCACAACTGGGTATCGCGATTATATCACCATTGGAAACTGGCAGTAAGTCTATGTCATTAATAAGCACATCGCCTGACTCGCAGAACTTACCGGCGATAGTAACCCTGTTTGTCTCCTTATCCAGCACCTTATTGGCGATAAGTGCCTCATAAAGAGCGCCGTAAAGAGCGGGGCGGATATTATCCCCCATGCCACCATCCACCGAGACGTAACGCCTCACGTCCGGTATATCCTTTACCACCCCGGCCCGGTATAGTGCCACCCCAGCCCTCCCCACTATCGATCTGCCCGGTTCAATGACCAGTTGCGGCAATGGTAAATTTAATTCCCGGCACTTATCGATAACCCGGGCTGTTATTGCCTCCGCATAATACGCCATCGGTGGCGCTGGTGAATCCGTCATATACTGAACGGCAAATCCGCCACCAACATTCAGTTCCTGCAGTTCAAAAGCATACTTCGATTTCATTTTAGCGGCAAAGTCGAGGACAACCTGCACCGACTTTTCATACGGTTCCGACTCAAATATAAGAGAGCCGATATGGAAGTGCAGTCCAACCAGATTCAGGTCAGGTGAAGACATGGCTTGAGATACGGCATTCTCCCAGCTAGACAGGTAAAATCCAAACTTACTGTCAATCAAACCGGTGGTAATGTACTCGTGGGTATGGGGGTCTACACCCGGTGTCAGTCGAATCAGGATATCCGGAATGCGTCTCCGTTCCTTTGCCATTTTTGCCAGCATATCGAGCTCGTGGAAATTATCAACCACTATCCGACCGATATGCCAGTCAAGCGCCAGTCCCAATTCCTCCGCCGACTTATTATTGCCGTGGAAATAGACCTTTTCCAGGGGAAAACCAGCCATCTGCGCCATGCCCAGTTCGCCGCCGGAGACTACGTCCAGTCCCAACCCCTCCTCCATAAACAACTGGAGCAGCGCCTTGTTTGTCAGAGCTTTACAGGCATAAAGCACTCTGGTATCAGCATAGCGCCGGCCGAACTCGGTTTTATACTCGGCACACTGACGGCGAAGGGTATGTTCATCAAAGACGTATAAAGGCGTGCCGTACTCGGTGGCTAGCCCCATCGTATCACAGCCACCAATCACCAGGTGACCCTTTTTATTCACCTCCGCGGTCAACGGGAACAAAGACAGTCTTGAATTCATCAATTTAATTTTATCAGCGCCCCAACAATGAAGTCAATTTAATCACCGCTACTTACCGCGTTCAGTTTGATATCGGAATATGGTAGTAAAATAATACCGCCTGATGGTAGAATGTTTAAGAATTAGTTCTGCTAAGGAGGCTTAGTCATAAATGGAAGCAAGGATAGTCTACTTTGATGACCCGGAGAAAGACTACGCCGATGAGGTTTTTGCCGTTGCCCGGAGAAGAGCTGAGGAACTAAATATTAAGACCATCATAATCGCTTCAACAAAAGGCAATACTGCGGTCAAAGCCGTGGACGCCCTGAAGGGATCGAGGGTAATTGTGGTGGCTCACGCTTTCGGTTTTGACGATATCGGCAGCCAGCCGTTTAGCAAAACTAACCGCAAAAAAGTGGCGAGTAAGGGCGGCATCACCCTGACCGCCACCCATGTCTTTGCCTCCATTGGTCGAGCCATGCGGAATAAATTCAATATGTATGGCACTGAGGAAGTTATCGCCAATACCCTCCGTCTCTTCGGTCACGGTATGAAGGTAATTTGCGAGATCACGATGATGGCGGCAGATAGCGGGCTGGTGGGTACTGACGAGGATGTTATTGCTATTGCCGGGCGGCATGCGGGCGCTAACACTGCCGTCGTGCTGAGACCGGTGAACACACCCCGTTTCTAATCCCCGGTTACCACTGAGCCAATTTCACTCGAATGGAGACCAGATTATGAAGATATTACGTTTTAGTATTGACAGCAAGGTTAAATACGGCATACTGAATGGTAAATCTGTCCAATGTATTGAGGACAAGCCTTTCCGCCATATTAAACCTATTGACCAGCACTACAAACTGGATGAGATTAAAATCCTGGCTCCGTGCACGCCGTCTAAAATTGTGGCGCTGGGGCTTAACTATCACGGTCATGCCAAAGAAATGAATGCCCCCATCCCCAATGCCCCCCTCATCTTCCTGAAGCCCTCCACCGCCGTCATCGGGCCTGAAGACAACATTGTTTACCCCTCAGCCTCAAGTAGAGTCGACTACGAGTGTGAGCTTGCCGCCGTCATCAAGAAACCGACGTGGCGGGTATCTACGGAGGACGCGCTGGACTACGTTCTGGGCTACACCTGCTTTAATGATGTTACCGCCCGTGACATCCAATACCACGACAATCAGTGGACGAGAGCCAAGAGCTACGATACATTTGCCGCTGTTGGCCCCTGCATTGAAACCAAACTCGACCCCGGAAACGCCCGGGTGGAAACCTATCTCAACGGGGAACTCAAACAGCGGGGCAACACCAACGGCCTTATCTACAATCTCCCGGAACTGATTAACTTTATCTCCCACGTCATGAGCTTACTGCCGGGGGATATCATCGCCACCGGCACCCCCAGCGGTATCGGTCCCATGTACGCCGGTGATACCGTAGAGATAAAGATAAAGGGCATCGGCACGCTGAAAAATTACGTCATCGCCAATCACGTTTAAGCTATCCGATTTTTGACACTCACCCTCCACTCCCTCTTTTTGTCATTACGAGTCCTTCACTGGAAGGACGAAGCAATCCCTGTCACTATTTTTTCTACCGCTCCCCCTTTATTCCCCTCCCCTTTGGAGGAGGGGGGAATGGCTAGCAAAGAGGGGCTGACACCCCTTCATACTACCCGCGGGGTGGTTGGGCAAAACAGATGTAAACAGCCGTGAGTGATACGAGGGCGGCAGGGTGAAAAAAGATGAGAAACGAAGGGGGTGTGGGAGGAGAAAGAAATATTTTACAAATTATCAATACTGATAGAAAATCACTATAGCAATTTAAACTTGACCTGTCAAAATATGGTTTATTAGAGTTTAAGCAGAAGTAAACACAACGTCCTCTACTCCAGAAAATCGTTCAGCAGACGGGAAAATTCCGGGATTTTTTGCCGGTGGACGTAATGTCCGCAGCCGGCAAACACCTTTACTCGGCACGCGGGAGTCAACTGCCCGGCGGCATAAACATGTTTCACCGGCACGATTGTATCTCGGGCTCCCCAGACCACCAGCGTCGGCACTAAGACTTCGGAAAGTTGGTTAATCAGCACTATCGCCTGTTCCTTAAGCGTGGTGATACTGCATCCCACAATCATACTCGTCCTGAAAAAGGGAAGCACAAATTCAATGCCGCTAAACAGCTGCCCAACCACCCACTTAACCCCTTTCAGAACTGCTAACGCTGCCGCCCCGAAAGACCGTGACCAGTCCGGCGATGATAAGAACCTGACCCATAAGGCAATTTCCCTGCCCAGACACATGCTACTGACCAGCACCAGCTTGGTTATCTTGTGCGGGGACTTGATCACGTAGCCCAGGACAACACTGCCACCCAGCGAATGCCCCAGCAGGTGGAATTTCGACAGGCCCAACTTATGCGCAAATCGGTCCACGAAGTCAACCAGTTCCATGATATAATAATCCCCCTCCATCGCCTGGCTGCGTCCAAACCCCAGCATATCCGGTACATATACCATATAGTTTTTGGCAAGCTCAACCAGATTTTCGGTCCATGCGTCGGCGCCACCGGCACCGCCGTGGGTCACTACCAGCGGCTCACCCTGTCCACCGATAATATAGTGGATAGCAGTTTTCCCTACTTTCACCCGTCTGCTTTATAAACCGTTCACCCCCACACCCTCCTGAGACGTCTAATGGGCATAAAAAAACCATCCTACCTGACTTAACAATAGGGTGGCGTAATCAAATAGGTGTCTTTACTATAGTTATTTTAACATTGTTCTCATTTTTTCTGCAATTTTTCAGTAAGTATACTTACCCCTCTCTTACCTTTTTCTGGAGTTCGTAGAGCCGGGTGATGGCTTCAAGGGGGGTCAGGGAGTTAACGTCGACCTTTTTCAATTCCTCCAGAATTGGTAATTTCTGCCCGAAGAGCGGTATTTGCCGAGTCGCTGGTTCTGTCGGTTGGCGGCGACTTCCTGTCGGGCGTCCCCCCGGGGTTTTATGGCTGTCCGTTTCCAGTTGTGAAAGCACTTCGTGGGCGCGGTGCACCACCGATTTCGGCAGACCAGCCAATTTGGCAACGTGAATCCCATAACTCTTGTCAACGCCGCCGGGAACAATCCGGTGCAGGAAAACCACTTCACCGTGCTCCTCGGTTACGGCAACGTTGAAGTTTCTCACCCTCGGCAGAATATCAGCCAGTTCCACCAGCTCGTGATAGTGGGTGGCGAACAGCGTCTTGGCGCCCAGATCAGGGTTGTTATGCAAATACTCCACCACCGCCCGGGCGATGGACAGCCCATCATAGGTACTGGTGCCCCGCCCAATCTCATCAAGGATAATCAGCGAGCGGGCGGTGGCGTTGTTCAAAATATTGGCGGTCTCCACCATCTCCACCATAAAGGTAGACTGACCGGCGGCGATATCCTCACCGGCGCCGATACGGGTAAAGATACGGTCGACCAATCCCAGGGTCCCCGATTTTGCCGGCACAAAGCTACCGGTCTGCGCCAGCAGCACAATATGGGCTACCTGCCTCAGATAGGTCGATTTCCCCGACATGTTGGGGCCAGTAAGAATGATTAGCTGAGTCTCATCATTGGAAAGATTGGTATCATTGGGCACGAAGTTACCCTCGACCAGGCGCTTTTCCACCACCGGGTGGCGTCCCTGATTTATGATTATCTTATTATCCGTATTGAGCACGGGACGGGTATAGTCATTACGTACCGCCACTTCCGCCAGGGCAGCAAAGACATCGATATTGGCTAAAGCACGGGCGGTCTCCAGTATGGACTCGCTGGTGGTGGCTACCTGCTGACACACCCGGCGGAAGATATTTACCTCAAGCTCGATAATCCTGTCCCGGGCATTGAGAATCACCGATTCGTATTCCTTCAGCTTGGGGGTAAAATAACGCTCCCCGCCCACCAGTGTCTGCTTTCGGATATAGTTCTCCGGCACCTGGGGTAGATAGGAGTTGGACACCTCAATAAAGTAGCCAAAGACCCGGTTATAGCCAACCTTAAGCGATTTTATGCCCGTTTTTTCCCTTTCCCCCCGTTCCAGATTAACCAAATACTGCCGGGCGTTTTTCGTGGTCAGTCGCAGCTTATCCAGGTCATCGGAAAAACCCGGTTTTATCACCCCACCCTCACTCAGGTTGGCGGATGGTAAATCAGATATTGCCTCGGATATCAGATCAATAACGTCCTGACGGGGCTTCAGAGAGCCTCTGAGCCAGTCAACACTGTTTTCAATAGCCTCCAATATTCCGGGGATAATTTCAAGGCTATTTTTCAAGCTGACGAGTTCATGAGGTGTCGCCAGGTTAGCCCGCACCCGGTTAATCAGCCTTTCCATATCAGCCACTCCGCCCAGTAACGAAACGGTCTGATTACGCATCAGGGTGTTTTCCACGAACCGGCCGGTGGCATTCTGCCGCTGGTTAAGAATTGTTATGTCCAGTGAGGGTTGTCCCAGCCACCGCTTCAGCAACCGTCCCCCCATCGCCGTTTTGGTCAGATCGATAACCGACAGCAATGAGCCGCCGACATCCCCGAAGCGACCACCCTGAAAAATCTCCAGATTTCGCTGCGTATGCACGTCCAGCGGCATAAACGCTTCCGTGGAGTAAGTGGTCAGCCGGGTTAATTGACCCAACCCCCCCTTCTGCGTCTCCCCGATATAATGAATAGTGGCACCGGCAGCGCCTACCGCCAGGGGCAGAAAATTACAACCGTAGCCCTCAAGAGTGGCTACTCCAAAATGGTTAAGCAGGCTCTGTCGGGCGACCTCCCCTTCGAACCAGTAATCTTCCAGGCGGGTCACCGGCGCCGACAGATCGAAGCGGGATAATTCGGCGCTATCGGCCGCGATAATTTCGGTAGGTTTCAGCCGTTCCAGTTCCGGCACTACCCGCTCCAGCGGTAGCTGCGTCGTGGCAAACTCACTGATAGTTATGTCAACATAGGCTATGCCGGCGGTACTCTCGCCCAGTACCAGACTTACCAGATAGTTGTTGGATCTGCTGTCCAGTAGGCTGGGCTCGACCACCGTACCCGGAGTCACCACCCGAACCACATCCCGCTCCACCAGACCCTTAGTTTCACCAGGTCTGGTTATTTGTTCGCAGATAGCCACCCTATAACCCGCGTTGATCAGACGGGCAAGGTAGTTATCCAGAGCATGATGGGGAACACCTGCCATCGGCACCCGTTGCCCTTTGCCCATCTCCCGGGAAGTGAGCACAATCTCAAGCTCACGGGAGACAACTCTCGCGTCTTCATCAAAGGTCTCATAGAAATCACCCAGGCGGAATAAAAGTATTACCTGGGGATACTGACGCTTAATTCGGAGGTACTGCCGCCGGATGGGAGTTGACCCTTCTTTCATCACAGGGTTATTTTACTGGAATTGCCGACTAAAAGGAAAGGAATATTGCTACATAGAGAGACCTCATCTTCTCCAGTGTTCTCAACGGGGTATTTTATGGTGTTATATGACACAGAAGGGGGGCATTTCTGCCCCCCTTCTGTTACTGGTAAAACTCAATCCCCATGCCAATTAATGAGGTTTATTCTGATACTATTAGTTCTCTATTGAGCGCCGGACCGGCAGCGTATTTGTAGCCATCTTCGGTGACTATCAGGGTATCTTCTAAATTACAGCCAAAATGCCCCCACCAGTAATATGGAATTTCCACGGTGAGCGCTATCCCCGGCTCTAATATAAAATCTTTTGCACCACGCGCTAAATAAGGCTTTTCATGAAGTTCAACCCCAAGCCCGTGCCCAAGATGGCCTCGCCGGTAATCAGGATCCATTTTCCTTACAATCGCCATCCCGATATCATATAGCTCTGATGCCTTGGCGCCAGGTTTAATAGCCCTGATCATAGCTTCTTCCGCTTCCACCACGACATCATAAGCTTTCCTAAATTCCTTTGACGGCTCGCCTACCGGATAGACCCGACTAACATCAGCACAATACTTTTTGTACTTTGCCCCAATATCAACAAGAAGAATATCCCCGTTTTTCAACCTATCATCAGTAACCGCCGTAGCGGGCGCTCCGGCAATATCCACGGATAGCTCCCAGAGTTCAGAGTATCCTCCCGATAATGCCTTTCGTAATTGACCAACAATTTCGGAATGAATGGCCCCCGGTTTAATTAAAGGGATAATACTTTCAATACCCTCTTGAGTAATTCTGGTGGCTTCACTAATAAAACCCAATTCCTCGGCTGATTTGACCATACGTAAATCAGTAAACACCTCATCAGCATCAACAATCGTGGCGTATGGCAAGGCTTTTTTGACTTCCTCCCAACTTGCTGACGGAAGTACAGTTCTGGAATCAACACCAAGTACAGTCTTGTCTAAGTCTCTGTCCTTTAACTCTTTGGCTAAAAAGAGCAGCGGCTGCCTAACCAGTCCTGTGTGCAAATCAACACCTTTTAAAGGTGACAGGTCAATATTCTTAGCCGCTTTTACCGCCTCAGCGTGATGGTCACCTGCGCCGGGGTCGAATTTTATGTAAACTTCAGTCGGGAAGGGTACGAAATTCCTAATTCGGCTGTATGTACTGAAATCTTCAATTTCAAAGTCCGGGCAAATAATAAATGGTTCCAGATTTTTATCTCTGGGTACTACTACCGGCCTGATGTGCTCCTTCACTAATTCGGCAAAGTGAGAATGATATCCCGTCGTAAAGTAAACATTGGGTAGAGAAAGGGCAATTAAGGCATCCAACCCCTCTTCCTCCATCCTAGCTCTTGCTTTTTCAAGGTTCAGCATACTTTCACTCCCTTAAATAGGTTGTCGGTCTTCCTGAAAATCATGATTGAGTTCAGCGCTATCGCCAAACATAATTGAAATATTTTCCTCTACGCTCTTCCTCCTCTCAATTCGGTAATATTTATCCGTCTTGCTCCATCTTCTGTCACCACTCCACATCCTGAGCGCTGCCCAACTCATTTAGAATAAGTCACGCCGAATTTTTAAATATGCTATAGAAACGATATACCATTCTTTCCCAGTATGTCAATAATACCGGTCATCATTTGACGCACCAACAAAGCGCTTTTATATTCTTTCTGCAACTAGCCGATACCTTACAAGAGACGGCGGTTCCCTCTGAAAAGAATCGACTAAACAGCCAACCAGCTTACATGCCCACAGAGATTCGGGCGATGGGAGCAAGAAGCAAAGACACTGAATTGCGCTTTTTCCCCCCTTAGCACGGTGGTATCACCATGTCCAGGGTATATCCGAGTATCATCCGGTAATGTAAAAATCTTCTCAGTGATTGAGGCCACTATCTGCCCGAACGCAGCCGGTGACCTGGTTAGACCCGGTCCGCCGGCAAAGATGGTGTCTCCAGATATCAGATGGAGGCCTGCTCTAAAACATAAACTGCCGGGGGTGTGACCCGGCGTATGAAGCACTTCAAGCTTCATACGCCCGAATGAAATTGTATCGCCATCATTTAGTAGAACGTCCGGCGGCACCGGCAGATTGGCGGCATCACGGGCATGAGCCGCCAGGGGAATCGCCAACTCAGCGTACACCTCAGACAGGGCACCCACATGGTCGATATGACTATGAGTCAGCAACAGGTATTTGGGGTTCGTCCCCTTTAATTTATTAATGATGGCTTTAGCGCCCGCCGGGGCATCTATCAGCACGCTTTCACCCGTTTGGGCACAAACTACGATATAGGCGTTAGTGCCAAAGGGATCCAGTCTCAGTCGTTCGATTTGGATATTCTCATTTGTTACCAGGATTGTCATTTTCGGTCACCTTCCGGCGGCATCTCCGTGTCAACCCGGCTGGTTTACCGGGACGGCGGTTAACCGCATCCCCTGTTCTTGAAGAGAAATCTCTACTGTTTTCAGCCAATCGGCGTCATTTTCCTCGGAGTAATCCGGGCGGTAATGAGACCCCCGGCTTTCCGTCCTCACCAGGGCAGCTCTACAGACCATCTCAGCTACTGCCGATATGTTGGTCAGTTTGAGTTTATGGAACAGTTGCCGGCTGTCAGTTGATAATGCCGTTCGCAACTGCTCCCACAATGCGATTATATCCTTTCGGGCGTCTTCAAGACTCGACTGACTTCGAATAATCCCGACTTTATCCCACATGAGCTGCTTGAGTGATTTTTGAAGCTGCTCAAGGTTTATTTCACGGCTGCCCGAAGCAAGTTCGGTTAACATTTCAACACCATCCGTTACCTCACACGACGGGGGAATCTCGCGGTCCATTTTTAAAGCCTTATCCGCCGCCATCTTCCCGGTAACCGTACCAAAAACAAGCGCCTCAGCAATAGCATTACCCATGAGCCGATTGGCGCCGTGCATACTACCGCAAGTCTCGCCCGCCGCGTACAAGCCAGTAATATCGGTCTCTCCGTTCTTATTTACCTTAATCCCACCCATGAAGAAATGAGCGCTGGGCGCCACCGGTAGTTTTTCAGGAGAGCTTCCCTTGAGCATTAAGCCACTGCGGTACAGTTCCCGGGTGTTCTCTTTACTTATAGTGGTAAAATCAAAAATCACCTTCCCCTCATCTCCCCTGTCTTTAATAATCTCTTCCATAATAATTCTGGTCAGTTTATCTCTAGTGATTGAATTGATATTATCAATACCCCTTACCTTTAAAATATCTTCTTCCCGAGAATTTCTCAGGGTGGCTCCAACTGGAATATATCTTTCATAGGAACGCAAACGGTTAACCTGTTTGCCCCAGGTAGTGGGGTAGAACTGAACAAATTCCATATCCCGCAGAGTAGCTCCCGCCTCATAGGCCAGGGCATAGCTATCCCCGCTGATTCCCAGGGCGTTGCTGCTTCTGAGGTAAAGCTGCCCGGCACCCCCTGTAGTCAGGATAGTGGACCGGGCACTGATAACAACTACCTGACCGTTTTTATCCAAACCAAGTACTCCCACCATCCTATGGTCAGAGCGTAATAGCCGAGTCACCAGAACTCCCTCGATAAAACTGACCCCGATACCGGTGGCGTAATGTCGCAGGGGTTTACTGAGGTTAATCCCCTTATGGGCTTCAATAGCAACACTCCTGGGATAGGTGTGCCCCGCCCCCTGTCTTACGATTAACTCCCCATCATCTTTCCGGAAATTACACCCGAACTTCATTAAATCACAGACTTGCTGCCTGATATTCCGCGTCATTGTTTCAACCAGATGCCGGTCATTAATAAAGCGACCTGCCTTCATGGTATCGCTGAGGTGGACTTCGGGGGAATCGCCGTCTCCTTTCCAGATACCCTCCGTCGCAAAGCCACCGGCCGCGATTGCAGTATTATTACGAAAGCCCACCTTAGATTCAGACACTATTGTCACATCAAGACCGTATTTCCGGGCTTCAATAGCCGCCCTTAACCCGGCAGCGCCACCACCAATAATCAGAATATCGGTCGGTATTGTTGCGGCAATCTTTAGTTTCATTTAATTCACCTCTAACAGATTTGCCGCTTTAAGAGATATAATTATTACTAACAACTCGACCGCTCTTTTTAGAAATCGCATACTTTTTCCACGGTTGACTGGATGCGGGATAGATCCCAACCGCAACATTAATTTGCGGCTGAACTAATAAAACGACCGACCGGTTTTGATGATACGAGTAGCGGTAAGGCAGCTCGGTATAAGCCTTAAATTGGCTGGGGAAGTAGGATTCGAACCTACGCTGACGGATTCAGAGTCCGCTGTCCTACCACTAGACGATTCCCCAACACGCTTAAATTGTAGCACGGCAGCACCTTACTATCAAGACCAGTCTGTTTAACCATGTCCCCTTAGAGGACTTAGCGCCTTTGTTATATCGCCAAAGATACCTTTTGCCAGCAATCCGTCTTTCGCAGCAGTATCGTGTTGTTGTATAATGGTGAAGCCGATTGAGTTGGCTATTCTATGATTATGATACACTCAATGGTGCAACCGGCAAACCTGAATAAATGAGGAGGACTACGCACTATGGAGTGGGGAATGGCAAACCGCATGGCTCAGTTAATCCAATCAGATGGTCATTGTCTCTTCCTGCCAATTGACCACGGATACTTTCAGGGA
>CAYFGR010000026.1:0-16105 GCA_964343135.1 uncultured Dehalococcoidales bacterium
AACCGGCCTGTAAGTTTCGGTAGCTGGCCAATTCATACACCATCGTCTTGGGCACATCTTTAATCACGGCAAAGCCGCCCGCCATGTCACCATATAACGTGGTATAGCCGATAGCAGTTTCACTCTTGTTGCCCGTGGTGAGAACCAGCCAGCCGAATTTGTTGGATAATGCCATAAGCAGGTTACCCCGGATACGAGCCTGAATATTTTCTTCAGCCACATCAGATTCAGTTCCGGCAAACGGTGCCGACAGCGTTTCCAGGTAAGTTTGATACAGGTTATCGATAGCAACATTAATAAGCTCAATATCCAAATTCTTCACCAGCAACCCGGCATCTGAAAGACTGGCCGGAGAGGAAAATCTCGAAGGCATGGCAACGCCGATTACGTTTGAGGAACCCAGGGCGTCAACAGCAATAGCCGCCACCAGACTGGAATCAATGCCTCCGGAAAGTCCGATTACCACCTTATCAAAGCCATTTTTCTGGACATAGTCCCGCGTGCCCATCACCAGCGCCGCATAAACCTCTTCGCTAAGGCTGAGAACCTTAAGTTGGTGGGGCGATAGTGGTACCTTCGGCGCTGTAGCCGGCATCTCGGATACCACGATTTTACGACACCGCCACGGGAACTCCTGCGGCAACGTTGCCGCCTTTTGCCACCCGGGGTTATCAAGACGTGCCCGAAAAACCGCCTCAACATCCAGGTCAACTACCACCAGGTCTTCATCAAACTGCTTACCCCTGGCGATAAGCTGTCCTTTCTCATCAATCACCAGGCTATTGCCGTCAAAGACGAGTTCATCCTGCCCACCGACCAGGTTATTGTAGACAACAATAACCACATTGTCTGAAGCGCGAGTCCCGAGCATTTTCTCCCGCGAGCTACCCTTATCAAGGTGATACGGCGAAGCGCTGATATTAACCAGCACCTCAGCACCGGAGTGAGCCTGTGCCGTGGCGGGCCCGTCCTCATACCAAATATCCTCACAGATGTTAACGCCCACGGCAATCCCATCTATGATAAAGACCGGGCATTCCCGACCGGATTGAAAATAGCGGTTTTCATCGAATACCCCGTAATTAGGCAGATATATCTTGTGGTAAACCCCAATCAGCTTTCTATCGTGGAGCACCGCGGCGGCATTGTAGATATTATTTTTAGCATCCACAAAACCAACGATGATGTTAAGTCCGGCGGAGTTTTCAATAATCCGGTCAAGCGACCTGAGGTTCCGTTCAATAAACTGCGGCTTTAGCAGCAGGTCCTCCGGAGGATAACCACAAGTGGTAACCTCAGGGAAGGTAACAAGGTCGACACCCAACGCTCTGGCTTCAGAGATAGCCTCCAGAATTTTCTTCAGGTTACCGTCAAAATCACCTACGGTAGTATTAATCTGAGCCATACCAATCCGCAGTCGGCGCATTTTAATTCCTCAGCATATATGACCGAATAATCATGACTTAAAGCACCGGCAGGTATTTATTAAGCTCGTAGTCAGTTACCTGCATCCGGTAATTGTCCCACTCAATCTTCTTATTCTCAATGAAACTGTGAAACGCGTGTTCACCAAGTGCGCGGCGGACAACCTCGCTTTTTTCCGTAAGCTGAACAGCTTCCCAGAGGCTGCCCGGCAGAGTACCTATCCCTCTTTTTCCCCTTTCCTCATCAGCCATCTGATACACATTTTCCTGCACGGCGGCGGGGACCTCGTACTTCTTTTCGATGCCTTCCAGACCGGCGGCCAGCATCACTGAAAAAGCGAGATAAGGATTGCATGCCGGGTCCGGGGAACGGTACTCAATTCTGGTCGCATTTTCCCGACCCGGTCGGTATTCGGGAACGCGAATAAGGTCAGAACGGTTACGCCTTGCCCATGACAGGTACACCGGCGCTTCGTAGCCGGGAACCAGTCTTTTATATGAATTAACCCATTGGTTAGTAATAGCGGTTATCTCCGGAGCATGTTTCAACAACCCGGCAATATAATACCTGGCTGTCTGGGACAAATTATATTCATCCTCCGAGTCAAAGAAAGCATTTCGCTCTCCTTTAAACAGCGACTGATGAACATGCATACCGCTACCATTAATACCGAAAATCGGCTTGGGCATAAAGGTAGCGTAGACGCCATTCTTCATGGCGATTTCTTTGACCACCATGCGGTAGGATATCACATTATCCGCCATAGTCATGGCCTCGGTATACCTCATGTCTATCTCATGCTGACTACTGGCAACCTCGTGGTGTGAATATTCTACCTTGATACCGATATTCTCCAGAGTAAGAACCGTCTCCCGCCTCAAATCAACGGCGGCGTCCAGTGGGGTCATGTCGAAGTAACCACCCTGGTCCAGGACCTCAGTCCCAACGGAATCCCGAAAGTAAAAATATTCCAGTTCCGGTCCCACATAGAAAGTGTAACCCATATCGGCGGCCCGCTTCAGATTCCGCTTCAGCACGAATCGCGGGTCACCGTCAAACGATTCTCCGCCGGGTTTTACAACATCGCAGAACATCCGGGCCACCGCATGCTCACTCGGTCGCCAGGGAAGCACCTTAAATGTGTCCGGATCCGGTAAAGCCACCATATCGCTTTCATCAATACGGGTAAATCCTTCAATTGAGGAACCATCAAATCCCATCCCCTCTTCAAGAGCGCCCTCCAATTCCTCTACCGTAATCGCAAAGCTCTTAAGAAAGCCCAGTATATCGGTAAACCACAACCTGATAAACTTCACATTTTGTTCCTTAACTACTCTGAGAACTTGCTCATTTTTTTCTCCACGGCTCTGATTGGTCACGTCGCACCTCCTTAACCTTCTGATGACATTTTTTATTATACCCTATTAGTTAGCAGACATTCCATAAGACCCTGGCTAAAAAAGAAAACGCCTGATAAAGCGGCGTTCATTTCCCGCCACTGTCCGTTAGTCCTGGCTGCGAACCGGTATCCCTTTGCCGGAAAGGTATTCCTTAGTCTCGCCAATGGAGTAGGTGCCAAAATGAAAGATACTTGCCGCCAGAACCGCATCCGCCTTACCCACCACCAGCACCTGGTAAAGGTCTTCCAGTATGCCGGCGCCGCCACTGGCAATAACAGGCACCCCTACCGCCTCGGAGACCGCCCGGGTAAGCTGAATGTCATACCCCGCCTGATGACCATCGGCGTCGATACTGGTAAGCAGTATTTCACCGGCGCCAAATTCCACAGCCCGTTTTACCCAGTCCAGAGCGTCAATCCCGGTGGGTTTTTGGCCGCTGTAAACATAGACCTCCCACTTAAGTCCCTCTACCCATTTAGCATCCACGGCCACTACGATACACTGGCTGCCAAACTTCTCGGCGCCTTCGGTAATAAGCCGGGGATTAAGCACCGCCGCCGTGTTTATGGCCACTTTGTCGGCGCCGGCCCGAAGCACACGGCGCATATCGTCGATACTGCGCAGACCGCCACCTACCGTTAGCGGCATAAAAACCGCCTCGGAGATACGCTTAATCACGTCCACCATGGTGCCACGCCCCTCGGGAGTGGCGCTGATATCAAGAAAGACCATCTCGTCGGCACCTGCCTGATAATAAAAACGAGCTAGTTCCACCGGGTCGCCCGCATCACGCAGTTGGATAAAACTGGTGCCTTTGACCACGCGTCCATCTTTAACGTCAAGACAGGTAATAATTCTTTTGGTTAGCACCGTACCCTCATTTTGATACTAATTATTGCGCCGCCTATTCAAAGCGGCAATTCTAATTTACCCATCATGGGCTAACGTGATAAAATTATCATACATCCTCAGCCCGTATTCGCCGCTCTTCTCCGGGTGAAATTGAGTCGCTACCAAGTTCCCCCTGGCGATGACGCTGCACATGAGAATGCCATATTCTGTTTCCCCGACCACCAGCGATTTATCTTCTGGCTCAGCATAGTAACTATGCACAAAGTAGAAATTGGCTTCATCCGGTATGCCGGCAAATAGCGGGTGAGAAAGCTTCTGTTTCACCTGATTCCAGCCCATGTGGGGGATTTTCAGATCCGGAGGCAGCTTCTTTACCCGTCCGGGAATGATATTAAGGCAGTCATGCCCGCCGCCTTCCTCAGTGCCGGCAAGTAAAATCTGCAGCCCGATACAAACCGCAAAGAACGGACGATTTTCAGCAATGAACTGACGAATGGGGTCAACCAGTCCCAGTTTTCTCAGGTTTACGATAGTATCACCGGCGGCGCCAACGCCGGGCAGGATAACCATCCGGGCATTAAGCACGTCGTCCCGGGAACTGGTTATCTTCGTCTCATGACCGAGTTTAGCCAGGGCATTGACCACACTACGGAGATTACCCGCGCCATAATCAATAATTACTATCATTTTTTTCAGTCTATACCGGATACTAATAAACGTTATTCATTCGTAGATAATCGGGGGGACATCCGCCAGTTATAAAAGTGATATATTTAACGCTGGGTTGACTGACCAAGCCCTAGTGGCGCTTTATTTCATATGAAGTAAAAATAAAGTTCAGGTCTTCCAGAAGTGCCGCTATCTTCGGCTGGGAAAAAAGTTTTTCATCTATATCGGGCATTAGCTTGGTCTCAGCCCTAGCTGAGCCAACGGTATGCGCCCGGACACATTCTTTTTCCACCCCACCCGCCTTACCCCGGCTTTGGAACGCCAGTGTACCTCGAGAGATAAATGATGAGGAATCGTTGGGCAGGGAATATGTCGCCATTTTTACCTCACCGGTAACTACCCCCCGCTTTAGCACAAAATCTCTAATCTCATCATACAGCAATTCAGGCTTTATATTCCGATATGTTTTCTTGATTTACATTGCTATCTCCTTACACCTCTTTAAGTCCCGGCTATCTTATTCTCCCAGTGGATAACCTTATGATAAAACTTTTCCGATTTTTCTTCAAACCGAATTCCGGTAAAGAATCAGATCATATACCATCGGACAGCCGGTCTCTATTGCCGTATCTCAATTAGTTATGTTATACTGTAACGCTAGTAACATTTACCAATACTGAAATGGGAAAGGGGTTCAGGTTTGCCGGATATGGTTACAGTTAAACAACTCCTGGAAGCCGGTGCGCATTTTGGCCACCAGACCAGCCGCTGGCATCCTCGGATGAAAAAGTACATTTTTACCAAGCGTAACGGCATCCATATTATTGATTTAGAACAAACGGCGGGAATGCTGGAAACGGCTTGTAACTTCATTCGCGACCTGGTCGCTGAAGGTGAAAGCGTTCTTTTCGTCGGCACTAAAAAGCAAGCACAAGAAGCCATAGAGTTAGAAGCTGACCGCTGTGGAATGTATTATGTAAAGCAACGCTGGATTGGCGGTGTATTAACCAATTTCGCCACCATCCAATCGCGGATAGACTACCTGGTTCGTCTGGAAGACCAGAAAGCCCGAGGTGAATTTTCTCGCCTGCCTAAAAAAGAAGCCCTTAAGCTTGACGAGCAAATTGTACGGCTCAATCGGCTGATGGGTGGTTTTAAAGAGATGACCCGCCTGCCCGGTGCCCTATTTATTGTCGACCCGACTAAAGAAAGGATTGCTTTAGCGGAAGCCAAACGGGTCAACATACCCGTGGTCGCGCTGGTCGATACCAACTGTAATCCGGATACTATAGACTACTCGATTCCATCAAATGATGACGCCGTCAGGTCCATTAAACTAATCTGCAATAAGGTTGCCGAAGCCGTTATCGAGGGCAAAGCCGGAAACATGGCGGAGGAGCTAACAGAAACTGCCGAGATTAGTGATCCGGTAGAGTCTGAGGGCGAGAAAACCGCCGAGCCCATCATTTTTACTCCTGATGAAGACTAGAACACGGAGGCCGAATTGGAAGTTTCAGTAACCATGATAAAAGAATTGAGGGGGCAATGTGGAGCTGGTGTTATGGAATGCCGGAATGCTCTCGTTAAAACCGAAGGGGACATAGAAAAAGCCCTCCAGAACTTAAAAGAAGAGGGCTTACTCAAGGCGCTGAAAAAAACCGAGCGTACCACCGCTCAGGGACTGGTGGAAACTTATATTCACATCGGGGGACGCATCGGTGCTATGGTTGAGGTAAACTGCGAAACTGACTTTGTCGCCCGTACTGGCGAGTTCAAGGAACTGGCCCACAACCTGGCAATGCAGATAGCCGCCATACCCTCCCGATATATTTCCAAAGAAGAAATACCCGAAGGTACTGAGATAGAACCGGAAACGGATTGCCTGCTTCAGCAGCCCTTTATCAAAAGTCCCGACCGAACCGTCCAGGATATTATTGTGGAAACAATTGCCAAGGTGGGCGAGAATATTAGAGTAAGGAGATTTACCAGATTTGAGTTAGGCAATTAACCGCAGGAAGAATCTATCACGCTGGTGCCTTACGGTGTGGGTGGGGAAATGGGATGAATGGTTACAAACTAACGGACTTCTAAAATCAAATCGGAGAGTATTAACAAATAATAATGATCACTACCAAGTATAAGCGTATTTTACTTAAACTCAGTGGTGAAGCATTCAGTGGTAAGAAGAATTTCGGTATTGATGAGTCCACCTTACTCAAGATTACTCAACAAATAAAACGGGTAGTTCAGATGGGAGTAGAGGTGGCTATCGTTGTTGGTGGTGGTAATATCTGGCGTGGCTCCGAGGCAGAACTACATGGAATGGAACGGGTCACGGCTGACTATGCCGGGATGCTGGCTACCGTGATAAATGCCCTGGCTCTTCAGGATGCTCTGGAAAGACAGGGAATAACCACCCGAACTCAAACTGCGATAAGTATCCAACAGGTGGCCGAACCGTATATCAAACGAAGAGCCGTTCGTCATCTGGAAAAAGGCAGAGTAGTTATTTTTGCGGCCGGCACCGGCAATCCATATATGACCACCGATACCGCCGCTGCCCTGCGCGCCATTGAGATTGGTGCCAACGTCCTGCTGATGACCAAGAATAATGTCGACGGTATATATACCGCCGACCCGCGCAAACATCCTGATGCCAAAAAACTGGACCGGGTTACGCACTTCCAGATTTTAAATATGCGCCTGACCATAATGGACACAACCGCTCTTTCGCTCTGCCTTGAAAACAGGCTACCAACAATTGTTTTTGACCTCATGGCTCCCGACAGTATAGAACGTGTGATACGGGGCGAGCCGGTTGGCACTCTGGTAACCAGTGAACAGTAAAATGGTTAGTGATATTTTAGGCAACATCAGCCAGAAAATGCAGTCATCGCTATCCCTCTTAAGGCGGGAACTGGCCGGTATCCGTACCGGTCGTGCCACCCCCGCCTTAATTGAACACATCAAAGTAGAATATACCGGTGTGCCTACGTCGCTAAATCAACTGGCGGGTATCTCGGCGCCGGCCGCCCGGCTCCTAGTTATCCAACCCTGGGACAAAAACAGCCTCCGTGACATTGAAAAAGCAATTCTCAAATCCGATATCGGACTAACCCCATCCAGTGACGGCAATGTAATCCGGTTAAACGTACCGCCACTTACTGAAGAGCGTCGCCATGAGCTAACGAAATTGGTGAAAAAGAGACTCGAGGAAAGAAGGATTACGGTACGCAACCTGAGACGTGAAGCGATGGATGAACTGAAGAAGTTAGAGAAAAATAAAGAGCTATCGCAGGATGAACTAAAGCGCATTCTGGATAAGTTACAAAAGCTTACCGATAGCTTCATCGCCGAAGCCGAGCAAATCGGAGCTGCCAAAGAAGCGGAACTGATGGAGGTCTAGACCAAAATTAGTCCGGTATACGTACAATATGGTAGATAAAATGACCACTGATTCGTTAACCTCAGAAGAAGACACCACCGTTCCCAACCACGTCGCCCTCATAATGGACGGTAATCGCCGATGGGCAGAACAGCGGGGATTACCCGGACTTGAGGGACACCGCAACGGCCTGGAAAATATGCGCTCGGTAATCGCTTATCTTGGTGACTGCCGGGTGAAATTCGTCACCATTTTCGCCTTCTCCACTGAGAACTGGAACCGCCCCAGGGATGAAGTTGTCGGGTTACTTCGGCTTTTACAGGATAGAATAAACAAAGAAGCGCTCGAGTTTCACCGTAAAGGCGTCAAACTTCGCCACCTGGGAGGACTTGACGGACTTTCACCTCGTCTCCAACAGGCAATTAATCAAGCCCTGGAGCTAACCAAGGATAATACCCGAATGACCCTTAGCTTTGCCTTTAACTATGGGGGTCGAAGTGAGATTTTACACGCCGTTCGCCAACTCATCAGTAACGGCGTACCACCGGAAAATATCAATGAGCAACTATTCAGCAGCTACCTTTATACTACCGGCTTGCCCGATGTCGACCTGCTTATTCGGACTGGTGGTGAGTTACGCATCAGCAACTTCCTCATCTGGCAAATGGCTTATAGCGAGTACTTCTTCACCAAAGTGCTGTGGCCCGACCTGGGCAAAGAAGAAATTAGAAAAGCCTTACAAGCCTATAGCCATAGGCAAAGACGCTTCGGTAGATTATAGTAAACCCCATGCTGAAAAAAAGGATTTTAAGCGCACTTTGGGGTATTCCTATCCTGGCTACCATCATCTGGCTCGGACCGCCCTGGTTCAGCCTGTTAGTGGCTGCCTGGGGGCTGCTGGCGGTCTTTGAATTCTACCGGCTGGTCTCCGCTAGGATAACACCACTTACCTACCTCGGCCTGATTTTAACGTTACTCTTTATCTTAAGTCCTCACTTTAATTACAACCGCCTGCTGCCGCTCTTAATAACCTTAATGGTAGTGCTACCCCTGACCTGGCTTCTGTTAAGTTCCCGAAAGGAGCTTGCCTTTATAAGGTGGGCGTGGACAATTGCCGGCATACTGTATATCGGATGGCTGCTGAGCCACTTTGTGGCGCTTAGTATTTTAGAGAACGGTCGAAACTGGGTATTCCTGGCCTTTTTCGTCACCTTTGCTTCTGACACAGGGGCTTTCTTTATCGGTAGAACGGTGGGTAAACACCACCTTACCCCGTTTATTAGTCCCGGCAAGACCTGGGAGGGGGCTATCGGCGGCGTCTTCAGCGCCAGCATCGCCAGCCTTTTCTTCGCCTCACCTACCCTCTTTACTTTAACCAATCCCTTCCACATTGCCGGTTTTAGCTGGGGGCAGGCACTCCTTCTGGGCCTAGTAGTAAGCATCTTTGGTCAGCTTGGCGACCTCGTGGAATCCCTGTTTAAACGTAACATGGGAGTAAAGGAGTCAGGCAGGGCCATACCCGGCCACGGTGGCTTTCTCGACCGTATTGACAGTGTCCTCTTTACCGGTATCGCCGTATATTACTTTGTGTGGTTAGCCAAAACCGACTGGCTGAACTAGCCGTCTGGTAGTGTGCCAGTTTCAAGCAAACTTGCCGTAACCCCCCCCTCTTTTGCTACCCCCGAACTTTACATTCGCCTCCAAAATGAGAAGCGCAATCTTGCAATGCATGGCAGCGCCTCAGTCTGCGTAATGTAGATTTGCTTTTGGGGCGCCGAGGCGTTCCTGATGGATATATCCGCCATATGTTACGAATAGTTCTGCCTTATCGCAATTGCCGCCCGTAACCGGATTGCAACCGATCTTTAACATCCCATAGCCGGTTTTTAACCGGTTTGTCGCTGTTTTACGGTACGCTTTTAAATAAGGATTCACAACAGGGCGCAATTTCTCACCTGGGGTAATAATCGCGGACATTTAAGATAAAACGTACCGCTTATTCAACGTAACCACGGAGGGACCAAGCAGTTACGGTGAATGTGAATAGTGGAACTGGTATGCGGCTCATGGGAAGGATAATCATATGGAATAGCATCATACCGACCAGATAGGAAAAATTATTAAAAACATGAATTGCCCTAAAGAATTTGTGTGCTGCGAATCGGGGTTTGAAGATCTGTGCCGTGCCCGGGACGTTGGTTTAGAATCGTATATTAAGTGCCTGAAAGAGAATCCAGAGAAGTGTGTATTTTCATTATCTTTCGGGTATTCATACTTTTGTACCTGTCCGTTACGTATCTACATAGCTAAGAAGCTGAAGAAATGAGCCATATTTACCGCCACTAATAGCGAATAAAGACTACTGGATATTCCGAATGTAATTCTGGCACCGGAGAATATCCCATTCTCAACCCATCCATACTCAAACGATTATCAGCGTCCGGAATTGTAATCCTGCTATATTCGTACTTCCGGGTTTCCCTTATCGCCCTTTTCTGCCGGTTCATCTCTTAAGATGAAACCTGCCTCAAATACCTCTGGCGATGGTCTCAAAGTATTATTTATTGTATGATAGTATGTGATATGGATTTAACTAAACGACTGGCTATTCTTGGTTCCACCGGTTCCATCGGTCAGCAGACACTTGACATTGTCCGCGCCTTTCCCGACAAGTTCCGTGTCGTCGGACTGGCCGCCGGAGCAAATATTAGTTTGCTGAAAGAGCAAATCCGCGAGTTCCGTCCCCTTTTCGTTTACTACCATGATAGAAAAACACTAACGGCCAACGACCAACTTAAATTTCTGTCTCTGGAAGACATTGCCCGTCATCCGGAGGTGGACATGGTGGTCATGGCTACCGCCGGGAAGGCCGGATTAAGCCCAACCCTGGCCGCGGTCAAGGCGGGTAAGAAAATTGCCCTGGCCAATAAGGAATCACTGGTCATGGCGGGTGAGATTATTACCCGCGAGACAAAAGAAAACGGGGCACAGATTCTACCCGTTGACAGTGAGCATAGCGCCATATGGCAATGCCTTAATGGTGAAACACAAAAGGCAGCCCGGCTTATTTTGACCGCCTCGGGAGGTCCTTTCCTGCATTATCCGCCGGCGCAGTTGAATGAAGTTACCATTGCGCAAACCCTCAAGCACCCTTCATGGCAAATGGGAAAAAAGGTAACCATTGACTCGGCTACCCTGATGAACAAGGGGCTGGAGGTGATTGAGGCACACTGGCTCTTTGACATGCCCTTTGAGAATATCGAGGTTGTAATTCACCGTCAGAGTATTGTTCATTCCATGGTCGAGTTCGTGGACGGCTCAATCAAAGCCCAGTTAAGCTGCCCCGACATGCGCTTACCCATACAGTACGCCCTGTCTTATCCCAAACGCTTCCTCAATCCGCAACTCCCGAGAATTAACTGGACGGAAATCAGCGAGCTTACTTTTGAACCACCCGATTTTAACAGCTTCCCCTGTCTCCGGCTGGCAATAGAGGCGGGCAGAAAAGGCGGAACCCACCCGGCGGCGCTCTGCGCCGCTGACGAAGTATGTGTGGCACTCTTTCTTTCCGAACGCATTAAATTCACCGATATCGCCCGCCTTATTGAGCAAACCATGAAACAGCACCAGTCCGTCAACCACACCACCCCGGACGATATTATGAAGGCAGATACCTGGGCGACAAATAAAGTACTGGAGATTACTGGAGACATGCTATGCTAACTACCGTTGTTGCTTTCCTCGGCGTTCTTGCCGTGCTTATCCTCGCCCACGAGCTGGGACATTTCGTTACCGCCAAAGCTCGCGGTGTCAAGGTGGAAGAGTTCGGTCTCGGTTTCCCCCCCAGACTATTGTCGATACGGCGGGGAGGAACCAGATATTCGCTGAATGCCGTGCCCCTGGGCGGATTTATCAAGATGGCGGGGGAAGAAGACCCCAGTTCGCCGGGGAGCCTGGCCAGCAAAAGTATCGGCAGCCGGTTATTGATTCTCAGCGCCGGCTCGCTGATGAACGCCATTTCACCGCTGCTTCTATTCTCAATTTCCTTCATGATTCCGCATGATGTCGTCATCGGGCAGGTAATAGTGGAAGAAGTCGTCCCTGGTGCACCGGCCGCCATGGCCGATATTGAAACCGGGGACATAATCCTCAGCATAGACGGAAAACCGGTACGTAATATCGGTGACCTTCAGCGCAATATTTATCTCAACCTGGGTAACGGGGTACCCCTTCGGGTTAAACACGTTAATTCGACTACAGAGGCGGTCCAGCTTACACCAAGATGGCGACCTCCCGCGGGGCAGGGAGCTACCGGCATCGTAATCCGACTCTCAAATCCAACCGTTACCAGACAGTACTATCCCTTCTGGCAGGCAATTCCAATGGGAGTAATCGAATGCATTGAAACCTTCGCCCTGTTTAAAAATGGCATCATCAGCATGATTATCGGCACGGCTCCGGCCGCCGTCGCCGGACCAGTAGGTATCGCCCAAATCACCGGCGAAGCCGCTAAAGCCGGCATCAGTCCGCTATTGAATTTTGCCGCCTTTCTCAGCATAAACCTAGCGCTAATCAATATGTTCCCGCTTCCCGCCCTGGATGGTGGCCGCATTATGTTTGTCCTGCTGGAATGGGTCCGCCGTGGCCGCCGCATTTCCCCCAGGACAGAGGGCAAGATACACTTCGTTGGTTTTGCCATGCTGATAGCCGCCATCCTGTTAATAACCTACCAGGATATTATGCGCATCATCAGCGGTGGGAGCTTAATTCCATAACTATTTACAAACGAATTTCTGAAGGAAAAATACTAAAGGAGCGCCAAAGAGACCCAAAGCCCTTCTTATACCGCCAATTCCCCTCTTAAGAGAAGAGTTTAAGAGAGGCGAAGTCTCTCTTACATACAATTTTCCTTTCCCCTTATCAAGGGGAAAGGAATAAAGTCCTTCCCGGAAGGATAAAAGGGATGGGGTTATCTGAATGAAAAGCAGCGTCCATTATCTATTGGGATTGCTTCGTCGCCCTTCGGCTGAATCCTTCCCGTCGGGAAGGACGCAATGACATGTAGCCAACCCAAAGGAGGTGAGGTAGATAAATAACCCCATCAACCCAAGAAGAGTTAGCAAACCAGTTCAAGTTGGCCGTGTTACGGTTGGCGGCAGTGCCCCGGTGGTGGTGCAGTCAATGACCAAAACCGACACTCGTGATGTTATGTCAACCATCCGACAAATCAGAGAACTTGAAGAGTGTGACTGTGAAATTGTTAGAATTGCCGTGCCGGATGCGGAAGCAGCTCACGCCATCCCGGCTATCAAAAAAGGCACTTCCGTACCCCTGATTGCCGATATTCACTTTGACTATCGGCTCGCCCTGATGGCGGTTGAAGCTGGCGTTGACGGACTGCGCCTCAATCCGGGCAACATCGGCGAACCGGAAAAGGTCAAAGCGGTGGTACAGGCGGCCAAAGAAAGGCAAATCCCTATCCGCATCGGGTTAAATGCCGGCAGCCTACCCGGCACCACCAACCCGGAATTAACGGTCGCCCGGCGGATGGTGGAAGCTACCCTGCAACAGGTCAGACTGCTGGAAAGCCTCGACTTTAACCTGATTAAGGTCTCCCTTAAAGCTTTTGATGTCCCGACCACCATTGCCGCCTATCAGGATATTGCCCAAAAGATGTCCTACCCGCTTCACATCGGCATTACCGAGTCCGGACTGCCCCGCACCGGCGTTATCCGCAGCTCGGTGGGCATCGGCACGCTCCTCTTTCTGGGCATCGGTGATACCGTCCGTGTTTCGCTGACCGCCCACCCCCGGGAAGAGATCACTGCCGCCTATGAAATCCTGAAAAGCCTGAACCTGCGTCAGCATGGCCCGATTCTGGTCAGTTGTCCTTCGTGCGGAAGGGCTGAGGTTGATATTGTAAAATTAGCCGAGGCAGTAGAGGAAGAACTAATAAAGATAGACAAACCAATAAAGGTGGCAGTGATGGGCTGCGTAGTCAACGGCCCCGGTGAAGCCAGAGATGCCGATGTTGGCATCGCCTGCGGTAAAGGCAAAGCCGTCCTCTTCAAGAAAGGCAAAAAAATCGGGGTGGTTGCGGAAAAGGACTTACTCAGTGCCCTAATGCGAGAGGTGGAAAGGTTTTAGAGATGGGGGACGGAACAGAGGAAAAACCCTACACCCGTGAGGATATAGAGAAGAAAATAGGAGTAAATGGTGGACCTTAAGGCCTTGACCTATCAGGGAAAATACCCAGTCAAGTCTTTTTTTGAGCATTTTTTACTTCTAATTTTTCAGTATTGAACAATCGGAGAAATAGGTGTAGATTATTTGAAAAACAAGGAGTAAGACATGCCTAATTATCTCGGTTTTCCAGAAAGAAGCACTTACCATACAACAATGGTGAAGAGAGTAAACGGTCACTTAAGAAGAATTTGTACCGCGTCTGAAAAAGAGATAGGTTTGGTATATGGTCGAATTACTGATGCGTGGGGCTATGATGAAAAAACAAGAACTTATTATGTATGCGAAATTAAAGTTAATTTTAAGAACCTACAGAAAGCAATATATCAGATACATAACACTGCCTACTGTGCCGCGCTTTCCCCGGGGAAGCCGACGATTACATTGGTGCTCAGGGCTACCCTTAGATATAAACCCAATTATGATAAAGATGCCAATATAATCCCCGTTATAGCATTTCCAAAAGGCTTATATAAAGAACTGGTTGATTATGATAATTGGGGGAATCTTAGTGATGCCTGTAATAAGCTCGGTGTAGCAGTTTAGATTATCGAGTAATCTACAGTCAGGCAAGTCCAGGGCCCGAAAACAAAATCACCGAACTCCAAACCAAAACCCAAAGCTAAGACACCTGCTAAGGCTAAGCCAACTCCCAAAGCTAAACCAAAGTAACTCAAATCACACCCTGTAAAGTCACCTACATAAAGTCATCAGGATATATTTTTTCCACCTGTTTAGGATTTCGCAAAAACGAGTGAGGTCACCATATAAAACCTGCTGGAATAAACCGGCTCAATGTGCTTTAATAGGTTAGGTTTTCACCCCTTACCCACAGCCTGAAAATAAACGATGCGTATATCAAAACTATTCGGTAAAACACAGCGGGAAATTCCGGCGGAAGCGGAAACAGTCAGCCACCAGTTACTGCTCCGGGCAGGCATGATACAGCAGGTGGCGGCGGGAGTCTATTCTTACCTACCCCTCGCCTGGCAGTCGCTGAAAAAGATTGAGAATATTATCCGTGACGAGATGGATAAAGTCGGCGGACAGGAGTTGATGCTGCCGGTGCTCCAGCCCCTGGAACTGTGGCAGGAAACCGGCCGGGACCAGGCTTTCGGTAAGGGACTCTTTAGCCTCTACGACCGGCGGGAACGTCAATTAGTCCTGGGCCCCACCCATGAAGAAGTTATCACCCGACTGGTCAGCCAGGTGGTGCAGAGCTATCGGGACCTGCCCTTACTGCTCTATCAAATCCAGGCCAAGTTCCGCGATGAACCACGCCCCCGCGCCGGACTGATAAGAGTCCGTGAATTCACCATGAAAGACCTGTATAGCTTTGATGTCGATGAAGCCGGACTGAACGAAAGCTATAATAAAATGATACAGGCGTATCGCAATATCTATGCCCACTGCGGTCTGCCCGCCCTGATGGTTGAAGCCGATAGCGGCGCCATTGGCGGCAAGGACTCCCACGAATTCATGGTCGTTGCCGATAGCGGTGAAGATGAAATTATCTACTGCACCGGGTGCGATTATGCGGCTAACGTGGAAAAAGCGCAAAGTGTAAAAAGCCAGGCGCAAAGTGAGGTACCCCTGCCCCTGGAAGAAGTGACGACGCCCGGCGCCGCTACAATTGAGGAAGTCGCCCGTTTCTTACGTATCCCCCACTCTCAGACCATCAAGGCCGTATTTTACATCGCTAACGGTGAGCTAATCTTTGTGGTCATCCGCGGCGACCTTGAAGTCAATGAGATAAAGCTGAAAAATATCCTGCACGGTAGTGAACTCCGCATGGCAACCGAAGCCGAGGTCGTTAACGCTGGCATCGTGGCTGGTGCCGCCTCCCCAGTGGGTATTAGCGGCTCCAAAGTTGTGGCTGACCAATCCATCACCACGGGGACTAACTTTATCGCCGGTGCCAATAAACCGGAAACTCACCTCCGTAACGTCAACTACCCGAGAGACTTCAAAACGGATACCGTATCCGATATCGCCATGGCTCGCGCCGGAGACGCATGTCACCGGTGCGGCGGTAAGTTATCCTCAGCGCTCGGCATCGAGGTCGGTCATGTCTTTAAACTGGGCACTTTCCTCAGTGAAAAGCTGGGGGCGGTCTTTATCGACGACCAGG